>JACPGM010000002.1:3427-6842 GCA_016188985.1 Lentisphaerota bacterium | reverse complement strand
CATTGGCCGTGGAGATTACCTTTTCCGGATCGTTCTCGTCCATAAAATAAAAATCGGAGTCGCCGCGCTCGGGCGGCGTTTCCAAAAAAAGGCCCGTATTGACCCGGTGGGCATTGTGCACAATCCAGCTTTGGGCGCTCTGCCGGAAAATTACGTCCAACTTGACCGCCGGCAGCGCGCCGGAAACGAGCATGTCCCGCAGCACATTGCCCGGCCCGACGCTGGGCAACTGATCGGCATCCCCCACCAGGACCAGCCGGCCCGCGGAGGGGATGGCCAGCAGGAAGGTCAGCATCAGCTCGACATCAATCATCGAGACTTCGTCCAGGATAAACACATCGCCGCTCAGCGGATGCGCCTGGTCGTGCGCAAAGCGGCCCGTGCCCGGCGTGAACTTCAACAAGCGGTGAATAGTCATGGCTTGATGGCCCGTTGCCTCTTCCATGCGTTTGGCAGCCCGCCCCGTCGGCGCCGCCAGGCAGACCTTCAGGCGCTTGGCGGAAAACATATCCACCAGCGCCCGGATAATGGTGGTCTTGCCGACTCCGGGGCCGCCGGTGATGATGCACACTTTCTTAGTCAGCGCCAGGGAAAGCGCCTCGGCCTGGCCGGTGGCGAAAGTAATGCGCATCCGGCCGGCGGCCCAGGCAATGGCTTTGGCGGTATCGGCCGGCAGCCAGCGCGGCGGGGTTTTCAGCAGGCGCGCGAGTTGCTCGGCAATTCCGGTTTCGGCATAATAGAGCGCGGCCAGGTAGATGGCGTTTTCTTCCTCGATCAGCGTCTGATGCCCAAGTTCAAGCGCCAGGGCTTCCTCCAGCACGGCGCGCGAAATGGTCAGCAGACGCTCGGCGTTAGCCAGTAATTCCTCGCGGGGACAGTAGCAATGGCCTTCTTCCTTCAGCGTTTGCAACGTGTAAATGATACCGGCCTGGGCGCGCAGCACCGATTGCGGCGGGATGCCAAGCTCCATGGCGATTTTATCGGCCGTCTTAAAGCCGATGCCCCAGATATCCGCCGCCAGCCGGTAGGGGTTGGCGCGGACGAGGGCGATGGCGTCATCCCCATAGACGCGGTAAATCCGGATCGCCTGCGCCGTGCCGACCCCGTGGCCATGCAGGAAAATCATAATATCGCGCACGGCTTTCTGTTCGTTCCAGGCGGCCTTGATCTGCTCCCGCCGCTTTTTGCCGATCCCTTCCACCGCTTCCAGCCGCGCGGATTCGCGTTCGATGATCCGCAGGGTATCCTCGCCAAATTTCTTTACCAGCCGCGCGGCCAAGACCGGGCCAATGCCGGCAATCAGGCCGCTGGCCAGATATTTTTCAATGCCCCTGGCGGACTTGGGCTCAATGCAAATCATCTTGCGGGCGTTGAACTGCAGCCCGTGCGTTTTGTGGCGTTCCCAGCGTCCCTGGACTTCGAGGCTTTCGCCTTCCCAGATAGCGGCGCAGGTGCCCACCACGGTCATGTCTTCCGCGTGGCCATCAACCTTGAGGACGCAGACGGTATAACCGGATTCTTCGGCGCGGTAGACGATATGGTCAACGATGCCAGTGATGGTTTCTTCCGGGGCCGCGGCGGGTGGGGTAGGGACGGTCATGGTGATTTAATTTTCCGCCTTTGGCGGATCCGGCTCCCGCGAACAATCTTTCGTAGCCGCGCCTGTGAAGGCGTGGATTCTTTCGATGGCCACCTGCCCGCAATCGCTGCGCTCAAAGCGCTGCAGGCGGGCGGCGTCACCGCCGCGGCTACCTGAAACCGTTGCGGCGTCTGCCGCCTGATTCAGGGCGCGGTGAATTGTTTTGCGCTTGCCGTTGCTTCCGCTTGAGACGCATTCATCAGTTGGCGCTGCACCGCATCCAGATGCTGGTGCAACTCGCGTAGTTCGCCTTCCCGGCTCTTGAGCAGCTCTTTGGTTTGGACATTGCCGGAAGCCAGCAGGTTGGTCAGCGATTGCGTTTTGGCTTCGAGATCGGTCAGGAGCCGCTGAATGGCAGCTTGCTTGGCAGTGGTGGCGGCGTCCGGCGCGAGTGGCAACGCCTCGGTCTGGTCCGGCGCCAACGGGGGCAGATGATAACTTGCGGCGGGAATGCCTTGGCGCCCGGTGGCTGAATATTGTGATATTTGCCGTTCGAGACGCAGTTGGGCGAGCAGCCGGTGGGCCAGCACGCTGCCGCCGACGAGGAAAGCTAAAAACAACAGCAGGAAAAAACCGGCCAGGCGAACGTAGTCGCGGCGCCAGCGCCGGCGCTCGGCGGAGAGCGCCTGCTCGAGGAGTTGGCAAAGCTCTTCGCGCGCCGATTCCCTGGGGGGAGCAGCCGGCTGAGGCTGGTCAAAGTTATTGGCCATATTCTTCCTTGCTCTTTAGCGGCGGCGTTTTATAGTTGATAGCACGTTTCTGTAAATGATCAGAAGCACGGGTGGCGGAATGGCAGACGCGTTAGTTTGAGGGGCTAATGTCAGCAATGACGTGCGGGTTCAACTCCCGCCCCGTGCACCAGCTTTTGTTCTTCCGTTTGACATCAAACAGGGTCAAATACTGCCGACCGAGGTCTGGTCTGTCAATCACTTTGTCGTCATGAAACGTGACGACCAGGAGGTGTTCGGGAAGGCAAATATTCCGTAACTACTCAGCTATCTGAGAAAACAATTAACTACGAAATGCGCGTCATGCCTGAGGCAGATCCGCCTCTGGCGGAAAATACACGAAATTTGAATACAAAGTCCATTCCTGTTTTTAGCGCCTTTCGCGTGTTTCGTAGTTCCATTTCTTGCTTACCTGAGCAGTCACAATATTCCTATGGTTTGCCCTACTCGCCGTTCATTGGTCATGCTCCTCCGAACCCCGAACACTGAACCCAGAACACTGTGTATTAGCCATGAAACTGCTGATTGCCAGCCGTAATCCGCACAAGCTCAGGGAAATTCGAGCGATCTTAAACCTGCCGGGGTTGGAAATCATAGGCGCCAACGAGGTTGAAGGACTTCCCGAAGTAGTCGAGGATGGCCAGAGCTTTCAAGCTAATGCCGTCAAGAAAGCGGTTTCGCTGGCCTTGTGCAGCAAACTCTGGACTTTGGCGGACGATTCCGGGCTGGAGGTCGAAGCATTGAACGGCGCGCCGGGGGTCCATTCGGCGCGGTTTGCCGGCCCGCCTGCAACGCTACCTGCCCGCAGTGGCTTCGCCACAGGCGATGCAGGCGGGTGCGTAGCATTGCGGGCAGGAGAGCCGGTGAACCCGGCCTGCAGTCGCTACGCGACAGCGTTGCGGGCGGGCTACGCCGCCAATAATGCCAAGCTCTTAAAGCTCCTGGAACTGGAGGCGCGGCGCTCGGCGCGGTTTGTCTGCGTTATAGTTCTGGCCAGTCCGAGCGGACGCGCGCAGATGGTGGAAGGCGTATGCCGGGGCCGGATCCT
>JACPGM010000002.1:0-3417 GCA_016188985.1 Lentisphaerota bacterium | reverse complement strand
CCGGTCTTTGTGCCTGACAACTACGAGCAGACTTTTGCGCAGATGGATCCCGCGCTCAAGAACCGGATTTCTCACCGGGCCCTGGCACTGCAGCGCGCCCTTGAGACTTGGGGTGAATTGTTGGGTGCCACGGCCGCCGATTGGCCGGCGCGCCGAGCGGGCTGGAAACTGTAATGATCGCTACCGCGGCCTTTATACATTGCGACAATAATGCCATAGTATCACATGGTAGGGCGCTTTCGCCGAAAGCGCCGCGGACGGCTCGGCGAGCCGTCCCTACCAAGAAATCATGCTGCGTTACTTATGACGCTCTGTATAGCGCGAGCGGACCTTATTCAAACGGAATCGAGAACGACTGTAGCGCGTAGCCGCTGTCCGAGAGCAGCACACGCCATTCGTCGCCGGTTTCGCTGCGGACGGCCGGATCGGTCTTGCCATCACCGTCGTAATCGGCCGGAACGGGGATGTAGCCGGTTCCGCCATCGCCCAGCGCGTTCCCATAGGTTTGGATCGGATCGTAGGCGCTGGAAAACCTGAAGAGCCAGTCGCCGGTGGTTGTGCCATAGACGGCGGGGTCAGCAGAGCTATCGTCGTTATAAATCCCCGCCACGGCCAAGTAATTGCTGCCGCCCAGCCAGCCAAGTGGCGCGGCGACAGCATAGTAACCAAACGATGAGATCAGCACTTGCCAGTCGCCCTGGCTGCGCTCGTAAATGGCGGGATCGGCTTTGAGGTCGCCATCAAAGTCCGCGGGAATGCCGCTATAGCCCGGTCCGCCAAGAGTCTGCCACAGGGTATAAGCTGGTGTGTAACCCAGCGAAGAAGGCAGAATAATCCAGACACCGGTTGATTCCTGGTAGATGGCCGGATCAGCCTTGCGGTCGCCGTCATAGTCCGCGGAAACCGCGGCATAGCCGGGTCCGCCAAGCCAACCCGCGGGGGTAGTAAGTTGGGCATATCCGGAGCCGGAAAGCCGCACTTTCCAGGTTCCAGTGGCCTCATCATAAATCACCGGATCGGCCTTGCGGTCGCCGTCATAGTCGGCGCTGACGCCGGAAGAGAAACTGGCGCGCCAGCCGGAGTCGGACGAACTGAATGAGCCCGCGCCAAGATTATTGGTCCCTCTGACCCAGTAATAATAGGTTACGCCTGCGACTGCGCCAAAGTCACCATAATTGGTTTGGCCTGCCGCGCCCATGAGCACCGCCGAAGATGAACTGTCCAGCGTATTGCGCCAGACCTGGTAACCATTTGCGCCGCTTGCTGCGCTCCAGATGATCAGTATCTGGGTGACATAAGTTCCGTCGGAGGCCGCGATGCCCAGGGGCGCCGACGGCGCCTGGCCGAGCGAGACGACCAGGTCCAGCGCGCCCGCCTCGCCCAGGACCCATTCGGCGGCGGGTGTTACGCTGAAGACATGATAGTCGCTGGCCGCGCCGCCTTTGATGATAATTTGACGAAGGGGTGAGACGCCGGCGCCGCGGCTCATTTGGACCGTGGCTGAGCCGCTGACGGTTCCCGTCACGCTGATGCGGTCGAGACTGGTATCCGAGGCCGCGTAACAGACGAAGGTGGCCGAATTGAACGTCACCAGGTTGGAGAACGACAGGTTGCCGATGTCAGTCGTGTTCGTGCCTGGGGAAACTGTGCCGGAGAGCGTGGCCGGCGCGCGGATTTCGCCACTGCCAGTTAAGGTGGCCGCGCTGCCCAGGATAAAGTTCGTGGCCGTCAGCTTACTGCCGAGAAACAAGGCGCCGCCGGTAACGCGGACCGTGGCCGCCTCCGCCGAGATTGCCAGCCCCATCATGATTACCGCAACGCATCCATAATTCTTAGTTCTTTTCATATTGCACCTCATTTTTTTAACCACGAAACACACAAAATACACGAAAACTCAGTTTGCAAAGCGTTCGTGCTCGATTTTAGGGTAATGTCCAAAGTTGACGAGCAGTCCAAGCCTTAGACCGGTCGCCTTGAGGTAGTTAATGAGCTGGGCGCGATGCTCATCACTTACATTCTTTACTGCCTTGATTTCTACGATAATTTTCCCCAAGCAAAGGAAATCAGGCTCATAGTATTGCTCCAGAACCTGTCCTTTATAGTCGATTTGCAACCTGGGCTTTTCCCGAAAATCAATTCCTTGCAATTTAAACTCCTTGCCCAAACACTCTTGGTAAACGGCCTCCAGAAAACCGTTTCCTTTTTCCTTATATACCTCAAAACACGCCCCAACAATCTGATAACTCTCTTCGCGGTAAATGATTTCTTTGCCTTCCCTTTCGTGTGTTTGGTGTGTTTCGTGGTTTCCGCCTATGCGGATCTGCCTATGGCATGAAATCGAATCCATAGTTCTTTATTTCCCCTCCGCCTGACCGGATTGTAATTCGCTCTTCAACTGCTCCACCGGCCTTCTCCGCAAATCTTCCAGGCAGCCTGGATCGTTGCGCAGGACCTTGATTGTCCAGGAAACTTTCATATCACGTTTGCCAGCAATCACAAAATGACCATCCGACACTTCGCTCTCAACCCAAACCAGCGCCTCGCCGATCGGCGTCAGACTGTAAATTTCCGCCCCGACCAGGTTCAGGGCCGAGTAATAATCCGGCAGTTGCACTTCGGCCCGGCCGTTGACCAACTGCGCGTTGCCGGCATAGACGTTCCAGACCTGCGGGCTTTCTAAGCAATAATGGCGCAGGATCTTGTTTTCGGGGTCGAGCGGATGGTCAATCTCAAATGTTTTGAGGGTCCAGGAACTGCTTCCGAATCCTGTATTAGTATAAACACCCGATCCTCCATCCAGGTAAAGCGTGCCGCGGATGACTGCGGTATCATTGCCCAGATTATTGGTCACATTATATCCGATGGCAATGTGATTAGTGCCGCCCCGCGCATTAGCCCGCAAACCAATCGCTACATTTGTTCTGGCGCCGTTGGCCGAGGCTCCCACCGCCGCGCCGTTAGCGGCGCCGTTGGCCGCATAGCCCATCGCCGCGCCGTTATTATAACCGTTGGCCGAGGCTCCCACCGCCGCACCGTAATTTGTGCCGTTGGCCAAATATCCCATTGCTGCGCCGTAATTATAACCGTTGGCCCACGGACCCACCGCCGCGCCGGTATAGTAGCCGTTGGCCGCATAGCCCACCGCCGCGCCGGTAAAATAGCCGTTGGCCCACGAACCCACCGCCGCGCCGTAATCAGAGCCATTGGCCGATCGGCCCACCGCCGCGCCGTTATCATAACCGTTGGCCGAGGCTCCCACCGCCGCGCCATAAGTAACGCCGTTGGCCAGATATCCCATGGCCGCGCCGTTATTATAACCGTTGGCCGTGCCTCCAACGGCAACACCGGTAACTGCGCCGTTGGCCGCCCATCCCAGTGCCGCACCGGAATCAGAGCCATTGGCCGTTCGTCCCACCG
>JACPGM010000109.1 GCA_016188985.1 Lentisphaerota bacterium | reverse complement strand
TTCCGGAGTGAACTTATACGGCGGGGCTTTTAACCAGTTGGGGAAATCGGTTTCGAACCAGTTGCGGCTTTCGGCGCAGACGCGCAGGTAGCCGCCGGTTTCGCCGTTGATCCAACTGCTCAAATCAATCCATTTGCGGATATCCTTGAGGCGCTTGCGGTACCAAGGCACATATTCGCTCAGGTGCCCATTGGACTCAGTGCTGTAGTAACCGAACCGGCGCAGCATATCAATGCGCACCTTTTCGGTCCGGCGCAGTTGACGATTTTGCTCAAAGGCCGCCAGGAGCTTGCCGGTCAGATCCTTCCCCCGGTGTTTTACCCGGATATACCAGGTCTGGTGATTGATTCCGGCACAGACGATATCCAGCTCTTCCGCTTTGAGGCCGAGGGCCTGGGCGATCTGCTGATGACCGAATTCAACGCCGTGGCAGAGGCCGATGGTCTTGACGCCATAGCCGTATTTATTGCAGGCCCAGGTGTTCATCGCCATCGGGTTGGCGTGATTGATGAAGATGCACCCCGCGGCGCTGACTTCGCTGATATCCCGGCAGAACTGCAGGATGGCCGGAATATTGCGCTGGGCGTACATGATGCCGCCGGCACAGAGCGTGTCGCCAACGCATTGGTCCACGCCGTATTTGAGCGGAATGTCAATATCAGTGCGAAAGGCTTCCAGTCCGCCGATGCGCACCACGTTGAAGACATAATTGGCCTTGCGCAACGCGTAGCGGCGGTTGGTTGTGGCCACGAGCTTGTTTTTAAAGCCATTAGCGGCGATATCGCGCCGGCAGAGCTGGTACACCGAAGCGAGATTGCGCCGGCTGATGTCGGTAAAAGCGAATTCAACGGCATTTTTGAATTCGGGCACGCAAAGTATGTCGCGCACAATCCCGCGCGTGAACCCGATACTGCCGGCGCCGATGACAGCCACTTTGATCATAATGTTCCGGCCTTCACTGCCGCAGACTTTTTCTTCTTCCCGGCTGCATTAGTTAAGTAAATGCCTTAAATCCAGCGTAACGCAAGAAAAAAAATGAGGTCGGCTTGCAGGGCAGCCGAATTGAGGCTTGCCTTTTGCCGGGGGCTTGTGATATAAAAGCAGTATGCATAAGAATAGGAAACGGAAACCGCTTCGGAACAAGTCTGAAGGCGCGATAAATCTGCTTTTCTGGTTGGCGGCGGCGTTCTTCGTTCTGGCCGCGCTCCCCGCCCGGGCCACGACTTACAACTGGAAGGCGAGCACCACCGGCGACTGGTCTGTAGCCGCTAACTGGGTAGAAGGGTTCGTGCCGACCAACGGGGACGACGCCGTGATCACCAACTCCGGCGTGAGCGTGATCCTCTCAAGCGCATCTTCCAATCTCAGTTCGCTTACCCTCAGCCGGACCCTCACCTTCACCAACTGGGACACCTATCTCTTGGCCACGAATGTCTCAATTTTATCCAACGGCCTCATGACCTGTGTTGGTCTGTTCACCAACAACGCGATGTCCAATCGCGTCTACATCATCTGCACCAACATTACCATCGCCGCCGGCGGAAGTATCAGCGTGGATTCGAGAGGTTACGCCGGCGGGTATAACGCTGCCGGGAACGGGCCTGGGGCCGGAGCGCAATATTGCGCAGCCAGTCACGGTGGCAGGGGGGGGATGTACCAAGCTTCGTCTCCCGGCGCAATCTATGGGCTCACCAATGCGCCGGCCTTTCCGGGCAGCGGCGGCGGCGGTTGGGTCTCCACTACGGGCGGAGCTGGCGGGGGCGCCATACGCATTCAGGCCAATGGCACGGTAACCGTGGATGGGACCATCTCGGCGGATGGTCAGGGGACCACCGAGGTTGCCACCGGGGCGGGATCGGGCGGCTCGATCTTCATCACGATGCGCCTCTTGGCGGGCAACGGGGTGATGCGTGCGCGTGGCGGACGCGCGTCTAGCGGCGGAGCTGGCGCGGGTTGCGGTGGGGGCGGCCGCATTGCCGTGATCTACGACACTGCCACGCAGAGCACCTCGGCTGTGCCCGGGATCGTATTTTCGGTGGCGGGCAATTACGGCGGGGTAACGGCCGGCGACAGCGACGCCGGCACGCTCTTCTTCTCCGATAACTCTTTCCTCCAGGAGACCTTCGTCCACAGTGGCGAGTGGTGGGTGGACGGGTTCACCAACTGGGCGCCGAACAATCTCTTTGTCAGCAACGGCTGGCTGCGGATCGGCGGAGGAGGATTCACGCTTTCGGTTACCAACGCGATCACTGTGCAAGGCAACAATAGTTCGCTTTACAAACTGGAACTCAGCAATGCCGTTGTCTCGTGCGCGAGTATGTATGTCACGAGCGCGGTCTTCAGGCTTGGGCAGGTTGTCACGTCGGTGGCGGCGTTGTCCTGTGGGGGCGACATCGTGTTGACGAACGGCGCCCGGATGCACGTGTATGCCGCGGCGACCAATCAGAGCCAGCCGGAGTATGGCGCGCTGATCAACGTGGCGGGTACTCTGGCGATTGCCCCGAATGCCTGGCTGTATTCCTATTCGCATGAGACCAATGGGGGATCGGTATGGTTCCAGGTGAACAAGCTCCTCGTGAGCGCTGGCGGGGGCATCAGCGCGAATAGCAGTGGCTTCATGGGGCGGTCCAATTTGAAAGGCTTGGGACCGGGCGGCGGCCAGTTATATGCGGGAGGGGGCTACGGCGGCACAGGAGGCAACTATGGCGTCAGCGGGGGCGGCCCCACCTATGGCCTGTCCAACGCGCCGGTGGATCCGGGCAGCGCCGGCGGCGGATGGTCGGGTGGCGGCGGGACCCCTGGCGGCAATGGCGGCGGGCTGATCCGGGTCAATGCCAATGATACGATTACTGTGGACGGCTCACTATTAGCGAATGGCGACAGCACAACGGCCGCGGCAACCGGCGCCGGATCCGGTGGCGGTATCTATCTCGTGACCAGGATATTCTCGGGCAACGGCGGGGCGATCAACGCCAATGCTGGTAGCGCCTCCAGTACGGGTGGCGGCGGCGGCGGCGGACGCATAGCCATTTGGCGTATGTATCACAGTTTTACCGGAACCGTCTCTGCCGCGCTCGGCACCTCCGGTGGCGTGCCCGGCTCGACCGGCTCGCCCGGCACGGCAGGCACAATTTTCTGGGGCCAGATTCCAGTTCCCGGCACGATTATGACGTTCAAGTGATGAAAAAGATGTTGCCCTCCTACGGCGGGCAAGCACCCCGTTGGCGTGCAGCACCCAAAAGTAAAGAGACACACGACCCCAACGGGGTCGAACATCATAGCCCAGCGAGCATCGCTGGGAACCCAACATCCAAACGCACCCGGCACCGTGAAAAAATTGCGCGTCTCCGTGCAATTTTCAGGTATTGTTTCCTTTTTGCGCACAGTGTTCATCCGCTCACCGTGCCTTCTTGCGCCGGGCGGTCCGCCAGGTAGTCCGCCAAACTTCCAAATCGGGCCTGTAGTTCCTCCGCCAGCGTTTCGTTCGTATACCACCGTCCCAGCACCCTCCCGGTCAGCGCGATCAACGGCCGCATCGCGGAGAGCGAGCCGGAAGGCTTTTCGCCATCGAGCCAGCGGGGCGCATGCGCGGCATAGAAGCCAAACACCCGGATGGCCCAGCGCCACAGCGCCACCCGCTCGCGCTGCCGGAGCGCGCGGGGCCGGGCCCGTCTCAGCAGCCGTTCCGCTTCGATACAGTTGACTTTCAGCGTTTTGAGCTGGCGTTCTGCGTTTTTTCTGTCATGGCGCGAAGCCGCCAGCCGTTTGTCGAAAGCCTGCGCCAGCCACTGATTAGTGCGCACGTCCGCGCGCGCGTTGGTTTGCAGCAGCGCGGGCACTTGAACCCCCAGCAGCAACGGAATCCGGGCCAGGCGCAAATCCCCAACGCCGAAATGTTCCCGCACAAACGCTTCGGCAATTGCCCGGCGAGGAACCCGCGGATGCTTCAACGCCAGGCTGCCCGCGATGAGCGCATATTCCGTCAGCGGCCACGGCGCGCGCCGCAGCGCCCAACTGGTGATGACGCAGCCCAGCGCGCGCCGTTCCGTCGCGGTTCGTATCGCCCCGACCACATTGTCCGCGTGCAGGGCCGCGCGCGGCGCGCAGAACGAATCACCGCCGCTGCGCGCCGCCGCCGCGAGCATGAAGGCCAATCCCTCGTCATGTAGAAACTTCGCGTAGGGAAACGGACGTGCCGCCTGGCCGGCGGCCGTGAATACCGAGTCGGGGAACAGCGTTCGATAGACCCTCGGCCAGGCGCGCGGATTCTTGAGCGCCGCCGGCGGCAACTTGGCCATCCCCCAGAGAAGCCGCGGCGCCGGCGTCGGCCGCGTGCCGCTCCAATAATCCCAGTCCATGATCGTTACGCGGCCGCGCAGCCGCTCGCGCTGGCGCGGGTGCGCCAGGATCAGGTCGCCCCACACGATCGGGTCGGGTCCCCGCCCGCGCACCCAGTCCGCCCGATCGAGATAATGGTCCACCAAACGCTTGGAGATGGCCGCCCCTGGATTTTGCGCTCGGCATCTCGGACAATCTGGTTCCAGCAGGACTTCGTCGCCGCCCAGATGAAAATACCGGCTCTCCGTGTGCACCGCCAACACCTGCGCGACCATCTCGCGGAAGAGCGTCCGCGCCTTGGGTTCAGCCGGGCAAACCGCGTAAGGCAACGTCCGGGGATAGCCCTCGGTCAGTCGTCGGAAAGCGGGAAGGCGCAGCACATAAGTCAAATGCCCCAGGCATTGGACCAGCGGAATGATCTGCAAGCCCAACGCGCGCGCCAGACGCGCCAACTCCTTGACCTGCTGCAGCGTCAACGCATCCGCGGAGGCGATGGATTTCAGACGGCCCCTGTAGGGGAAGTGATCTTCATATTCCAGCAGCACCGCGTTATAGCCCCAGCGGACCAGATCATGGAATATTTCCCGCACCCGCTCGAAACGCAGCATCTGGGCGCGACAATCGAGATGCACACCCCTGATTGGCAGACCGGCAACTGGCTTCATCGTTCCCCCTTCGCTGTTTCGGAAAAGCTCAGGCCTTGGCGTCCGCGATCGCCGTTCCCCGCCAGCTTCACTCGATCGAGAGACAAATGGCATGAAAGGCCGAACCGCTTTAAAGACGCAGCTATAATAACAGCACATCCAACAATAAAGCACACCTTAAAATTATGACAGGGCGGGTAATGGGTCAGTATGAGGGGGGAAGTATGAATACGGCTGTGCCGGCTGCGAGGCTTAGCCGACACCGCCGAGATTCCTCGCTAACGCTCGGAATGACCGTTTCGGTGGGTCATGTCGAGCAAAGTCGAGACATCTCCACTTCAGTGGTATCCCTCTGGATGCCCCACAGATGGCTGACGGGTTACACATCCGGCAAATCGAGGCTTGCCAGCGCCTGCGGAGCCGTGCTATGAGAAGCACCATTTGTCAGCTATGTGGAAAATAAGCAGACTGGCCAGCCGATCATGACAACCATCCGCCCTGTTATCGCGGGCAATTCACGCGGGTTCCTCGCCGGATTCGCTGTCCAGGAACTCCAGCGTAAGATCGCAACCCCACCCTACAACAAGCTTTGGGAACTGCTGGTCCAGCGCGCCCGCGAGCAGATCGCCGCCGGCCGCAAGTCCAACTTCAGCATCTACACCGGCGCCATCGGCTGGTTAAACCACACGCCGGCCGTTCTGGAGGCCGCGCTGATGGCTCTGC
Source organism: Lentisphaerota bacterium (assembly GCA_016188985.1). Classification (GTDB taxonomy): domain Bacteria; phylum Verrucomicrobiota; class Kiritimatiellia; order JAAZAB01; family JAAZAB01; genus VSJD01. The sequence goes on along the minus strand of JACPGM010000109.1, from coordinate 2,857 downwards.
TGGCCAACGACGCCGATGCGCGCGCCTACGTCCACGAATGCATCAAGTTCATTGCCGACTTCGCCGGCCGGGCGCGTCCGGGCGCGGTGGCCGCTGGATACGCCGGTGAGCTTGCCGCCCGGGCAGGTCTGGGCGCGGCTCTGCCCATTCACTCCCACGCGCAGGTGGCTATGGCCGCCGACATCCTGCGTCCCCAGCTCAGCGACGAGGCGCTCGGGACCCTCCTCAACTTCATGCGCCATACCGCCATTGATTACAACGCCGGGCGGAATGGTTACACCTGCTACAGCGCTGGCAACAACATCGCCTGGTGCCAGAGCACCCAGGCCGCCGTCTGCGCTTTGTTGTGGGGCGATGATTGCGCACACCCCGCCTGGCGCACGGTGGTCGAACACGGCATCGCGCATACGCGCGGCTATCTCAAATACGGCTGCGATGCCGCGGGCTTCTCCTACGAAGGCACTGGTTACGGGCACGGCGTCTTCTACAACATGTTCAACCTGGTGCAACTCCTCAAACAATCCGGCTATACCGATCTATACGCGCAGGAACCGCGCCTGCGCGCCATCTTTGAATCAGCGCTGCAAAGCATGTTTCCTGACCAGACCTTTCTGACCAATGACAACGACGTGGGGCTGCATGGCGCATCGAGCCTCTATTATCTTCTTTTTGCTTATCGTGAATACCACGACCCCGCCTACCTGAGTTTCTGGTACGCCTACCAGGGGCCCGACCATCCCTTGCGCCCGTATGGCGACTTATTTCCGTGGCTCTACCGCGTGGCCAATATCCCCGGAGTTGCGCTCGACGGCCTGTCCTCGCTCTTTTTCACCGTGCTCTACTGGGATGCCGCCGCCGCTTATCCGCCGCTCGAACAAATCAAGCGCCCCACGGCCACTTACTCGCCCGGCACCGAACGCGCCGACATCCGCACGAGTTGGTCGCGCAACGCGGTCTACGTTAATATCCTCGGCGCCGGTCGCAGCCACATGTCGCAAACCCACCGTCACGCCGATGCCGGCCACTTCTCCCTTTTCGCCCATGGCGATTATCTGGCCATTGACACCGGCCGCTATAACTCCAACGAAGACCAGCATAACGTCGTGCTGGTTGACGGAAAAAACCACGTGCATGTTAAAGGCTGGGCCATGGACCACATGAAGGGCGCCTTGCTCAATTTCCAGGCGCACGCTGACTTCACTTACCTCAAGGCTGACATGGCTCAGATGAAGGGCTGCTATTGGGCCGACCGCCATTTTTTCTTTGTTAACTTCGGCCCGGACCAGGCTTACCTCGTTACGCTCGACAACATTAATCCCGACGACTCCCAGCACAGTTTCTGGTGGCAGCTCCAGGCCAACCATGACTGCAAGTTCACCATTGCAAGCAATAATAAGGCCGCCCTGCACGGGCCAAGGGCGCGGCTTGACCTGACTTTTGCCATACCCAGCCCGCAGGACTTCCCCAAAAGCCCGCACACGCTCGAGCTGCGGCAGGATGTGCAGGAATGGCAATGGCCTTATGGGCGTCAGCAGAAAATAGAGGGCATACTCGCCGTGGGCGTTTTGCAGAGCAGCGTGCGCCGGCCGCGGCTCATTGCCGAGGTTACCGGCCTCAATGGCGTAATCCTGGCGGTTTTAAGTCCGCGGCCCCAGGGAGATCCGCCGCTGGCCGTGCGCCAGCGCGAGCGGCGGCATCTCATTGAGATCGAAGTTGAAGCTGGCGCCTACCGCGACACCATCCTGGCCGCGCTCGACCGCGGCTACATCAACACCGAGAGTGTTGAAGCCATGACCGAGCTTCTCTTCATCCGCCGCACCGCCTCCGGCGAAGTAGTCCGCACCTGGAGCATTGACGGCGCATCTATTCTGCTAAAAGCCTAAGCCCCTACCCGTGCGAACCTGCGCCAAGGCCTCCCGCGCCTATGCCTACACCAGCCGCAGTTCATGAGATAGTTTTAGCAGAAATGCGCCTTAATTTCTCAATAATGATAAAAATGAGGCGCTGGGCCACGGTGCCATTTATGGATCATCATTATTCCTTAATGTTTTGCGTGGTTTTTGACTGTCCTTGCGCGGGCGCGAAAGTTGGTATGAATTATGCTTTGTTTTATACCGGGTGAACCCAATAACCAGATCAAGAACGGCCCAGCCGTTCAAATAATTGACTGATAGCTAATAAGTAAGCAGAAAAGATGTAACGACCTATAACTTGAGCGGGCATACAGGGGGGTAACGATGCAATCCTCCCGCAGTGTAAAAGTTCACTGGTTAGACGTGTGCCTAAGAGGGATAGGTCGTTTTTTATTCAGCCTTCTGCCTATCGCTTTCTTGCTCCTAGCCTCAACAGTGGCGCAAGGAGCGACCTATTACGTCAGCCCCTCCGGCAACGACGCCAACAATGGCACGAGTTGGGCGCTCGCCAAGCAAACCATTCAGGCGACGATCAATAGGGCAACCAGCGGTGATACCGTACTGGTTGCCGACGGCACCTATGCTCCGATTACCATAAGGCAAGGCGTAACCGTCCACAGCGTCAACGGTGCCCAAGTCACAATAATAGACGGTGGTGGCGTGGCTCGTTGCGTCTATATGTCCGCGAATGCCGCGCTGGATGGGTTCACGGTGACGAATGGTTATTCTTACAACGGCGGCGGCGTGTATGTCTATCGCGGCACTGTGCAGAACTGCATGATCAGTGGGAACTCGGCCTATTCTTATTATTCCTACTCTAACTCCTCTTACTATTATAGCTACTACTATGGCTATGGCGGCGGCGTGTATGCCGATGGCGGCACGTTGACGAATTGCACGATCAGCGGAAACACGGCCGGCTCCTACGGTGGCGGCTTATATAG
>JACPGM010000116.1 GCA_016188985.1 Lentisphaerota bacterium | reverse complement strand
TTGAATGCCTTTTTGGCCCGGTTCCGTCGCCAGGATCTGGCCCGAGGGCAGGTCCTGGCCGGTCTTGCGAATCAGAACGGCTAATTCTCCCGCCCCCGGTTCGATGCGGCAGAAAAACCAGAACCAGAGCGGGAACCAAACAATCAGAACCATTAGTACCAGACTACCTTTGGCCGAAAACGGTATCAGGGATGACGGCCGGCGCTGCCCGGTTGGCGGGGATGACGCGTCTGACCTGCTGGCGTGCTGCATTTAAACCTCCCGTTGTTTTCCGATTGACCCGTATAATTAAATTGTCTTAAGGTTAACTTGTGGAACCAGGTTTTACAAGGCGAATCATTAAAGCGCTTATTGCGGCGCTGCTGATCGGCTTGGCGCTGGCCATCGGCACGGGCATAGTCGCTTACCGTTATATCCATGCCTATGACGCCGACATAGCCGGAGCAGCCCAGGAATACGGCGTGGATGAGCGCCTGATCCGGGCGGTCATCTGGCGCGAAAGCCATTTTACTCGCCGGCGGGTAGGTTCGCGCGGCGAAATCGGGCTTATGCAGGTTACCGAGAACGCGGCCCGCGAGTGGGCCGCTGCCGCGCGGGAACCCGTGCCAGGGAAGCGTGAACTGTTTAAGCCCTCCATCAATATCCGCGCGGGAACCTGGTACCTGCAGCGCGCCCTGCAATTCTGGTCGCAAAAGCGCGATCCTCTGCCCTATGCGCTTTGTGAATACAACGCCGGGAGAACCCCTACTCTCCGCTGGGCGGCGCAAGACCAGAACGATCCGGAGATCTTCCTGAACGCCATTACTTACCCGACCACGCGCCGCTACGTGCGCGATATTTTAAAGCGTTACCGCCGCTCCCAGCGCTGAACAGCTCGCCGGGTTGGTCGCCGGCGCTCCCGGAAGACAAGACACATGGCCACCGCTCTTCTTTCATCTTCTGTAGCCGTCGGACGTTAGGCCGACGCGCCGAGTAACGCGCCCCTAACGTGGCGCGGCTACAACATTTCCACGCCCTCACGGGCGCGGCTACAAAAACGCGAGCTTGCCCCGCGTCACGCGGGCCTATCGTCTCGCGGCTACAGGCCTGCTAGCCTTAGCCTCCGGGCGTAAGCGGGACAAAGCCCAACGCTCTTCATCAAGGCGAGAACGATATGACATCTGGCTTCCGGCGTCCGGCATCCGGCGTCTGGCGTTAGATCTACGCCTACGCTCATCAAACCTTGGCAAGATAACTGCTGTTCGAATCGCTCGTCAGATGCGCAAACTGCAAGTCATAGAGCCGCCGGTAGATTCCGTTCAGGTCCAGCAATTCCTGGTGCTTGCCGGTCTCTACCAGGCGGCCGGCATCGAGCACCAGAATCCGGTCGCAATGCATGATCGTGGACAGGCGATGGGCAATGGCGAACACGGTGCGGCCCGCCATCAGATCGTCGAGCGCGGCCTGAACCAGCCGTTCCGATTCGCTGTCCAGGGCGCTGGTGGCCTCGTCCAGGATCAGGATGGGCGGATTACGCAGAATGGCCCGGGCAATGGCCAGCCGCTGGCCCTGCCCGCCGGAAAGGTGCATGCCGCGCTCGCCGATAACCGTGTTATAGCCTTGCGGCATCTGTAAAATAAATTCGTGGGCGTGCGCGCGCCGGGCGGCCTGTTCGACGGCGGCAAGCGAGGCTTCGGCGTGACCGTAGGCGATGTTGGCGGCCACGGTATCGTTGAAGAGAATGGTCTCCTGGGTCACCATACCGATCTGCTGACGCAACGATTTGAGCGTGAAGCGCCGGATGTCGGTGCCATTAATCAGCACGCTCCCGGCGGAAACGTCATAAAAGCGCGGGATCAGGTTGACCAGCGTGGTCTTGCCCGCGCCGGAATTGCCCACAATGGCCACGCGCTCGCCGGAAGCCACCGTGAAAGAAAGGTCGCGCAGCACCGGCTTCTGGTCGTAAGCAAAGCCGACCTGGTTAAAACTGAGCTCGGCCACGCGCTCGCCCAGCTCAAGGGCGTCCGGCGCATCTTTGATCACCACGGGCGTATCCAGGATATCAAAGATGCGGTCGGCCGAGGCCGAGGTCTGTTGGATATGCAGGTGAATCTTGCTGAGCTTCTTGACCGGCTCGTAGAGCGCCAGCATGGCTACGGTAAAGGTGATGAAATCTTCCGCCGGCATGCGCGCCCAGCGGGCGTAGAGCACCATCAGGGCCAAGCCCACGATGGAGATGAACACGATCAGCGGCTCGATGCTGGCCTTGTCGCGGGCCACGCGCATAATCCGGCCGAAAAAGTGCCGGCATTCTTCCGTAAAGCGCGCCACTTCGTAACTTTCCATGGAAAAAGCCTTGACGATGCGAATGCCGGTCAGCGCTTCCTGAATGATGGAGACCAAGGCGGCCAGCCGTTCCTGGCCGTGCCGGGCATAGCGGCGCACCCGCCGGCCAAAGAGCACAATCGGAATAAGGCAGATTGGAAACAGAACCAGGCTGGCAAAGGCCAGCAGCGGATCAAGCCAGACGAGATAGCCGGCCACGCCCAGCAACACGAAAGGTTCCTTCAGCAGGTCCCCCAGCACCACCGAGACGGCACGTTCCAGCATCATCGAGTCGTTGACCACGCGGGAAATGAGCTCGCCGGTCCGGCTTTTGGAAAAATAGCGCATCGAAAGGTCCTGGAGATGCGCAAAGGTAGCCACGCGCAAGTCCATGACCACTTTGTTGCCGACCCATTGGATAAAATAATCGCTGAGGAACTGCCCCAAGCCCCGGGCGGCCGCCAGCAGCGGCAGGCCCAGCGCCAGTAAAATGACGTTGGTCAACGGCGCGTTCTGGAAGACATCGCGCAGAATGTTGCGGGCCGCCATCAGCAAGCCCGTGGTGGAACCGGCAAAGGCAATGCCGAAGATGCTGCCCACCACCAGGCGCAGCAGGTATGGCCGCGTATAGCCAATCATCCGCTTATAAGAGGCCCATTGCTGGCCCCAGCTTGCGGTCAGTTTCTGCTTTGCGCTGTTTAACTTATGCTTGGCCATTAGTCCTCTTGTTAACAAAGCGGGCAGGCCCGCAACCCAATCTGCAATTCCAGGGTCATGTCCTGAAGCCGATTTGGTTCCCTTCAGGTGATCCGCTTCGAATATCCAATAACCAACAAGGAATATCCAATGTCCAAGGGCTAATGGCGCTATCGTTCCTCTTTCTTTCCTGCTGTCTTCACGCTTTTAAACAGGATTGCAATCAACTCATCGGTTTCCTTGAGAAGCGGGGCGAGTGTTGCTGCATGCTGGATTAATCCAGGTCGAACAATGATTTTCAACCATATCTCCGTTTCACGCAGTTCCTTCAATGCAATCTTTAGTTTGTGGATAAAATCAGCTTTAGATTCAGCGCTTTGTGCTTCACCATAATTAGGAGCCGGAGATGTCCCGCTTCTCAATATTTGCGCACAGACGTGCTTGCCGGCTCTTGTTTCCGGAAGCGCATTGGAGAGCTTGATAATTCGAACGGCAAAGTCGATCAAACGGTCCTGTAGGTCGAATACTCTTTCCTTCATGATTGGATATTCCTTGTTGGTTATTGGATATTCAGTTCGGTCTTATACTATTGTCAGTGCTTCAAATAGCGCTCCACTTCCATGGCGGCCATGCAGCCGGACGCGGCCGCGGTGACGGCCTGGCGATAGACCCGGTCCTGCACGTCGCCGGCGGCGAAGACGCCGGGAACGTTGGTGCGGGTGTGCTCGGTGATGATGTAGCCGTTGTCGTCCATGGCCACCTTCCCGGCAAAGGGCTTGGTGTTCGGCGTGTGGCCAATCGCAATAAACACGCCCGCCACCGGCAATTCGGAATAGGCTCCCGTTTTAACGTTTTTCAAGCGCAAGCCGGTAACTTCGCCCTTGGGCACATCGAGTATTTCACTCACAATCGTGTCCCATAAAACGGTTATTTTGGGGTGCTGCTTGACGCGTTCCGCCATGATCCGCGAGGCGCGAAACTCGTTCCGGCGATGAATCACGGTCACTCGCCCGGCAAAGCGCGTCAGAAAAAGCGCATCTTCCATGGCGGTATCGCCCCCGCCCACCACGGCCACGTTCTTGCCGCGATAAAGCACCCCGTCGCAAGTGGCGCAGGCCGATACGCCGCGGCCCATCAACTTCCGTTCCGACTCCAGCCCCAGATACTGCGCGCTGGCGCCGGTGGCAATAATGACGGTGATGGCTTCAAGGGTTTCACCGCTGTCAAAGGAAAGACTGAAAGGCGCGCGGTTAAAGTCCACGGCCGTGATTTCGCCGGTCTTTAAGCGCGCCCCGCAACGCTCGGCCTGCTCCCGCATCTTTTGCATGAGAGCAGTGCCATCCACGGCCTCTACAAAACCGGGATAGTTTTCCACGTTGGTGGTGGTGGTCAGTTGGCCGCCCGGCTGGGGACCTTCAACAATCAGGGGATTGAGGTTGGCCCGCGCCGCGTAAATGGCCGCGGTATATCCGGCCGGACCGCCGCCGATAATGACTGACTGTTCCGCCATGCCCATGCTCCTTTAAAGAAAAGATTTTTATTGCCAATAGACACTGATAAGAAGCTGGATTTCCTCATCCGCGTCTATCCGTATTCATCCGCGGTCGTCTTCTCCTTAAGAGTTTTGGTTTTTACGATCGACACTATATCCCGGCGAGCGCCCTGCTGCCAGTTTTTTTTGTAACCATCTCCCGTGTTCCCACGACTTTATTAACAGAACTAAGCAGTAAAAACAACCAAACCAAGGAGGGAAACCAGGCCAAATCAATGCAGAATTGTCTTGTCCGGGAAGCACTAAACCAATCATTAAACAAGGAGTTCCACCATGCAAACGAAAAGGAAATTGATCTGGATAACAGCGCTCAGTATGCTTCTGTCCGGGGCAGCTTTCAGCCTCGGCATGGGCAATACCGAGTCTACTGACTATGACGCGAGCGCCGGTCAAGGCCAGCGCCCTCATAAAGGACGCGGCGGGCAGCTCATGGCGGAGTTGGAAAAATTGGATCTGACGGCCGACCAGAGCCAGCAAATTGCTTCCATCGTCAAACTGAACCGGGAAACGATGAAAGAGGTTCACAGCGCGTGGGCCGAAGCGCGTGCGGCGCTGGAGCGCCAGATCAGCGCCGACGAGTTTGACGAAACCGCCGTGCGCACCGCCTGCCGGAATGCGGCGGCCGCGGGCGAAGAGTTCGCCGTGCAGCGGGCTAAAATCGCCAGTCAGATTCGCGCCGTGCTGACCAGCGACCAACGGGCCGAGCTGGACAAAATCCGCGCTGAGAAGCGCAGCACGAAAGGCAAGCGGTTCGGCAAGGAGCATGGCGCGCCGGTGGGCGAATGACCCTACTCTGGCGGGTAAAGTTGAGTGCCTGCGCCGGGGGTTGGTCCCCTATAAGCCGTCGGACCCCGCGAGGCGCGGGGCAAGCGCAAGGCCGACGCTATTTCATGTAGCCGCGGCGGTGACGCCGTGGCCTCCGGCGGAATCCACGCCCTCACGGGCGCGGCTACAGGACGCGAGCCTGATCGTCTCGCGGCTACAGGACTTTCGAGGCAGGTCATGACCAGCATAGACGCTCCCGGCAGCGACCAGGCAATTATCGAACGCATCCGGAACGGCGAAGTCAATGCTTTCAACGAGTTGATAACCCGTTACCGGGCGCTGGTCTTTGCCATCGTGCTCAAGCATGTCCCGCGGAACCGTGCCGAGGAACTGGCCCATGATATTTTTGTGGAAGCTTATAAGGCTCTGCCGGGTTACCGGGGCGTGGCCCAGTTCCGGAACTGGTTGGCCGGGATTGCCGTGCGGCAATGCTGTTCATTCTGGCGCCGGGCCGGCCGCGAGCAGGCCGTTTGCCGGCTCAGCGATTTGTCGGGCGCAACGCAGACCTGGCTGGATCAAGCCAGCCAGGCCGTATCCCGGGAAACAGCCGAACGGCAGGAGCAGCAGCGCTCAGCCCGCGAAGTACTGGCTTACGCGCTTGACCGCTTGAGCGCCGAGGAGCGGACGTTGATAACGCTGCTTCATCTTGAAGAACGGCCCGTACGCGAGGCGGCCGGGTTATTGGGCTTAAGCGCCGTTAACGTCAAGGTGCGCGCCCATCGCGCGCGAGCGCGGATGCGGCGGATTATCCTAAAATTACTGCAACACGATGAGGTTCAGCCATGAAAACAAACAAAGCAATAGATAAAATTGAGCGGGAAGTGTGGCTCTCCGGGCGATCAGTCGAACCATTCGTCGGCTCTTCCGGCTGGCAGGAGGGCGTTATGGCCGAGATTCGCGCGTTTGGGCCCCTGTCAAGGGAAATGCCGCGGCGCGCTTACCAGAGCGCGCCCGTCCTGGCCTGGGCCGCGGCCGTGGCGGCTTGCCTGGTAATTGGCTTGGTAAGCTATACGGTCAACAACCTGAATGCTGACGCTGTTATCGCCGGGTCGTTTCTGGCCGACCCGACCGATCTGACCATGACCGCTAATCTGTTTGCGGTGGACTTGTAACGCGCACAAACCATAGGAGGTAAAATGAACCGCTGGAAAGTTATATTCCGTTACGCCCTGGTTCTTGCCCTGGGCGTTGTGATCGGCCTGATCGGCAGCCACGTGGCGCTTAAACATCGCCTGACGCGGATCATGCGGGATCGCCCGGGGGCGCAGCGTGAGATGTTGATGCGCCACTTGACCCGTCAACTTGAGCTTACCAAGCCGCAGCAGCGCGAAATAGAGCGCATTGTGAACGCGCGCCTGGAGACCTTGGCCGAGTTGCGCGAGCGCCAGCGCCCGGAAATCCGGGCAATTTTCCAGCGCTCGGCGGACGAGATGAAAGCGCACCTCACGAGCGAGCAACAGCAGAAGCTGGAGCGGATGATGTCCCGCCTTTCCGAGAGGTCGGGACAGCAGCGCGGGCTGAAGCCGGGTAGGAATCCAAGGTATTCTGATGCAGAATCTGGACTGGATTCCCGATCAGGTCGGGAATGAAAAGAAGCGCAAACCCTAGTGTAGTGTTTCATGCAGATGTGTACTTATCCAGAGTTTTCTTTGCTCGGGCGATTTTTGCGAGAATATCTTCCGCCTTGGCTGTCCAAGTGAAGCTTGTGGGATTGGCATTGTGATGTTCAATATAGTCCATGATGG
>JACPGM010000115.1 GCA_016188985.1 Lentisphaerota bacterium | reverse complement strand
TGTTATCCTGGCGGTGGAAGCCTTTGAAGGGACCGATGAGACCCTTACCCGCGCGGGCCGACTGGGCGGCGCGGGCGTCGTGGTGGTAAAAATTGCCCGGCCGGACCACGACTTGCGCTACGACATCCCGGTGGTGGGCTTGAACACCTTGGCGACGCTGAAAAAAATCAAGGCCGCCGTGCTGGCCGTGGAAGCGCGCCGGACCATCCTGCTGGAGAAAGAACTCCTGATCGCCGCCGCCGACCAGCAGGACCTGACGCTGATCGCGGTGGAAACCCAGACAATAAATTCCAAATTCCAAATTCCAAATACCAAGTAAATTTGGAATATTTCTGGGTGGGTCTGATGCTATGAGCAATCAAAGAGTCCGGGTCGGTGTAGTCGGGGTTGGCAGCCTGGGCCAGTGGCACGCCCGCATTTATTCGGAATTGCCCACAGCCGAGCTGGTGGGAGTCTATGACATCAACCAGGCGCGCGCCGACGAAATCGCCGCGCGCTACCGGACACGGGCCATCCGCGATATGGCCGCGCTGGCCGGGATGGTCGAGGCCGTCAGCATCGTGGTGCCGGCGGACAAGCATTATGAGGCGGCCCGCCATTTTCTGGAGCGGGGCGTGCACGTTCTGGTGGAAAAACCGATTGCGGTCAACATGGCGGAGGCCGAGGCCATGGTGGCGGCCGCCCAGCGCCAGAATCTCATCTTGCAGGTGGGGCATATCGAGCGTTTCAATCCCGTGCTGAAATTCCTGGAAGGCATCCTGGTTCAGCCGCGGTTTATCGAGGCGCATCGGTTGCAGAGCTATCCGCGGCAGCGCCCGGGCCAGCCGCCGCGCGGGACGGAGGTCAGCGTGGTGCTGGACCTCATGATCCATGACTTGGAAGTCATTCTGCACCTGGTGCGTGCGCGGGTGCGCGCGTTTCATGCCGTGGGTGTGAGCGTTTTAAGTCCCAGCGAGGATATTGCCAACGTGCGCCTCGAGTTTGAAAATGGCTGTGTGGCCAATGTGACCACCAGCCGGATCAGTCCGGAAAATCTGCGCAAAATCCGCGTCTTCCAGGCCGACGCCTATATTTCGCTGGATTACGAAAGGCAATCCGGGGAAATCTACCGCAAGACCCCCGTGGGCATCGAGCGCGCGAGGGTCCCGATTGAAAAAGGCGAGCCGCTGCAGCAGGAACTGGCGGCCTTTGTGGAATGCGTGCGCACTCGCGGGACGCCCTTGGTCAGCGGCGCCCAGGCCGCGGAAGCCTTGAACCTGGCCGCGGCCATCTGCCGCCAGATTCGCGGGCAGGGCTTGGCCTGAAAACGGAAGATTAAAATTAGCCACAAAGAGGCGCAAAACCTGCCCGCAATGCTTCGCTTAGCGATGCAGGCGGGTTCGCATTTTTTTGTGGCTCTGCTTGTGCGTTGTTGCGGCTAAATATAGTTTCATGAAGTCTCCTGCCCTCATGATTATTGCCGGCGAAATTTCGGGCGACTTGCACGCCGGCGAATTGCTGCGCGCCATTCGCCGGCGGCGGCCCGACCTGCAATGCTTCGGCATTGGCGGGGCTAATCTGCGTGAGGCCGGCATGCAGACCTGTTACGACGTTAGCGAGATGGCCGTCGTGGGGCTGAGCGAAGTTCTCGGGCGCCTGCGGTTTTTCAGAAGAGTTTTTAAGGAGATGCTTGCGCTCGCTCGTGACCGTCGGCCGGATGCTATCCTGCTGGTGGATTATCCCGGCTTCAATCTGCGCTTTGCGCAAAAAGCGCACGCGCTGGGCTTCAAGGTGCTTTATTATATCTGTCCGCAGGTCTGGGCCTGGGACCGCGGCCGCATTCCCCAAATGGCGCGCAGCGTGGATCGGCTGCTGGCGATTTTTCCGTTCGAGGTTGATGTCTTCAAGGACAGCTCCTTGCGCGTGGATTTTGTGGGTCACCCGCTGGGCACGCGCGCCGCCGCCGCGCTGGCAGCGCCGTTAGCGCCCTTGCCCTGGCGGGGCGAGCCGCGCCTTGCGTTATTGCCGGGAAGCCGTTATCATGAAGTCCTGCGTATCTTGCCGGTGATGTTGGCGGCGGCCGCGCGGGTGCAAACGCAATTTCCCGAAGCCAGTTGCATTGTGGCCGCGCCCACGCCGGAAGTGGCCGGCTGGGGGCAACAGGCGCTGAACAATTCCGCCGACAAGCCGCGGAACATAGCCGTTGTGGCCGGCCAGACACTCCAGGTCTTGCGTCAGGCGCGCGCGGCTTTGGTGGCCTCCGGCAGCGCCACAATCGAGACGGCCTTTATGCGCTGCCCGATGCTTGTGGTCTATCGCGTGGCTTGGGCCACTTATTTTCTCGGGCGACTGCTGGTGCGGGTGCCTTACCTGGGCATGGTTAATATCGTCTCCGGGAAACGTCTCTGCCCGGAATTCATCCAGCACGCCGCGCGGCCGGCGGCAATGGCCGCGGAGCTGATCCCGCTCCTGCGCGACGGGCCGGAGCGCGCGACGATGCTTGCGGGCCTTGACCGGGTCAGGCAGGCCCTGGGCGATGGCGACGCCGCCGAGCGCGCCGCGGACATTGTCTTACAGGAATTATGAAAACCAGCGTGATCGTCACCGTTTATGACCGCCCGGCCATGCTGATTGCCTGCCTGCGGGCGCTGGCCCTCAGTTCCGAGCGCGTGGATGAGGTGGTCGTTTCCGATGATGGCTCCAGCGAAGACAATGTTCGCCGGATGCGGAGCGTGTTTCAGGATTTTCCATTTCCGGTCCGCTATGTCTGGCAGGAGGACCGCGGCTACCGCTTGGCCGCCGCGCGCAACAACGCCCTGCGCCAGGCTTCGGGAGACTATATCATCTCCTTGGACTGCGACATCCTGCTTATGCCGGATGCCCTCAGGGCGCACACGCGTTTGGGCCGGCCCGGCTGGTTTCTGGCGGCAAACCGCTCAGGCCTCGCTCAAGCTGAAACCCAAATGGCGCTGCAGCAGGCCATGAGTCCGCGGCTCCTGGAGGTGCTCTGGCAGAATGCCGCGCGCGGCCACCTGCGCCGGGCTCATCGCCAATTTCAGCGCAATGTCTGGCTGCGCCGCTTCGGCCTGGCCAGGCGCTACAAGCCCAAAATTCTGGGTTGCCATTTTTCCATATTTCGCGAAGATATCGAGCGCGTTAACGGATTTGACGAGGCCTATGTGGGCTGGGGGCATGAGGACGATGACTTTGCCATGCGCCTGCATATGGCCGGCGTGCGCGGAAAGTCGCTGATCCTGGAGGCGCCCGCGCTGCATCTCTGGCATCCGGCAACTGAGGCCGGGCCAACGACCAGTCCGAACCAGGGTTACTTCCAGCGCCGGAATGTAACGGCCTTTTGCGCGCAGGGCCTGAAGCCGGTTTGAAATAAGGACCCTTTATGACCTCCCGGGAACGAGTATTGCGGACCGTCAATTTTCAGGAGACCGATCGGGCGCCAATTGACCTGGGCGCCATGAAGGCTTCCGGCATCTGCGTCAAGGCCTACAATCAGCTCAAGGCGCGGATTGGTCTTAGCACCAGGACCCGTATCTGGGACCCTAAGTTCATGATCGCCTGCGTGGAAGAAGAAGTTCAGCGCAGGTTTCATGCGGATGTCGTGCCGCTCGATGTTACGTCCGCCGTGGCCGATGGCCAATCGGACGGCGAATGGATTCCGCAAACACTCTATGAGGGCGCGGAAGGTCTTTTGCCGCCGGGCACCGCAATCGGCGTTGATGCGGAAGGGCGCTGGGTATTGCTGGACCGGGATGGCAAGGAGACCTCTTACCGCATGCCGCGCGAAGGCTACTACTTTGATGATATTTCCTTTAACCAGCCCGACGCCGGGATTAATCCGGCTGCGTTCAAGCCGCTATCAGGTTTCAGCGATGAACAGCTCCAGGCACTGCAAGCGCGCGGGAAATTTCTCTATGACAACACCGAATATGCCCTGCTCGGCTGGGGCGGCGGTGTCTGCTTTCTGGGTTTGAGCCTGGTCACCGATCGGCGGAGCAACGTCACCATGGGATTGCCTTCCGAGTGGATGGTCATGCTGCTGACCGAGAAGGAAACCTGCCACGCGATGATGGACCAAGCCGTAGAGGCTTCGATCAAATGCCTGACCCAATTGCACCAGGCGGTCGGCGATTACTGCTTTGCCTGGGGTATTGCGGCGGACGACAGCGGCAGCCAGCGCGGCGAAATCATCAGCCCGGAACTGTGGGGCGAAATGATCAAGCCGCATTATGCCAAATTATGCGCCTGGATTCATAGCCACACCCGCTGGAAAGTTTTCCTGCATTCTTGCGGGTCAGTCTACCATCTGATTCCCCACCTGATTGAGGCCGGTGTTGACATTCTGAATCCGATTCAGACCTCGGCGGCCAACATGGAACCCGAGCGGCTTAAAAAGGAGTTTGGCGGGAAGATCGTCTTCTGGGGCGGCGGCTGCGATACCCAACATGTTTTGCCCAAGGCGACCCCCGCGGAAATCCGTGAACATGTCAAGGAGCGCTTGGACATATTCAAGCCCGGCGGCGGCTATGTCTTTAATCAGGTGCATAACATCCAGCCCAACGTCCCGGCCGAAAATATTATCGCCATGCTGGAAGCCGCCTATGAATACGGCGGATATGGCGCCGGCCGATCCGGGTTATAGAGCGCCGGCGACATAGGCCATGCCGCCGTGTTTAGGCATTGGCGACGCGCAAGACCCGCGCGATGGCGGCAATGTGTTCGGGCGTGGTGCCGCAGCAACCGCCGATGATGTCGGCGCCCGCCGTAAGCAGCGCCGGAACCATGTCGGCCATCATGGCGGGCGTGTCGGGGAATACGGTTACCCCGTCGCGAACTACCGGCAGCCCCGCATTCGGGTGGACGATAATGGGCGCCGTGGGCGCCGCTGAGCGGATTTCCTTCACTACGGCGATCATCTCGCGGAAGCCATGGCCGCAGTTGGCGCCGATGATGTCGGCGCCGGCCGCCAGACACGCCGCGGCCATTTGCGCGGGCGCAACGCCCATCATGGTCCGGTACTCGCCTTTAACCGTGCGCTCGAAAGTGAACGTGCAGATGATTTCCAGCCGGGTGTTTTCCCGGACAGCCTTGATGGCCAGCGCAGCCTCGTCCAGGGCTGACATGGATTCAATGAGCGCCGCATCGGCGCCGCCTTGTTCCAGCGCCAAGGCCTGTTCCTGGAAGGCCGCATAAAGATCTTCTTCGGTGACATCGCCCATCAGTAAAAGTTTGCCGGTCGGACCCATCGAGGCAATGACTGCATGCTCCGCGCCGGCGGCCTCGCGCGAGATGGCCGCCGCCGCGCGGTTAATTTCGGCCGCGCGCGCTCCCAGAGTGCAAGCGGCGAGTTTTATGCGCGAGCCGCCGAAACTATTGGTCTTGATCAAATTCGCGCCGGCCGCCACGTAGCTCTGGGCGATTGCCAGCACGGCCGCGCGATGGGTTATGCACCAGAGCTCGGGGCATTCGCCGGATTCAAGCCCCTGGCGTTGCAGCAACGTGCCCCAAGCGCCGTCGGACACGAGCTTGCGGCCTTGTTTTAATCGCTCTGTGATCCGTCTCATAGGAATTCCTCGCCTTGCCATGCGGCGCATTGTAGAATGCCGCTGGAAAAGATTAAAGAGGAAAGGACGCACACTCCATGAAGACCTATCGCAAGGAACTGTGGATGAATATTCCGCAAAGGCGCGGATTCGTCAACATCACGCCCGAAGTGGAACGCTGCCTGCAGGAAAGCAAGGTGCGCGAAGGGCTGCTCCTGGTGAACGCCATGCACATTACCGCCAGCGTGTTCATTAACGATGACGAAAGCGGCCTGCACGCCGATTTCGAGAAATGGCTGGAAAAACTGGCGCCGGAAAAGCCCCATTCCCAGTACCGGCATAACGGCGCCGAAGATAATGCCGATGCCCACTTGAAGCGCACGGTCATGGGCCGGGAAGTCGTCGTGGCCATAACCGGCGGCCAGCTTGATTTCGGACCTTGGGAACAGATCTTCTACGGCGAATTCGACGGCATGCGCCGCAAGCGCGTGCTGGTCAAAATCATCGGTGAATAAATCAAGTGGCACGGCAGCCTGCCATAAAGCACGCTGAAAGCGTGCCACATAATAGCCCAGGGCAACGCCCTGGGTAGCCTTTGTGGTAAAAATGTTTTGGCCTTCATGCCCCCGATTGCCGAAGTCGTGGGGTGCATGGGAATGGCCGGTGGGCAGCCCCGGACTACGTCCCTTTCGGAAGGTAGTCCGTTATGTTTTCCACGCTCGGCCTCCAGCCATTCGGGACGATGGCGATGATCGGAGGCAATCAGCGCATGGGAGAATCGGCCATGACAATCGAAAAACAGCGACAGAAGTTCGCGGTTTGTGACGGGCAACTCTCGAGACGGGGTTTTCTGGGTGGGATGGCGGCAAGCGCGGCGCTGTTGGCGTGGCCCGGCGCGTGGCCGATGACGTTTCCGCCAACGCCTTTTCCTGTTACGGCAACGTCTCCGCAAAAACACCGCATCTCGAATCCCTCGCGCGTGGAGGGGTGGTGTTCAAGACCTGCTGGTCCACGCCGCTCTGCTCGCCCAGCCGCGCCATGATCATGACCGGCCGGTACGGTTTCCGGACGCAGTGGTATCATAATAACCTGCATCCGCGCGAGCCCTTGTGCGACCGCCACCAGACCCTCGGTCAGGTGATGAGGGCCGGCGGCTACGCCACGGGCATCGTGGGCAAGTGGCAGTTGCCGGGCACGCAGCAGGCCTATGGCTTCGACGAGCACTATATGTGGCTGGGCGGGCACAACTTGTGCAAGACGTTGCTGCCGGAGTTTGACGGACCGGTCGAGAAGGAAGGGATGACGCTCCCCGGCCGGCCCTCACGCTATTGGCACCCGGCCATTGTCCATGACGGCAAACTCGTCAAGACCGGGGCCGACGACTATGCCCCGGAGCTGTTCGCCGATTTCGCGAACGACTTCATCTCGCGCCACCGGGCGGAACCGTTCTTGCTGTATTATCCGATGGTGCTGCCACATACCTCGTGGGATTTCGAGCGCAACCGCGACGGCTACCTGCCCACGCCGAACGTCGGACCCGACGGGAAGCGCAGCGCGGGCAGGAGCAAGCCGACCATGGAAGCCAACGTGGCTTACATTGACCACATCGTCGGCCGGATCGTCGGCCAGTTGGACCGACTCGGCATTCGCGACAACACGGTGGTGCTGTTCACGGGGGACAACGCCACGGGGAACTATGGGAAGGGGCAGGTGGTGCAGGAACGGGGGCAGCGCGTGCCGATGATTGTGAACGGCCCGGGGCTGGTCAAACCAATCGGCGAGTCCGACGAACTGGTGGACTTCTCCGACATCCTGCCGACCGTCGCGGGCCTGACGGGCATTTCCCTGCCGGAAGATTACGCGCTTGACGGGCACAGCTTCGCGCCGTTGCTGGCCGGGCAGCCATTCACGGGCCGGGAGTGGATTTTTTCATATCTCGGGGACAAGCGGATGCTCCGCGACAAACGCTGGCTGCTCGACGGCGCCGGCCAATTCTACGACTGCGGCGACAACCGGGCCGAAAAAGGATACAAGACCGTCACGCAATCGAAGGACCCCGAGGTCATCGCGGCGCGAAACCGGTTCAACGCCATCCTCGCGAAACTCCCGGCGCCGAATCTGAAAGACCCGGCAGTGCGGCGTGAACGCCAGCCGGCCTCCGCGCCGCAGGCATCATCGGGTGAACAACCCGGTGATGAATGACGGTTTGCCTCTCAGGGTTGCCCCCGGTGGGGCCGGGCGCAACAAAGCGCCCATGATCGCAATGGTTTTTTTGAAAAACAATTCGGTGTTTGGTTGAAAAAGGCGTCATTTCGATCAGATCCGAGTGATATCCCCAAAATTGAACTTTTAGGGCTGTCTTAAAGCCAAGAATTTATTGCTGTCAGGTATTCTTATCATCCATGCCTCCGATTGCCAAAGTGGTGGTGGAAATTGCCCTGGACCGTGAATTCGATTACCGGGTGCCGACGGAGCTCCGTGCTGCCGTGCAACTGGGTTCGCGCGTGCACGTGCCGTTCGGCCGCACAACCGCCCGCGGCTACGTGGTCGGCTTCGCCGACCATTCCGCGCGGCCTGATCTCAAACAAATCGCCGCGCTCATCAGTCCTAAGCCGCTGCTTAGCGAGACTATGCTGAAACTGGCCCGCTGGCTGGCGGAATGCCGTTACTGCCTGCCGGACGACTCGCAGGTGTCATGGCGGCGAATGGCCTTGCATGGATGCTATAAAATGAATAGTATATGTGCATATCGAGTGTGCGACTATGAGGGACAAAACCGAAAAACTATATGCGATTGCGGAGACGCAACAGGGGTATTTTACCTCTGGGCAGGCCGTGGCGTGTGGCTATCCCACTTCCAGCCATGTCTATCACCTTCGCACCGGTACATGGAAACGTGACTATCGCGGCATTTACCGGCTGGCGCGGTTCCCGGTGGCGGAAGATGCGCAATACGTGATGTGGTCGCTATGGTCCCGCAACCGGAATGGAACACCGCAAGGGGTATATTCCCACCAGACCGCGCTGGTTCTTTTTGATCTCTCTGATTTGATGCCTCGACGCTTGTATATGACCGTGCCGCCCGGCTTCCGGCGCAATGCCCCGGTACCGGACGTGCTGATTCTGCACCGTGGAAGGCTCGCGCCGAGTGAGCTTGAAGCGCGATCGGGCTATCGTGTTACTCGCCCTCTGAGGGCGATTACGGACCTTCTCAAGGAGGCGGCGGTTTCGGCTGACTATCTAAGCCAGGCTCTGCAACAAGCGCTTGAGCGCGGGTTGATCACAAGCATGGAACTGGAAAAACACCCGCTGGTCGAAAGGTTGAAGAAACTGCTTGCCAAGGACCGCGCGTGACTGCCATCTACACAACCGCCACGGCGTTTTGCCAAGCTTTGAAAGCCCGCCTGAATGACTTGGCCAGACGCGAGCGGGTTGACATTCAACGTCTCCGCCGGCAAGTGGCCTTTGACCGCCTCCTGTGCCGGCTCTTTTGCGAGCCTGCCGCTCCGTGGATTCTGAAAGGCGGATATGCGATGGAACTGCGACTGGAGAAGAGCCGCACGACACGCGACATTGATCTCAGCGCACGATTGCCCATTCCCGGGGTCGGCCGCCTGCCGGAGCGGATTCTGAAGCTCCTCCAGACTGCCGCTGCCTTGAACATGGATGATTTCTTTGATTTTGCGATCGGCCGCCCCATCAAGGACCTCGCCGGCGCGCCATACGGCGGCTCCCGCTATCCGGTCGAGGCTCGCATGGCCGGCCGTGTTTTCGCAAAATTTCACCTTGATGTTGCCACCGGCGATCCACTGTTGGAATCACAGGAAGATGTGCAAGGGCGGGACTGGCTTGGTTTCGCGGGGATTGCCGCGCGCAAGTTCCCGGCTGTCTCCAAGGAACAGCAATTTGCCGAGAAACTGCATGCCTACACTTTGCCAAGAATTGGCGGCGCCAATACACGTGTGCGCGATCTGGTGGATATGTACCTGCTGTTCCGGCTTGGCCTCGATACCCAACGGGGCCGCGACGCAATCCACGCCATCTTTGTCCGGCGGAAGACGCACGAGATATCATACTCCCTGCCGCCTCCGCCGGCTGACTGGACAAGCTCTTTTGCCGCACTTGCGAAGGAATGTTCGGTTGATCCTGACATACGTGCAGCTTTTGACGCCATTGCATCCTTTGTGGCTGGTTTGAAGTGAAGTGGAATCGAGGATGGCGAGAACGTGTTTCAAGGTGATCTATGGCGGAATGGAAAACAGGCCAGATAATTCTTGATGATTGCCTGATCGAGAAGGAACTCGGCCAGGGCGGCATGGGCCGGGTGTGGATAGTCAAGAGTATCTCGACCGGCCGCCGGTTTGCGGTGAAACAGACCCTTGACCCGGATGCTGGTTAACCATCCGCGAAGTTCAATGAAAACAATTCATTAGCATCCCATAGAAAATGAAAAAGCTGGAATGATCCAACCGTCATGAAATAATGACGGCAAAGGATGAAAGGAGGGATCATTCCAGCGATGAAAAAATACACGATGTTTAAGCAGGTTTGCAATCTTATTCCG
>JACPGM010000018.1 GCA_016188985.1 Lentisphaerota bacterium | reverse complement strand
CCTCGACCGGCCTGCTGTTAAAAGAGTTTGCCGAAGACCGCGGCCACATCGCCATCACGCTGGAGACGGCCGCTGTCGGCCGGTTCAGGGGTCCCCGGGGAAACATACGCTCTCAAGCGGAAGGCCGGCATTTCGAATATATGGCGACGGATGAGGCGTACGTTCGATTCGAGGCCGAAGGGGCAGCCGGCCGGTTGTTTCTCCAACCCCTGTTTCGCCGGATGAAAAGCTTTGCATAGCCGCTTGGGATGAGATTCCGAATCAAACCTGTCCCGCGTTTCGCGGGATTAGCGAGTTGGGGCGCAGTCCTGCGGCTTGCCGTTCTTGGAATCCTGCTGGGAGGATTGATCGCGATGATTGTAAAGATGCCGGGCCGGAGCCATCAAGGGCCGCTGCCGCCGCTCACGGCGCAGGAAGCTGCCTTGAGTAGTGAACTCCGCCAGGATGTCCAAAAACTCTCCGGAGAAATCGGCGAGCGCAACACCGTTTGCTACCGCGAGCTGAC
This sequence comes from Lentisphaerota bacterium, assembly GCA_016188985.1. Classification (GTDB taxonomy): domain Bacteria; phylum Verrucomicrobiota; class Kiritimatiellia; order JAAZAB01; family JAAZAB01; genus VSJD01. Next base: position 69,115 of record JACPGM010000018.1, on the reverse strand, counting down.
GGCTGCGGCGGACTTTATCGAAGCGGCCTTAACCGAGAGCGGCTATCAGGTCTTCCGGCACGAGTATGTAGCCGCTGGCCGGCTGTGCCGCAATCTTATCGCCGAAACCCGCGGCACAAAGCTCCCGGAGGAAATTATCGTGGTCGGGGCCCACTACGATTCGGTCTTGGGTTGCCCTGGCGCCAATGATAACGCCAGCGGGGTAGCCGCGCTCCTGGCCCTGGCTCGGCGCTTTGCCGGAAAGCCGAACGAGCGCACTATCCGTTTCGTCGCCTTCGTGAACGAGGAACCACCCCACTTTCTGACCCGCCGGATGGGCAGCCTGGTCTATGCCCGGCTGTGCCGCGAACGCGGCGACAAGATCGTGAGTATGCTGAGCCTGGAAACGATCGGCTGTTACTTTGATTCAAAAGGAAGCCAAAAATATCCCTGGCCGTTCAGCTTTTTCTATCCGGCCACCGGCAATTTCGTCGGCTTTGTCGGCAATCTGGCCAACCGCAAACTGGTTGCCAAAGCCATTGGCGTATTTCGGCGTGAGACGGCTTTTCCCTCGGAAGGCGCGGCGTTGCCGGGATTGGTTCCCGGGGTGGGCTGGTCCGATCACTGGTCATTCTGGAAGTGCGGCTACCCGGGCATCATGGTTACAGACACCGCCCCTTATCGCTATCCGCATTACCATGAACTGACCGACACGCCTGAGCAGCTTGATTATGAGCGCATGACCCGGGTGGTCGCCGGTCTGGGGCGCGTGATCGCGCGCCTGGCTAATCCGGGACGGCCGTCAACATGATAACCCAGGGTACCTGCCTGCCGGCAGGCAGGAAAACCCTAGGCTATAATGTAGCACCCCTTTGGGGTGCTGGCACCCTGAAAGGGTGCAACATCATAGCCCGTGGTGAAACCCCGGGATACGGGATGCGCAGCGCACCTTAACTGCCAAAGGGCACCAGGCGGTAGCTCAAAGCAACCTTGTCGGCCAGTATCGGTTTTTCGCCGGGTTCCACCACCTGAATCAGAACCGTGCCATTGCTGCCCAGCGAAACCTTACGGGGCTGGTCGAGCTGGATATTTACCCCGAACCCGCCGCGGTCAATGCGGATGCTCTTAGCCAGGACGGGCGTGGTAGTAGCTGTGCCCAAGTCCTTGGCATTCGCGTCGAACAGCGTGACCGCAGTGGCCTGCTTGCTGGCAGGATCCTTGGGCAGGTACGGAATCATTTCATTCACCAGCCTGACGCCCGACCACTCGCGTTGCGGCGCCCAGATCGAGAGCACCCGCGCATAATCCGACTCCGCTAAGCTGACGGCGCAGTCAATGCTGTCGGCGTTATAAGTGTAACGGCGCAGCACCCGCACATGGCCATCGCGGACCTCGCCGGAACTGCTGAGGACATTGCCGTCAAGCCGGGCATCGTCATGCTCGCTGATCGCGGAAATCAGCGGGCGGCCATCCCATAATTCTCCAACCAGCGTATGAATGTGGAATTTCCGCATGTTGGATGGATCCATCTCCTTGCCATAAGAATCTTCCAAGGTCGAGGCCAGCACCGGGCCTTTGCCGGGCACAGTGAGCTGACAGATAATGCCGCCGCCGAAACCCGACTGCCCATAGAAGCTCCGGCACAACCATTCTGGCGCAAGCCGACCGTGAAAGGTAAGCAAATAATAATTCTTGCGGCGAGCCGCGAACCATTCGTCGCCGCCATTGACGCTCACCATGAAATCCGGCCCCGGCTCACCCTTCCAAGGATGTTTAGCGGACTGCCAGTTGCTGGACCCAGCATGTGGCGACATCGCCGTCCGCGCCGACCACGGGTTGGCAGCCACCGGTGTCTGATTGACTTCGCGGCAGAACAGGTAGCTGTAGAGCTCCTGATAGCGGTCCAGCACTTTCTGAAAGCGCGGGTCATCGGTGGCGTCGCCCAGGATGCCGCCGGTGGTTATCCAGGTATTCCCCGTCGCTTTCCAATTATCCATTAGGTATGAGCCATAATGGCAATCGTGGGCAAAATGCTCCTGCGCATCGCCGGAACGCGACAGGCCCGCTCCCGGCCCCCAGCCATCGGTTGTCCAACGCTGCCAGAAAGTTTCAAACCTTTCCTTCTGCAGCGCATCGCCGGTGGCGCGCTGGCTGTACCAGAGCGCCACATTGATCTGGGCAAAGGCGTTGCCATTAACCCGCTCGCCGCCCACGGCGAAGCTCAGCCGATCCCCGGCCATGATCAAGGCTTCCCTGATAAGAGCCTTGGCCTCAGCCGGCACGTCGGCGCGCTGCATGAGCTGCCAGCCGCGCTGGAAAATCTTGCAGCCGTAATAGCCCATGGCATAGGCCCAATTGGCCCAGGTGAGCGTGCCGCGCCCATCGCTGGTCTCCAGCAACCGCATGCCATTGAATTCCAGTTCCAACTCCTTGCGCAACGCCTTTTCCTGGTCGGTGGCGTCAAGCTTGTTGGCCTTAAGCCAGTTGTAAAACTTAACCTGAAAAGGATGCCAGAACACCAGACCATCCGCTTCCAGCGTGCCTCCCTTAAGCGCCAGCGCCGTGGCGGCATCTGGCGCCAGAAGAACTGTAGAACCCATCCCAACGTAATCAGCAAAGGCGCCCTCTTTCGGCTGCTGCAGCATAAGCTTGACCAGGTAATCGCCTGTTCCCGACGTCACCTCCATAGTCAGCAGCTTGCCGTCATATTCGCCCGGTTGGGTAAACTTAAGAATGGCATCCATCCAGGTATTGGTAATCACGCTCGCATAGCCGCCTTTGGCCTCGGTCTCGAGCAGCACCTTGCCATCCGGCGCGGTAATCTTGAAACGCCGCGCGCGCGGCAGGTCGGGCTCCACCGCAGCAAAGAAAAGTCCGACGGTGCCTTTCGGCACATAGACGAAACTCTTCTTATGTTGATCGCCGTGCCCATGCAGAAAATTAGGGTGCCCGCCGACGGCGGTCTTGAGTTCCGGATTGATTCTGACCGTGACATAATTGTCGGACGTTCCCGCCAGCACGAGCCGGTAGGCGCCCTTTTTGCCGCCCTTGATCGGCCGCTCGAACGTGCGTTTGACGAGCGTGTTGAGGCGCGCCGGATCCGACCAGGCGCTCCAGCGGAACGCGGGGAAAGTGCCCTTGGCATACAGATTGGCATAGTACTGCAGTTCGTGATCCCAGCCGCCGATCCGGTCAGGAAAATTCGGTGAAGCGCAGCCGTCATCCGGAATAATTTCGCGCACCACCGGCTGGCCGTCGGGATCATAGACTTTGAAGAGCAGCTCGCGGGGGCCGCTAGCCAGAAGATTAAGGTCGCGGACGTCCAATGCGAGCGTGAAGTCCTGGCCTTCCGGGTTATTGATATAGACCGTGATACCCTCATAGAGCCGATAGGTTTGCCCAGATTCGGCCGGGGCCTGGCCATAACTCGCCACCTGAGTTGTGGCAGCCCAAACAATCATAGTGGCGAGCGCGGCTCTGGCTGCTTGCTTGTGAAGTTGCATAGTGCGGTTTTTCCTCCTCTTATAATGACTGACTACTTCTTCGCCGATTCAAGCTGTTGCGCGGCGGGCGTTTCGGACGTTTCGGCTGCCGGCTTGGTCGAGGCCGGAACGGCACTGATCGTATAGCTCACGGAAGCGTTCGTGATCGTCTGCGGCTGGCCGTCGCCCTCCAGGAGATCCACCAGGACCGTGCGGCAGGCCGCGTCAGTCTGATAACCGTCGGACCAGTCGGCGGGCGACAATTTAACCCGGCGCGGCTGGCTGAACGTAATCAAGACTTCGCCCGCAAAGCGCCTCAGCCGGACGGCATCAACACCCTTGCCGTATTCGTTCGTTGCCGGGTGCCACTCTCCGGCGCTGCAAAACTCGATAGCGGTGCACGCTTTTTCGTTTTTTGCACTGAGGTTCCGCAGAAAAACAGGAATGGTCTCATATAGCTCGGTCAGGCGCTCCTCATCCTGGCCCTTGAGGGCAGTGCTGATCTTCAGACCGGCCGAGTTCATTACGAACTGCCGCTCATAGAACAGGCCGGAGGGACCGGTTGCCGTTTTGTCCTTGTTATATTTCGGCATGAGCCCGGAAACCCGCACTTGGCACTGGGTGGTCGTGTTCTCCAATTCGACGGCCGGCTGCTGGATGCGCGTGGAGCTGATCAGCTCGTCCTTGGCCGTCAGGCCGCTGACCGCATGCACGGGCCAACTGCGCCACTCGGCATAGCTATCGAACCTTGGCGCGGCCCCCTGGACCCCGCGCCGGCGTCCGAGAATAACCGAGCCGGCCGGTGGCGTCCAGAAAGCGGCAAGCTCGCCGCCGCCATAGCCATAAGGCAGGCCATTGTGCCCGACGCTTCGGCCCACGGGCCCGGTATGGATAGCCAGGGCATAGCTGTTAAACCGGGTGATCACGAAGGCCTTTTCAAATTCACGGATAAAGTTCTCATCACGCCGGTAAAGCGGCTTCACGAGCGGCGAATTGGCAAGCTTCAGCATGCGCGCGTAGGTGCCGCGCTGGTAATGCTCATAAGCAAAATTGCGCCGGGAGTACCAGTGACTTTCCTTCCAGATGTGCGATTCGCCCGCAGGCGCCTTAGCCAGGTCGTTGTTAAGACTATTGATCACCGTTGCGCTGGCCGATCTGATTGTATTTTCCGATGGCAACGGAGCCAGATGGAACGCTTCATCCGTCACCAGGGCCGCGGCATAAGGCCGGTGAGGAAAATTCCACTGGTCGCTCGGCGGCGGCGCGGAGGTCCGGGAACTCATCTGGCTGGGACCTTGGAACGCGCCGTCCGGGTCAGGAAAACAAAGATGCGCTCGCAGGCGGAAGGCCTTATTGAGCGCCTCGCGCACAAACGGCCAGTCGCTGCTGAGCGCCGCCCAGGTCGCAAAATAAAGGCTGATGCCGTTATAAGAGGTGTCGAAACAGCCATTATCAACGAAGTAGCCGGCGGGATGAAAGTAACGCTCATCGCTGAAGAGCTTGCGGGAATAGTCTTGCGCGACCTGCTTAATCTCTGGATCAGACGACGCTTGCGCGATATAGCTCAGACCCACGGGCGCAAACAGGTCCATATCAGTCATTGCCCCGGTGGGGCCCCACTTGTTCAGCCGCAGGACCTGCTTTTTAATGCCGGCTTCAAAAGCCGCCAGGACTTCGGCCGGCAGGATATCCTTGACGACGCTATAAGTATAGCCGATCCAGATGAGGTTGCCGCCAAGATAATCGGAGCGGGCCGCGCCTTGGGGGGCATGCTCATAGAGCGCATCGAGCATCATCAAATCCACCGCGGCCAGCACGAAAGCCCGCAGCTTTATGGCCCGCGAGCCACGATAGGGATTGCCGGGATAGTCCCAGTTAGCCAGCCAGGCCAGTTGATCGGAAGTGTTCGGCGCCGCGGGCAAGAGGATACCCGGCTGCGACTCAAGCGCGGAGAGGGTGAACCCGCCCGCGGCTTGCGCCACGGGGGTAATTGAGGGAATCCAGAGCGAAAGCAGCCATAGTTGGAAAAGTTGGTCCGGGTCGCCAGGCGCGTTGGTTGGTCCAACCGTGAAAGTGTTGCGTTCGACGGCGAAATCCTTTTCCGAGAGCGTCCCCAAAAAAGCGCGGATTTGCTGCTGGTAGGCATGATCTTGCGGCAATTGCTTAAGCGGCAGACCCACCTGCACATAGGCTGCCGGCGCATGGCCGACCTGCAATAAAGCCGCCGCAACCAGCGCGAAACACCAACCAGACCTCGCTTTTGTTACCATGGCCTTTGTAGCCTCACAAATTGGCTTGAAAAAAGGCACTTTGCATATCGTTCATTCGCGGCACAAGAAAAAACTTCACGGGCTATTCGCATGACCGCCAGATCCGGAAACACCAACCCGAAAGCGAACATCTTCTTCCCTCACCCCACATCCGTGAGCAAGCCCGTCTCTCGCGCGCTTTCTAGGAATCCGAAGGCGTAAGCATAGATCAGGCTGCCTTCGTGAGGCCATGACAGCTCCTCTTTTCAGCCGGTCTCCGCCGCCGTGAGCTTGAACAGCAGCCGGCACTGGTGCAGCCCCACTTCAGCCAGGTGCGGTCGCCCGTCAGGCGGTACAGGGCATCCATCACGGGCAGGCACTGGGCCAATGGCCAGCGGGGGACCTGACTGTAGATGCGGTAGCCGGGCACATCGGCGGTTGTGAAGAAACCGTTGGAGTCCCGGCCTTTTTTAAGTTGGAAGACGCGCCGGAAATAATGGCCAGCGATCCGGTGTAGGTAATGTAGACATCATCGCCATGATCAGGCACCGACCCCTCTACCCAGTTGGCCGCCACCGACCAGTCGCCAGTGGTGCCGGCCTTGAAGTTGCGCGTCGCGCCCCAAGCCGCGTCAACCAGGAGCCGGCTGAGCAGCGCGACTAAAAGCAGCCGAGACAGGACCGCGTTTTTCATGGAGTACCCACGTGCACTTATGAGCTTGGTCGTAAAATATATGAAAGCCCAGGTATATCAAGTGCCTGACAGCAACATCTCTTTTATCATGGCGCGCGCAGCGGCTGAAGCCTGCTTTGAGGAATTAGCGAGAAAGAGCACGTCCCCGCCGGCCACGATCATGTGGAAGCCCATCTGGAGGGAAAGCTTGAACATTTCAGCCCCGATCCCGACCATCACGCCAAATTTCCCGTGCTTGCGGCAGGCGCCGATCACCGCTTCCATGTCCTTGCCAAGCACGTCCTTCGTGCGTGGCGTGGCCATCTTGAATCCCCGCCGCAGGATAATGTCATCGGGACCGAGAAACAGCGCGTCCACCCCAGGGACGGCCGCGATTTCCCCGGCGTTCTCGATGCCAAGCGGAGTTTCGATCTGCAGGACCAGAATGGTGCCTTCATTGGCCGTGTTGGAATAATCGCGTCCCTTGAAGTCAATCAGCCGCCGGCCGCCGTAGGAGCGCTTCCCGACCGGCGGGAAACGGGCGGCCGCGACTATAGCACGTGCTTCTTCCGGCGTATCCACGCACGGGACGATGACGCCGGCGGCGCCCATGTCGAGGGCCAGTCCAATGGGACCCGGCTCATGCCAGGGAACCCGCACGAACGCTGGCCGGTTGGCCAGGTCGCAGGCCCGGACCAAGGCAAGCATCTCGCCGTAGCCGATTTGCCCGTGCTGGCCATCCAGCCAGACCCAGTCCCAATCCGGGGCAATACGTTCAACCGCTCCCGGCGCCGGGTACATAATGCAAAGGCCCAACTGGGGCGTGCCGCTCTTGACAACTTCACGGAACGATTTACTGCTTATTTTTTCTCTCCTCAATCCGGTTTTCAAACAGATCGATCAAGTAAATCAAAGCCCGGGAAAGATGAAAAGGGTCTTTAACCGGCAAGGCGGTGCTTTCGATTTTGCGCCCCTCACGGTCCAGCCATTGGGTCCATTCGCCGGTGGGAACGGGGAAATGCTCCCAGGAATATTTCTGAATGCGCTGATGCCAGTCAAGACACCAGCTTTCGCGTGTATGGAGATGAGCAAAAGCCGTGGCCACCAGCGCTTCTACATGGACCCACCAGGCCTTGCAGTCCGGCTTGTTCCAGGCCGGCGGCGCCCTGCCCTCGATATCCAGGGCCAGTTTGAGCCCGCCGTGCTCTTCATCCCAGGCCAGCTCGATATGGCGGCGGATCAACCGGCAGCATTCCCGGATCCGAGCCGGATTCTTTTCCTGCTCGAACATGCTGATCAGGAACCAGAGACTTTCGATGGCGTGGCCGGGCACGCAGGTCCGGCAATGGATCCGGTCATCGGACTTGCTGTCAAGGCGCGTGTATTCCATGATCGCGTCGCGCGCCGGCGCGTAAAACTGCTCCAGGATCTCGCGGCCCAGCTGCAGCCCCGCGGCGCGGATATCGGCGCGGTTAGCCACGCGGCCAAGCTGATAAAAAAAGAACGAAAATATCATGTTGATGCCGTGGGCTTTCAAGCCGGGCGGGATTTCATACGGCGCGCTGCGGTAGCTTTCCGGCGTGCGCAGGAGCGTGGAAATTATTCCATAAGTTTGCAGCGCTATTTCGAGCGCTTCGCGGCTGCCGACGGCGAGGTGATATTCGGACAGGCCGTTCATCACGAAGCCGTCAACATACACGCTGATATCGCGCTCCACTATGTTCCCAGCCTGGTCCAGCCGGTACATCCAGCGCCCCTTTTCGTCGCGACCGTGCGCGGCCAGGTAGCGGAAGATATGGTCGGCGAATTCGAGCCATTCCTTCCGCTTTTCAATCCGGTTATAGAGAGCGGAAAAGGTCCAGAGCGCGCGCCCCTGCGACCAGAGATACTTGTCGCGGCTGAGCGCGCGCCCGGCATCATCCACCACGTTGCTGATCCCGCCATATTCGCGGTCGAAGCCATGCCGCATCCAGAAGGGCACGACTTCTTCAAGCAGGGTTGCGCGGTAAAGCCGACAGCATTGTTTGATCAGATCGGAGTGCATGCTTGAATTATTACTTTCGATCCCCCCCGCAATTTAATCAAGATGAAAGTTGTTTAGCGTTTGAATTTGTATTGTCTGCCCATTATGGCGATATATATATCAGGGCTGAATGATTTTGCGAAGGATAGTACGGTTTGGGAGTTTGGCAGATTAAAATTTTATTCTTGCTCCGGGAAATTAAATCAGTAGGGTATTTTCGGTTTTAAAGGGGGAGTAGCGCAATTGGCTAGAGCATCGGCTTGTCACGCCGAAGGTTGCGGGTTCGAGCCCCGTCTCTCCCGCCACGCTTCGCCCTTCGGGCTACGCGTGGCGCAGCCACAGCAGAGCCGAAGGCGCGAAGCGTGAGCATGCGTAGTTGATCGAGCTTTGCGAGATCAACGAAGCACGGGCAACAAAGCAGGGCCATGTATTTCATCTACATCTTGCGCAGTATCAATTACCCCGATCAAACCTACGTGGGTTTCACGGAGAGTTTGAATGCACGGGTCACAAAACATAATGAAGGGGGTAATATTTCCACGGCCACGTACCGGCCATGGAAACTGGTCTTTTACTGTGCGTTTGCGTTCGAGGCGTACCTGAAATCCCATCCCGGAAAAGCATTTACCGCCAAACGACTTCTTTGACGCTTCGCCCTTCGGGCTACGCGGGGCGTTTTCAGGCCAGTCGGCGCAAGTGCGAAGGCGGGATTTTCAGATCAACCCGGTACTTGGCCACCGTCCGGCGCGCTACCGGCAACCCTTCGCGTTTGAAGCATTCCACGAGCTCATGGTCCGAGAGCGGGCGTTTCGGGTCTTCACCGGCTACCAGTGCGGCCAGCCGGTCTTGAACGGCGCGGAATGAAATGGTCTGGCCGTTCTGCGTTTTAAAACCGGGCGTGAAAAAATACCTCAGCTCAAACAGCCCCCGCGGCGTTTTGATGTACTTGTTGGCCACACAGCGGCAAATCGTCGTTTCATGCAGGCCGACGACGCGCGCTATGTCGGTCATATTCAGGGCTTTGAGCCGCGAGATCCCCTCATCCAGGAACTCGGCCTGGACGCGGACAATCTCGCTGGCCACCCGGTAGAGCGTGCGCTGGCGCTGGGTAATGCTCTTGATTAACAAGAGCCCGGACTGGATTCGTTCCCGAATATAGGTTTTGACCTCGGGCCTGGTCGTGCCGGCGCGCATCATCTCCTTGTATTGCCGGCTGATCCAGAGCCGCGGAATGTGTTCATCGTTCAACTGGATGGCATAGCCGTTACCGGTTTTTTCCACCACGACATCCGGCAGGATATAGGTCGGCATCTCCGCGCCAAAAGCCCGGCCCGGCTTCGGCTCCAGCGTGGCAATGACCTTAGCGGAGAGCTGCACCTGCTCCACCGGTACGGCCAGGGCCTGGGCAATTTCGCGGAACTGCTTGTTGCCCAGCGCCTCCAGGTGGTCTTTCACTATGGTCCAGGCCAGCGACTCGGCCTGACCGAGCCTTTCTAACTGCAACTGCAGGCATTCCCGGACGTCGCGGGCGCCTACGCCAATGGGGTCAAAATCCTGAATAACCACCAGGACATCGTGGATGCGCGCGGCGTCAAACCCCGTCGCCGCGGCCATTTCTTCCACGCTCTGCAACAAATAACCGTCATCATTAATGCTGCCGATGATGAATTCGCCGATGCGCAAGTCCAGCTCGCTCAGCCCGGCCACGCGCAGTTGCCTTTCCAGGTGCTCTTGCAGGGATTCGGGCTTGACCTGGGAATCGAGGAAGAAAGCCCGCCGTTTCTCGCGGCCGCTATCACCCGCTTCGGCGGAAAGATCCTGCATGAAATACCGGTAGCCTTCTTCGTCAATGCGCGAGAGGATTTCAAACTCTTTATTGAAGGCCAGTTCCTTGGCGTCATCAACTTCGCTGCCCCCGGGCTCGACTTCCAGGCTGACGGACTTGGGCGGCTTTTCCTCCAGGGTCGGATTGAGCTGAAGCTCCTGCTGGACCAGCTCGCGCAGTTCCAGCATCGGCGCCTGGAGCAGCTCCAGGGACTGGCGCAACTGCGGCGCCAGCAATTGGATCTGGCGCTGTTCCTGGGTAAGGGCCAGCGATTGTGACTGATCAGCCATGACGCATTTTTCTTTAGTTTTAGCCGGAACGAGTATAATAATTCCGCGTGGACGCACAAGCGCAAAAACCCGGCTGGCGACCTTGCCAGGGGGGGGGCTTCACCGGAAAGGACCAACAATGAAAGTCTGCGTTCTGGCCAGCGGCAGTTCCGGCAATTGCATTTTTGCCGGCTCGGCCACTACCCGGATTCTCATTGATGTCGGCCTTACCATGCGCGAAACTGCCCGGCGCCTGGAACTGATTGGGGAAACACCCGCGGCCATCCAGGGCATCTGCCTGACCCACGAGCATGGCGACCACACTGCCGGGTTGGCCACCCTGCATACTCAGTTCGGCATCCCCCTCTATGCCAATGCCGGCACCATTGAAGCCTGCCGGCAAGACCATACGCTCGGCACCTTGAAATGGCAAGTCTTCACCACCGGCGCTGCCTTCGTTATCGGGAATCTGACTGTTACGCCATTTTCCGTTTCGCATGACGCTTACGATCCGGTGGGCTTCATTGTGGAAGCCGATTCCATCCGCGTGGGCATCGTTACCGATATCGGCGTAAGCACCCACCTGGTTCAGCAACGCCTGCGGGGCTGCCGGGTTCTGCTGATCGAGGCCAACCATGATGAGCGCCTGTTGGCCGATGCCCGGCGGCCGTGGCATCTTAAACAGCGCATTGCCGGCCGCCAAGGCCATCTTTCCAACCGGCATGCCGCGGAACTGCTCGCGGCCGTCGCCAACGCCGACCTGCAAAAAGTCTTCTTATGCCACCTGAGCCGGGACTGCAACCGGCCCGAGCTGGCGCTCAAGCTGGCCGGGGCCGCCCTGCGCCAGCAGGGCTGCGACCACGTGCAGGTCAGCCTGACCTATGCCGATAAGATCAGCGCGGTCTGGACAGATGAAACAAACTGATAGACGACCTGCTGCTTTTCTGTTATAAAACTTGGCAGTTTAATTATAGCGGGCTTAAACCGTTTTTGAGGCTGAGCACAACGCCATGGGACAATTGGACGGCAAAACGGCACTGGTAACCGGCGCAGCGCGCGGCATTGGGCGCGCGATTGCCGAAAAACTCGCCGGTGCGGGCGCCGACCTGGTCGTGTGCGACCTTGAGCACGCTTGGCTCGCCGAAACTGCCCAAGCCATCACGGCCATGGGCCGCAAGACCTTGGCCCTGGCTACCGATGTCAGCCAAGGCCCAAGCGTGCAACGGACGGTGGACGAAGCCTTGCAAGCCTTTGGCCGCCTAGATATCCTGGTCAACAACGCGGGCATCACCCGCGACGGGCTGCTGGTACGCATGGCCGAAGAAGACTTTGATCGGGTTCTGGCGGTCAACCTGAAAGGCACCTTCTTGTTCACCAAGGCGGTCGCCCGAGCGATGATGAAACAGAAGTCCGGGGCCATCATTAATTTGGCTTCAATTATCGGCTTGATTGGCAACGCCGGTCAGTGTAATTATGCCGCCTCTAAAGCCGGGGTAATTGCCCTGACTAAATCGGCGGCCCGGGAATTGGCCGGGCGCAACATCCGGGTCAATGCCGTAGCGCCGGGATTTATCGAGACCAAGATGACCGCCGAATTGTCGGAAACGTTACGCAACAAAATGTTAGAAACCATTCCGCTGGCGCGGTTTGGCTTGCCGGAGGACGTCGCCAATATCGTCCTGTTCCTGGCGAGCGACGCGTCGGCCTACATGACCGGCCAGGTGCTGAACGTCAGCGGCGGCATGGTGATGTAAAAACAAGGCAGGAGGTTAAACCAATGGCATTGGAAGAAAAGGTGCGCGACATTATCGTGGAACAACTGGGCGTCAACCCGGAACAGGTAACGGCCGAAGCGTCCTTCATCGAGGACCTCGGCGCCGATAGCCTGGACACGGTTGAGCTGGTCATGGCCTTCGAAGAGGAATTCGGCGCCGAAATTCCGGACGAAGAAGCCGAAAAGCTTACTACCGTCGGCGCGGTGGTGAACTATCTGAAGGAAAAAGGGTTCGGCGAATAAGCGGTTGCCGTGAGAAAGGCCGAGGCTCCGCGTGCGGAGCGCCTCGGCCTTTTTATCATTGCCGCCCGAAAGCGCCGGATAATTTCAAATATGCGGCCGGTGGTGATCACAGGTATCGGGGTCGTAACCCCCCTGGGCTGCGATCTCAAACGCTTCTGGGAACGCAACGTGGCGGGGGCTTCCGGCGTCCGCCGGGTAACGCAGTTTGATGCCTCGCCTTATCCTTGCCAAATCGCCGGCGAGGTCGTTGAATTCAATCCAGATGATTTTCTGAGCAAGAAGGACCAGCGCCGGGCTGATCTTTACTGCCAGTATGCCCTGGCCGCCGCCAAAATGGCCGTTAAGGATGCCGGCTTGGATCCGGCCAAAGAAAATCCCGACCGCGCGGGCGTGGTGGTGGCCTCCGGTATCGGCGGGCTGCAATCGCTCCAAGGGCAGCATCGCATCCTGCTGGAAAAAGGGCCGAATCGTTGCAGCCCCTTCATGATTCCTCAAATGATCTGCAACATGGCCTCCGGCCTGATTGCCATCGAATTCCAGTTCAAAGGCCCGAATTACGCCATCGTCTCCGCCTGCGCTTCCGCCAGCCATGCCTTGGGCGATGCCCTGCGCCTTATCCAATGCGGCGACGCCGACATGATGATTTCCGGCGGGTCGGATGCCGGCATCTGCGCCTTGGGCTTCGCCGGCTTCTGCGCCTTGCGCGCCTTGAGCACGCGCAACCATGAGCCGGAAAAAGCCAGCCGCCCATTCGACAAGGACCGCGATGGCTTCGTCATGGGCGATGGCGCCGGCATCCTGGTGCTTGAGAGTCTGGAGCACGCCCGTAAGCGCGGCGCGCCCATCTACTGCGAGTTGTCCGGTTATGGCGCCACCTGCGACGCGTTTCATGAAACCGCCCCCGACGAGGATGGCGCCGGCGCCGCGGCGGCCATGCAGCGGGCCATCCAGGAGTCGCGCGCCCGGGCCGAGGACGTGGATTATATTAACGCCCACGGCACAAGCACACCGCTTAATGACCGCTGTGAAACGCTGGCCATCAAACGCGCCCTGGGCGATAGTGAAGCCCGGCGGGTTATGATCAGTTCAACCAAATCCATGACCGGCCATCTGCTGGGCGCGGCCGGCGCCGTGGAAGCCGCGGTCTGCGCCCTGGCAATCAAGCACGGCATTGTGCCGCCGACGATCAATTATACGACGCCCGACCCGGAATGCGACCTGGACTACGTGCCCAATACCGCCCGCCCGAAAAAAATCCGGCTGGCCTTGAGCAATTCCCTGGGCTTTGGCGGCCACAACGCCACGCTGGCTTTCCGGCCCGTCTGAGGCAGGGGCAACTTCTGCCGTTCTCACGAACGGCCGCTACACATGTAGCCGTGGCTACAAACCCATCCGAAAAAATTAAGTAGCCGCGGCGGTGACGCCGTGGCCGCCGAAAGAAACCACGCCCTTACGGGCGCGGCTACAAACCCATCAGAAGAAATGAAGCAATATCCGCGACCCGCTATCTCCTTCTGGCAGGCGCTCATCCTGGCTGTCCTCTTTCTGGGCGGCGCAACCTGGCTGGCCTCCGCCGCGGCCGTACTGATCATGAAGCTCGCCGGCAGCTTCGGCGGACCCCTGGGCGCTTACCTGCTGGAAGCCGGCGGCGGCAAAGTCATGCGCCGTTGTCTGCTGTTTTTTTCTCTCATTTTCCTGTTGCTCTTTCTCTGGCGCGCCGGCTGGCGCGGCTGGAAGGATTGCGGATTCACTACGGCCGATCCGGACTGGTCCTGGCGGGCATGGCACGCCGGTCTACTGAACGGCATCATCATGGGCATCCTGACCATGGGCATAGTGGCTGCGTTGACCACTCTGGCCGGAATTCATCGCCTGTATATCCCACCCGGCCTTGCCTGCCATGATTTGATTAAGACTCCGGCTTTTTTGCTGTTACCGGCGCTGGTGGTAGGCTTTTTCGAAGAAACCGTGATGCGCGGCATCTTCTTCCGGGTCCTCGCGCGCATCTGGCGCGCCTGGCCGGCCGCCGTGTTGTCCAGTGTGGTCTTCGCCGCGGCCCATTTTGGGGAGCCCTCCAGCACGGCCTTCAACGGGGATTCTTTTTTATCCGTAACCCACTCCGTGTTCATTTCTACCTTTTCGACCGTCTGGCAAATCCCCAGGTTGGCGGTGCAGTTCATTAACCTGACGCTCCTGGGCCTTGTCCTCTGCGCGTTTGTGATTCGCACAAAAACCATCTGGTTGAGCGTCGGCGCGCACGTGGCCTGGGTCTGGATGATAAAAACACACGGGGTTATCACGATGTTTTATCCGGCGGCGCCCTTGGCGGCCTGGCTGGGCAAACGCAACGATTTCATGGATTCGCCCCTGGCCACCATCATGCTCGCTGGAGTGCTCTCCTGGATCATGGCGCGCGCGGCGAATAGCGGCCAACTCCTGCGCCGCCACGGCCAAACCTGGCATATCCTGCCCTCTCAAGCCACTCGTTTTTCGGCCTGGTTAGACGCTCTAAAATCCGGCGCCCTACCCGATGCTCGCGTCCTGAAAGCCTATGCCGGCTGCCGCGTGCGGGCTTACCGGGGAATGGTCTGGAAAGAATACACTCCTCTTCCCGGCCGGCGCGGCTGGCGTTTTCGCTTGCTACCATCGCGCACACGCCGTGCTTTCCTGATGGGCCGAGAGCTCGCCGAGCAGGGCATTCCCACGCCGACACCCATAGCCTGGAGCTGCCAGCGGCGCCTCGGTTTGCGGCTATCTGACCACGGCGTCAGCCTTGAGCTGGAACAAGCCGAAGAACTGAGCGCCTGGCTTGAGCGTCAAGCGCGCGACCCGTCGAGCCGCGCCGAAGCCATGCGCGCTTACGGCCGCTTGGCCGCCAGTTTTCACCGCGCCGGTTTTTCCAATCGCGACCTGAAACACGAGAATGTGTTATGCGCGCGCGCCGCGCCTGGCGGGCTATGGGTCGTGGATCTGGATGGCGTTCGGTCTTTGCCCTGGATTACCCGCCGCCGCGCCGGCCGCGACCTGCGGCGGGTGGGCTTATCGTTAGGAGCATTAGGCTGGTGCACCCCGCCGGATGTCAGAGCTTTCTTCGAGGCTTACAACAGCGCTGTGAGTGCGCGCCTGCAGCGCGACAGTTTCCCCGTGTAGCTTTTCCCGGGCCTTCGCCGCTGCGAGCACCCGCCGCAGGAGTTCCCCCGTATAGGAGCGGTCGCAGGCGGCGACTTCTTCGGGCGTGCCGTAGACAACGACCTCGCCGCCTTCGTCGCCGCCTTCCGGCCCCAGGTCAATTATGTAATCGGCCGTCTTAATCACCTCAACGTTATGCTCGATGACCACGACGGTATTGCCGGCATCGCGCAACCGGTGCAGCACGTCGAGCAGTTTCTGAATATCGGCAAAATGCAGCCCGGTGGTGGGTTCATCCAGAAGATAAAGCGTTCGGCCAGTGGCCTTGCGGCTGAGCTCGGCCGAGAGTTTTACGCGCTGGGCTTCCCCGCCGGAAAGCGTAGTGGCCGATTGCCCCAATTGAACATAGCCCAGCCCGACTTCCGAAAGGGTTTTGAGCTTTTGCCGCAGAGCCGGGACGCGGCCGAAGAACTCCAGGGCCTCGTCAATGGTCATGGCCAAGGTATCGGCGATTGATTTGCCGGCATAGCGAACTTCCAGGGTCTCGCGGTTGTAGCGCCGGCCGCCGCACTGTTCGCAAGTGACATAGACATCCGGCAGGAAATGCATCTCGATCCGCAGGATGCCGTCGCCGCAGCAGGCTTCGCAGCGCCCGCCTTTGACATTGAAACTGTAACGGCCCGGGCCATAGCCGCGCACCTTGGAGGCGGGCAACCCGGCAAACAGGGCGCGGATCAGCGTGAAGGCGCCGGTGTAGGTCGCCGGGTTACTGCGCGGCGTGCGGCCGATCGGCGACTGGTCAATCACCACTACCTTGTCGAGCCGGTCCATACCTTTGATCTCATTGAACTTGCCCGGCAGTTCCTTGGCGCCATAGAACTTGCGGAAGAGGGCCCGCCGCAGGATGTCATCAATAAGCGTGCTTTTGCCGCTGCCGGAAACACCGGTCACGCAAACGAATAAACCCAAGGGAATGCTGATCGTGATGTTCTTCAGATTATTTTCACAAGCGCCACTGATGGTCAGGCGCCCCAATTCGCCCTTAGGTGTCTTACGCTCACGCGGAATGGCAATAGTCAAAAGCCCGTTCAGGTAACGGGCCGTGAGCGAATTGGGATCGGCCAACAGGTCGCTTGCCGCCCCGGCAAACACGACCGCGCCGCCATGCCGGCCCGCGCCCGGGCCAAGATCCAGAACAAAATCGGCCTGCCGGATGGTATCTTCATCGTGCTCGACTACCACCACGGTATTGCCCAGGTCGCGCAGGTTTTTCAGCGTGCTGATCAGGCGCTGGTTATCGCGGTGGTGCAAGCCGATACTGGGCTCATCGAGCACGTAGAGCACGCCAACCAGGCCGGAGCCGATCTGGGTTGCCAGGCGGATACGCTGCGCCTCGCCGCCCGAAAGCGTGCCGCTTTCGCGGTCGAGCGTCAAATAATCCAGGCCCACATTGGCCAGGAACTGCAGGCGCTGGCGGATTTCCTTGAGCACCTCGTGGGCTTTTTGCTGCTCCTCGGGGCTAAGCTCCAGGCGCTCGAAAAAATCCCGGGCGGCGCGCACGGCCATCCGGCAGACTTCGGCAATGGATTTCCCCGCGATGGTGCAGGCCAGGACTTCCGGTTTCAGGCGCGCACCCTGGCAATCGGCGCAAGGCCGGCGGCTCATGTATTGCTCGAGCCGCTTTTTGGTGAACTCGCTGTCCGTTTCCGCATAGCGGCGCGCCAGATTGGGCAGAATACCCTCAAACGGTTTAACCAGCTTGCGCCAGGCGCCGCGGCGCCAATAACCGAAGGTAATGGCCTCGTCCCCTGAGCCATAAAACAGGATTTTTTGAATCGCGGCGCCGAGATCCCGGAAGGGCGTGCTCAGGCTGAAACCATAATGGGTCGCCAGGGCGCGCAACAGCCCGTTGTAATAGATGATCAACCGGCGGCCGCCACGGCGCCAGGCATGGATGGCCCCCTTTTCGATGCCAAGTTCGCGATTGGGCGCCACCAGCGCCTCGTCAAATACCAGGCGCGCCCCGATCCCGGAGCAGGTGGGACACGCTCCATAGGGACTGTTAAACGAAAAATGACGCGGGGTCGGCGGCTCGAAGCTGATGCCGCAATTAGCGCAAGCGTGCTTTTCGGAATATAGCGTTTCCCGCCATTGGCCATCGCTTTCCTGGTGAAGGACAATCATCACGCTGGCTCCCTGGCGCAGGGCCAGTTCGGTGGAATCGGTCAGGCGCGTGCGGATGAGATTGGTGATGATCAGGCGGTCAACCACCAGATCAATGGAATGTTTTTTCTTCTTATCAAGCTCGGTCACTGCATCCAATTCCCGCAGGGCGCCATCCACGCGCACGCGCACGAACCCCTGGCGCCGGGCGCTTTCGAACACTTCCGTGTGCTGGCCCTTGCGACCGCGCACCAGGGGCGCGAGCAAAGTCAACTTGGTCCGCGCCGGCAACTTGAGCAGGCGCTCAACGATTTGTTCGGCGCTCTGCCGCGCCACCGGGCGCCGGCAGCGCGGACAATGCTGGCGGCCGATGGTGGCAAAGAGCAGCCGCAGATAGTCGTGAATTTCCGTGCTGGTAGCGACAATCGAGCGCGGATTGGACCCGGCCGTGCGCTGTTCAATGGCAATGGCGGGGGAAAGGCCTTCGATATAGTCCACGTCGGGTTTCTGCATCTGCTCCAGAAACTGGCGGGCGTAGGCCGAAAGGCTTTCCACGTACCGGCGCTGACCCTCGGCATACAAGGTGTCAAACGCCAGCGACGACTTCCCCGAACCGCTTAAACCGGTTATGACCGTCAACCGGTTGCGCGGCAGGCGCACGGTAATGTTCTTGAGGTTATGCTCGCGGGCGCCGGCGATGGTGATCCAGTCCTGGTTCATGGGAAGCACAAGGTTATCCGATAGATCCGACTGATCCGGCAAATCAAACCTGTTAGTGTATCGCCCGCGCGGGAAAAAGAAACGCTATTTCCGCTTGTCGCCGGTCTGCGCTCCCGGCAGCACCTCGATATTGAGCGGCCGGTGCGCTTGCAGATACGCGATAACCGCGTCGCGGGTATTCGCATCCAGGCGCTCCTCCAAGCGGGACGTGCGCCGTTCCACGATCTCACGCAGGCGCGGCAACTTCCCGCCGGCCGAAGCCAGATCGTAACTGTTGAATGCCACCCGCAGGCGTTCCGGCGCCGACTGTTCGGCGCGACCGGCCTTCGGCTCTCCCGTCAGCCGGATATTAGCAACGCGCGTTCCGGGCGCGGCGCCGATTTTCAAGTTATAGGTCAGGCCATAGACCCCCCGAAAATTTTCAGAGTCGTAGTATTCGCTGTTTTCCTCCAGAATCGCTCGAAGCTCCGCGAGCGTCAAGTGGGCCACGCCGATATAATTATCGTAGGGCACGATGCGCCAGACATCCCGCATCTTAATGCTTCCGGAGCGCAGCGAGGCCTCGGACAAAGGCCGATGAAAAACGATCTGCGCTTGCGCCTGTTCGGCGATAGCCGCGGCAATCAGCGTCTGAATGGCGGATTGACCCGGGTGAGGTGAAGTTGGCGTTAATTCCGTGGTGGTTGCGCCGAGTTCCTGGTCAAGATATTGTTTGGTTTCCTGCAAAGGCTTGGCGAGCTGCTCGGCCAAGGCCCGCTCACGGGCAACGGTGGAATCCACGGGCAGCAGTTGAATTTTCCTGGACTTAATCCGGCGCGTCTGGGTATCGAAGATCAAGCGCGCGACTCCGAGCCAGAGCGCATATTTCCCCGCTTGCGTATAGCTCACGCCGTTCACGGTCTCCCATTCCACCGCCTGGTGGGTGTGCCCGCCCAGGATCAGATCAAACTCGGGAAAGGCCCGGGCAATTGTCTTGATCTCGTTGGCGGAATCATCGCCCCATTCGCGCAAGCCCTGGTGCGCCGCCAGCACCAGGATATCGGGCTTGGCCGCGCGCACCTTGGGCATAACCCGATGAAGAACCTTCCGGGAATCTTCCACAGTGACATCGTCCAGCAAAGGCGGCCGCGACAAGAGCGGAATGATTGGCGTGGTCAGCCCGACCACGGCCACGCGCACGCCTTCCAGCTCCTTGAGCAAAAAGTCTTGGGCGCCGGGCAGCGCCGGTTCGGCCGCGGAACGGATATTGGCCGCCAGCACCGGGATTTGAGCCTGCTCGTAGAATTGGCGCAGCGCTTTCACCCCGCCGTCAAATTCATGGTTGCCGGTCACCAGGGCGTCATAGCGCAGGTACTGCACGGCCGAGACCATGATCCGGTTGCTGGTCAAAAAACTTTCCGTTGAGCCCTGGAACAGGTCGCCGCAATCCACCATGATCACATTCGGCTCGCGGGCGCGGATTTCCCGGACAAGCGTGGCGCAGCGCAGCAGCCCGCCGCCCAATTTCAACTCGCGTTCCGATCTGACTTCCGCCACGCGGCCATGCACATCGGTGGTATGCAAGATGGTGATGGCCACCTCGCGCGCCGAAAGACCCAAGGCCAGGAACAACAAAGGCACGGCCAGAACAAGCACGCGCATCAGCCGGCCCTTGGCTGCCGCGCGCTTGCTTTTACGGGGAGTGACCGCTATATTGCCTGGCCAGGAAGTTAAGGCCATGTTTTCAATCATGTTGAAATCCAAATTGCATCTGGCGCGCGTTACCCACGTCAAGCCGGACTATGAAGGCAGCCTGACCATTGACCGCAACCTGATGGACGCGGTCAAGCTGCTGCCTTATGAAAAGGTGCTGGTGGCGAATCTGGCCAATGCCAACCGGTTTGAAACGTACGTCATCCCGGGCAAACCCGGCGACGGCGTCATCTGCCTGAACGGTCCGGCCGCGCGTTTGGGCAGCGTGGGCGACAAACTGGTCATTCTGGCCTTCAGCGCGGTTCCCACCGATGAAGCCCGCCGGCATCGCCCGCTGATCCTGACGCTGAACGAGCGGAACCAGCCGACTGGCCCGTTGAAGGAAATCTGACCAGAAGTCAGTGGTCAGAAGTCAGCAGTCAGACGAAATGCGCATGGCATTTAGCTTGTCCACCTCTATACTCTGACCGCTGACCTCCGATTTCTGACGTCTCACCCGCCGTCAGGCGGTCTGGCGGTTCTGGTCAACGTCGGCATAGTGCGCATTCACGACGGCTTTGGTGATCTGACAGGCGCGCGCGTGCGTTTGCCTCGGCGCCTCGTACATGATATCCAGCATGATGCGTTCCAGGATGGAACGCAGACCGCGGGCGCCGGTCTTCTTGCGGACGGCCAAGCGAGCCAACTCGCGCAGAGCCGCCGGCACAAAGGAAAGCTTGATATTCTCCATAGCCATCAGCTTTTCGTACTGGCGGATCATGCTGTTGCGGGGCTCCGTGAGCACGCGCACCAGATCAGCTTCCAACAACTCATCCAGCACTACGATCACCGGCACCCGGCCCACAAATTCAGGGATCATCCCGTAGCGGATCAGGTCTTCCGGTTCCACCGCCTTGAGCGGATTATGGCCCTGCTTGTCCGGCGCATCCCCGGCCGACGGTTTGATAAAACCAATCGCGCGCGCACCCAGGCGGCGCCGGACAATCTCCTCCAGGCCGACAAAGGCGCCGCCGCAAATAAAGAGGATGCCCTCGGTATTGATCTTGATGAACTGTTCCTGGGGATGTTTACGTCCGCCGTGGGCCGGCACGTTGGCAACGGTGCCTTCCAGGATTTTCAGGAGGGCTTGCTGCACGCCTTCGCCGGAAACATCGCGGGTGATCGAAACATTCTCGGCTTTACGGCCAATTTTATCAATCTCGTCAATATAGATGATGCCGCGTTCCGCGCGCGCGACATCCATGTTGGCGGCCTGAATCAGGCGCAAGAGCACATTTTCCACGTCCTCGCCCACGTAGCCGGCCTCGGTCAGCGGGGTAGCATCCGAAATGCTGAAGGGCACCTCCAGGAGCCGCGCCAGGGTCTGGGCCAGCAACGTCTTGCCGCTGCCGGTCGGCCCGATGAGAAGGATATTGCTCTTCTGAATCTCCACGCCGGCCAAGGGGTCGCCGGCGGAAAAATGAGCGCCCTGGTTCAGGCGCTTGTAATGATTATGCACCGCCACGGCCAGCGCCTTCTTGGCGTATTCCTGGCCGACAACATAGGCATCCAGGAACGCCTTGATCTCGTGCGGCTTGGGCACCTTGAGCAGGGCGCCGGCGGGCGCGACGGCGCCCGGCTGCTCGCTCAAAATCCTACGGCTGGCCTCAACACAGGCGTCGCAGATATTGGATCCTGAGCCGACGAGCAACTGGGCCACTTGGTCACGGCTCCGCCCGCAAAAAGAACAGGCCGGCAAGTTGCGTCTGGCCATGAATTATCTCCTGCTTATTGCTTAACTTCCAGGCCTTTACGTCCGACGAGCACTTCATCCACCAGGCCGTAATTTTTCGCCTCTTCCGGGGACATGAAGAAATCACGGTCCGTATCTTTGGCCACGACCTCAACCGGCTTGCCGGTATGCCTGGCCAGGAGACCATTAAGAATATCGCGGATCCGCAGGATTTCCTGAGCCTGGATGCTGATATCGGCCGCCGCGCCCTGCACCCCGCCCCAGGGTTGATGCATCATGATCCGCGCGTGCGGCAGGGCAAAGCGCTTGCCTGACGTCCCGGCCGCCAGCAGGATGGAGCCCATGCTGGCCGCCTGGCCCACGCAGTAGGTGGCCACATCGCACTTGAGAAACTGGATGGTGTCATAAATAGCCATGCCGGCGGTCACCGAGCCGCCGGCCGTGTTGATGTAGAAGCTGATATCCTTATTGGCGTCTTCCGCCTGCAGAAACAGCATCTGGGCCACGATCAGGCTGCTGACTTCATCGGAAATGACCGTTCCCAGAAAGATGATCCGATCCTTCAACAGCCGCGAATAGATGTCATAGGCGCGCTCGCCGCGCCCGGTTTGCTCCACCACCATCGGCACTAACATCTGGTTCGAAGTATCCATAATAAACCCCCTTTTATGATTTCTGATTGGCGATTATCATTTCCCGTTCTCAACTGGCAAGCTGAAATTAAAAAAATTAACTCAGCGGCCCAGCAGGCGGCCGAACAAGCCCGCTTCTTCCTCCTCGCCGCGGGATTCCGTCAGCAGAAAATCGAGCGTTTTATCCATGCGCGCCTGGTGCCGGATAGAATCCATTTCTTTTTTTTCTTCCAATTCCTTGCGTAGTTCGGCGCTGGGCACCGCATAGCGCTGGGCCAGGGCATCCACAGACGCAGCCAGTTCCTGGTCGCTCAGCGTGATCTTTTCTTCCTCGGCAATGCGGTGCAGAATATAGCCCAGCTTGACTTTTTCCGTAGCCGTGTTGGTCGCCGCGGTCAGGAGATCCCCCCTTTTTTCGGTCAACTGTTCGCGGGGAACACCCCGCAGCAGATTCTGGCGAACCAGCGCGGAAAACTGGTGGCGGATTTCTTCCTGCACGAGCGTTTCCGGCAGTTCCAGCGTCGTGCGCGCCAGCAGGTGTTTGATGATTTCTTCCTTTTGCCGTTCTCTGGCCGTTCGTTGCGTCTCGTGTTCCAACGCTTCTTTCAGCTTGCCGCGCAACTCGGCTTCCGAGGCCACTCCGGCTTTTTTGAGGAGCTGTTCATCCAGGGTTGGCAAGCGCTTGGCGCGGATAGCCTTGACCCGCACCTGGTAGACCGCCGCTTTACCGGCCAATTCCGCAACACCGAAATCGGCAGGAAAGGCAACGGTGATTTCGCGGCGGGCGCCCACCGCAAGGTCCAGGAGCCCCAAGCCGAAGCCGGGCAATGGCGTACTTTCATCCGCCATGATCCATAAATCCCTGGCTTGGGCGAGGGCGCCCACGCGCTTGCCCAGCGCCGCAAGCGGTCGGCCATCAAGGCGGCCTTCAAAATCAACCTGGACGGCGTCGCCTTTGGCCACCGGGCGGCCGGTTACTTCTTCAAAAGATGCATGGCGCTCGAGCCACTGAGTAAAAGCCCGCTGAAGGGCTTCAGCGGAAACGTCCGCGGGTTTTTCCTTGAGGCTGATGCCTTTATACTTCGGCAGCTTGAACTCCGGGGGCACATCCAAAGTAACCTTGTAAGTTGCGCTCTCGTTGCGTTTCAGGGTAACGTTCAAATCAAGGACGGCCACGGGATCGAGCGCGGAGCGTTTCAGCGCTTCCGGGTAGGTTTGGGCCACTACGGCTTCCTGGACGCTTTCATCAATTTCGCGGGCATAGCGGCGTTCGACCAGCGCCGATGGCGCGCGACCCGGCCGGTATCCCGGCATTTTCGCATTCTTCACATAGGCCGCGACCGCCGTGGCATATTCCGCCGCCACAGTTTCGGCCGGCACAGTCACCTCCATTATTTTCCGGCACGGTCCGGCCTTTTCCACTTTTATTTTCATGAGCGAGCCTCTCCGCAAAACCGAGGATCATTGAATTAGGCGGCAAATCCGGAACTATTCTGGATTCCCGACTCGTGCTTCGTAGCGAAGGCTTACTTCGCAGAGTAGCATTAGATCGGGAATGACAACCAGGCTGACTTTGTCTGTCATTCCCGCAAAAGAGGGAATCCAGTCCGAACTTTGAAATTCCTATGTATTAAACTACCAAAGCGTTGAAGCATTCAACCATTAAATATTGCTTAAGATATTTGTAGCCACGTCCGTGAGGACGTGGATTCTTCCGACGGCCCGCCTGCAGCGCCTGTGGCGCAGCCACTGCGGGCAGGCAGGACTTTGTCCAGCGATGTAGGCGGGCGGGCAGGCCGCGGCGTCACCGCCGCGGCATAAATCATGGATCACACTTTTTAAGAAAGAACCAATATTTCTCATTCTTTCATTGTAATCAGAAATTCGGCGTTGCTCTTGGTTTTTTTCAGCTTACTGACCACCAGCTCCATGGCTTCGACCGGGGGAACGCCGTTCAAAGCCTTGCGCAGAACCCAGATGCGGTTCAGTTCGTCCGGGTGCAGGAGCAGTTCCTCCTTGCGCGTCCCGGATTTTTCGACATTGATGGCCGGGAAAATGCGCTTGTCCACGAGGTGCCGGTCCAGGCACAGTTCCATGTTGCCGGTGCCCTTGAACTCTTCGAAAATCACCTCGTCCATGCGGCTGCCGGTGTCCACCAGGGCGGTGGCAATAATGGTCAGGCTGCCGCCCTCCTCGACATTGCGGGCGGCGCCGAAGAACCGCTTGGGTTTATGCAAGGCATTGGAATCCACGCCGCCGGAGAGGATCTTGCCGCTGTGCGGCTCCATGGTGTTGTAGGCCCGCGCCAGACGCGTGATGCTGTCCAGCAGGATGACGACATCCCGCCCGCTTTCCACCATGCGCTTGGCCATCTCGATGACCATCTCGGCCACCTGGATATGCCGTTCGGGCGGCTCGTCAAAGGTGGAGCTTAAGACATGGGCGGTAGTATGCCGCTCCATGTCGGTTACTTCCTCCGGCCGCTCATCTATCAGCAGCACGATCAGGTAGACGTCGGCATGGTTCTTGGAAATGCTGTTAGCGATCTTCTGCAGGAGCACGGTTTTGCCGGTGCGCGGCGGCGCCACGATCACGCCGCGCTGGCCCAGGCCAATGGGCGTGAAAATATCCATGACGCGCATGGAAACTTCATCCGGTTCACGCTCCAGAATAAACCGCCGGTTGGGAAAGAGCGGCGTCAGGTTTTCAAAGGGCACTTTGCGGCCGTTCTTCTCCGGGTCGCCATCGTTCACCTTGTCCACGCGCAACAGGGCAAAAAAGCGCTCTTTATCCTTCGGCGAGCGGATTTCGCCTTCGACCGTGTCGCCGGTACGCAGGGCAAAACGGCGGATCTGCGAGGGCGAGATGTAGATATCCTCCGGGCAGGGCAGGTAATTGTAATTCGGCGAGCGCAGGAAGCCGAAACCGTCCACCAGGATTTCCAAGACGCCCTTGCCGAAAATCGTGCCATGCTGGTAGGCGTTGGCCTTGAGGATTTCAAAAATCAGCTCGTGCTTGCGCAAGGCCCCCAAGTCAACCAGGCCGTAGCTGGCGGCCAGGGCATTAAGTTCCGGCACTGGTTTCCGCTGCAGTTCGGAGAGGTGCAGGGTCTGGGCTTTGCCCCGCCCGGCGGACACCGTGGTTGCGGCCGGCGCGGCGGAGTTGGCGACATTGCCATTGACCATGTTTTCATTTGAGCGGCCCGCGCCCGACGCCGAAGCCGCCACGGCGACAGTTTCCGCGGAGCGATTCGCCCCAGCGCCGGCGGCATTATCATGACTGGCGCGTGGCGGCGGCACAGCGCCATTAGCCACATAAATTTTCGACATGCCCGTCCGCCCGCGCGAGTAGCGCAGACCAGGACCGCCGCGGCGTGATTTATTTTCATCCATGTTCCGTTTATCTTCCATTGCTGTTCTCCACTTGTTGCATGACTTGAACGGTTTGCTGTCGGGCGCATTCCTCGTTGCCGGAATTAAAAATCACGTAATCAGCGCGCTTCATCTTTTCTTCCACCGGCCACTGGGCGGCAAGCCGGTCTTGAATTTCCTTTACGCCGAATCCTTTGGCGCGCAGGCGCTCGCGTTGGACGGCCGGCGGCGCGCCCACGCAGATAATCCGGTCCCAGGCTGATTCCCAGCCCACCTCGTAGACCAGCGGAATAATAGCCACCGCCCCGCCGCGCCAGAGAGCAGCGCGCCCGGCCCGGGCCTCTGCGCAGCGCGCCGTTACCCACGCGGCAATGGCCGCTTGAGCCGCGGGATGCAAGAGCGCATTCAACTGCGCAAGCGCCGCGGGATCGCCAAACACGCGGGCGCCCAAGGCGCCGCGGTCAATCGCGCCATCGGAGCCAAGAATAGTCCGACCAAAGGCGGCAACGACCTTGGCAAACTGGGGCGTACCCACGCGCAGCAGATCGTGACAGACATCATCGGCCTCGATCACCGGAACCCCGCGGCGGCGCAGGAACGCGCCGACCAGGCTTTTGCCGCAAGCCAGGCCGCCGGTAAGGCAAAGACGCAGCCAGGAAGCAGAAGAGCGTGGCATTTCCCTGTCTGATATTCTGGAAGCCATAACTATTACATCAGCTTTTCAGCCAAAGGCGGGCATATCAAAGGTGGCCTAAGTGCTAAGTGCTCAAAGGCATAAATTCGCTAACGTTAGCCGAGGCGATTTTGGCGCTGGGCAAGGCGTTCGCGCCGGAGCAATACCTTGCCAGGCCTTGCCCGGCGCGAAGAACGCGGCCCAGCGCCAAAAGCGCCCGGTTCCGAAGAATGGGGCGGCGTTGGGCAGTGCGCTTTGTTGCATTCGCGGGCCAAGCCCTTCCAGGGATTGGCGCCGCGAACGCGCCGTGCGTCCTGCCCAACGGCGCTCCCACTAACGTGAGCGTATTTATGTCTTTGAACACTAAGCAATAACCGGGTTTACTCTGCTGTTCCACGCGGCGGGGCGCCCGCCGGCGACTGGGCGCCAGCGCGCCGTTCTTGCGCGTGTAAAAGGACCTGCATCGCATTGGTATTCTGCGGGTCGTACATCAAGGCTTGGCTCCCCTTGCCTTCGGCCTCCGCCACGCGACCACCACGCAAAGCCTGCGCCGCCTCCGCGGCCAGACGCCGGGCCATGCGCTCATCCGCGCGCGTGATGACGCGGAAGACGCGATACTTGGCATTTTCCCACAGCAAACGGAAATAACGGCCTTCGTCCGGACGCTCCTCAAACAGACGCGCGGCGGCGAACACCGGCGGATTCAAGGCATTCACGAAATAGCGCATCTGGGATTCCGGCTGAACATCGGCAAACTCGCCGCGGGCATAGACATAATAGGGGACCCGCAAAGGTTCCATCCAGGCGCGCAAGGCTTGCTCGTCGGCCGTGAACAAGGTTTCACCATAGGCGCGCACGCGTTCACGAATAACCGGCGACTCGAACTTCGGGTGCAACACAATGGGACAATCCGCATAAGTCAGCAAAAAAGCGCTCAAGCCGAAATTGGCCAGGACGATCCCGCCGGCCGTATTAGCGCGCAGCCACTGGACCAGTTCCTGTTTTTCCCGGAGATAGCCCGGCCAACTGCCCCAGCGCACAGGATTTCTTAGAACCTGCGCGGCCTCCACCCCCAGCCCAAAGAACAACAGCACCAGGACCAGCCAGCGCCACAAACTGCGTTTGATGAAAACCCAGTAACCTAACCATCCCAGCAACGCCGCCAGTCCCAGGATCAGGAACACATGGAACCGCACGAAAAGCAAAAAGGTTAGGAATGTAACGATCGTAAATGCAAGCAGACGATTGATTTCCGGATCAGGGTGCTTACGTGAATGAAAAAAGGCGATGGTACCAGCCAATAAAAACAAGGGTAGTGTTGCAGGAAACAGCCGGGCTGTCAACAGAAAAGTTGCGGAATTTAAGGGGGGGGTCCAGAGGATGCGCTGGTCGAAGGTCAAGAGCGCGGGGTCGGCCGGTTTATGGTCGAAAAAGCGCAGTTTAGCCCAGAGCAAGCTAAGAAAATGGTTATAGGTTTCACCATAAGCGGACAAAAAGATCACCCCCGCCACCACGGGCAATAAGGGTAGAAGCGCTCGCGCCAGAGGCCGCGCCAAAAGCCGTTCGGCGAGCAGGCCCAAGGCCACGCCGTAGACCAGCAGCATGGCATACGAAGCCAGAAACGCATGGGCGCGCAGATAGGGGTTCAGCACTCCGGCGCCGCCGAGGGCGAGCAGCGTCAGCCACCAGGCCAGGCGCCGGCGCTCCGCACGGAAATATTCACCGTATACAAATCGGGCGTAATGAACCACGGCCCAGACAATGAGATAATACTGAATCAGGTCCCAGGTTGCCGCGGCGCAGGCCAAGGCGAGCGCGGCGAGCAAAGCCAAAAGCAAAAATGCGCCACGCCCGGCGGCGCGGCCGGCCAGAGCAGCCAAGGCCAAGTAAGCAATCAGCAACGGCAGCGCAAAATTTTCATGGTGGAGTTCCTGGCCGGTTGAGCGCATAACGGCGGAGAGCGCCACGGCGTAATAAGCCCCGGCCAGTCCGCCCGCCCAAAGCGACCTGGTCCAGGCCCACAACCAAATACTCAGCAGGGGAATGCCCAGGCAGAACCAGGCGACCGCGATCCAACGCACGCGTTCATCCAGGGGGAGCGTGTCCGGGAGCAAACGCGCCAGCGCGGCATAAACATATTCCGCGCCCAGCGTATATGTGGCGCGCACCACGACGCCTTCGGGCGCCTGAATGGCCTTGTCCCGGTAAGGGATGCGCCCGGTTTCAAAGAGCATGCGGACATAGCGAAACTCCAGCGCGCTTTCCAGGTTAAACGGCAATGGCCGCCCATACTGCGCAAACTGGGTGGAAAGCACAACACGCCGGATAGTCAGGCCGGCGGCAAACAACGCCGAGAGTCCCAGCACGGCTAGCAGGATTTTTATGTAACGGGCAATCATGGATTTAAGCCTGTTTCATGTAGACGCGGCGGTGACGCCGTGGCTGCCGGAGGAATCCGCGCCGTCACCGGCGCAGCTACTCGGATATAAAATTACAGATCACCTTCAGAACAGCGCGGGTTCTTGCAGTGCTTTAGCCAGCGAATGAAACTCCAGTTCCTGATACAAGGCCAGCAGACGGGGCACATCCGGCGGCCGGACCCGCAGCGCCTCCAGCAACAGGCCGCAATCAATGCTCGTCTGAAGCCGGAGCATGGCCTGGTTGCGTTCCAGCAGTTCGCGATGTTCGCTGAGGGCGCGCCGCACCTTTTCCGGTTCGATCTGCGCGGCATGCTCCAGCGCATTCGCCAGGGATTGCCACTGCTGAAGAAGTTTGGCCGCGGTCTTGGCGCCGATGCCCGGCACACCCGGAATATTGTCGGAACTGTCGCCGGTCAGCGCAAGGAAATCCACCACCTGGTCCGGACGGATACCCAGTTTGGCCACCACCTCAGGGGGGCCGTACTTTTCTTCCACCTTGCCCGGCAGGATCATGGCAATGGATGGGCTAACCAACTGGAACAAGTCCTTATCGCTGGAGGCGATGAGAACGTCCAGGCCTTGGGCGGCGGCTTGGACCGCCACCGAGGCGGCGACATCATCCGCTTCCTGACCTTCCAGGCGCACATGGGCTATTTTTCCGGCATCCAGCCAGGCGCCAATCAGCGGCAATTGCTCGCGCAGCGCCGTCGGCATGGCCGGCCGCTGGGCCTTATAGGTGCTCAAGAGCGCCAGCCGTTCGGCGGGCAAGCCACCGTCAAAGACCACCAGACAATGCGACGGTCGCCAGAAGCGTTCCATGGCCTTAAGCGTCTTGATGAAGCCAAAGACCGCGTTAGTGGGCTTGCCGGCGGCGGTGGCCAGGCCGGTAATAGCATAAAACGCGCGATAGACCAAACAGTGAGCATCCACGAGTAAAAGACGGGAGGGCATTTGGGAAATATGCAATTTAACCTGTAGCCGCGAGACGGTAGGCTCGCGTTTTCCGCCAAAGGCGGATCCGCCTTCGGTGGACCGGAACGTCGGCCTGACGTCCGACGGCTACAGAAAAATATGATTGCGACTGCCGATTACCGATTACTAATTCTGCACGTAGTCTGCCTTATCCAGGGAAATCTGAAATCGCAAATCGGCAATCGAAAAAGAGAGCTCAGGGCGTCGTTGTGGCGGCCACGCCGGCGGCTGGGGCGGCGGCGCCGACGGTGCCGGCGGCAGTGGCAATGCCTTCCTTATTAATCTTGTTGCCGGCCGGATCAACCAGGTTGGCGGTGACAAAGATCAACAGGTTGAATTTCCGGCTGACGCTGCTCTTGCTGCGGAAGAGCGCGCCCACCAGGGGAATATCGCCCAGAACCGGGACTTTATCCTGGGTGGTGGACTGGCCTTCGGTAATCAGCCCGCCCATTACCACGGTCTGGCCGTCCCAGATGGTAATGCCCGTGGTAATCGTGCGGCTATGGAAAATCGGCTGGGGCATATTCCATTGTTGCGGGTTACCCTGCGCATCCGTAAATGATGAGCCATAATTGATCCAATCGGCCAGTTCAACCACCTGGGGCAGCATAACCAGGTCAATGGAAAAACCGTCCGGCCCCACGGTCGGCGTAACATTCAGCACGACGCCCGTATCGCGCTTTTCGAACCCCGCCGGGGTAACCACGGCTTGACCTACCACCGCCAGGCTGCCGGCGCCACTCCCCGAAACCTGCGGTTGGGTTAAGGTAAATTCGGTCGGATAAATCAGTTCGCGAACCACTTTGATTTCGGCGTTGGCGCCGCTGCGGGTGGTCACCTTGGGCGCGGACAGCAGATTAGCGCCGCTGCGCTGCTCGAGGGCATGCAGAATCATGGTCATTTCCGGATTGGTCAGAACGCTGGCAATGGAGATTACCCCGGCCATATCGCCGCCGGGGACCGCCGCGACACCGCTGGCGCCCATGGCCAGGGTGCGCAGGCCCCTCGAAAAAGAGCCCTGATTCACCTGGATGCGTTCACGGGCGCTGAGCTGCAGCGGGGCATTAGCGCTGGCATCCTGGGCCACTTCCCAGTTGTCGGTCAATAACCACTCCAGGCCCAGCTCCTCCAGGTCGCTCTGAGCCACTTCCACAAAACGGGCCTCGATTTCCACCTGCACCGGCACAACGTTCAGGGAGTTGAGGATGCGCTCAAAGTTTTCCAGGTTTTCGGCCGTGTTCTTGACGATCAGCAGGTTTAAGCTCGGCTTGTAGACAATCGAGGTGCTATCCGGAAAAGGCACGCCGGCATCAATAAAGAATTTTTTCACGTCGCCCCGCTCCACGGTCGGCGCCGGGCCGCCCAGCTCGGTAACGCCCCCGGCGGTTTCCGCCGCGCCAATAATCATATCCGCAATGGCGGGCTGAACTTTATAAGTGCGCGTGATCAACGCTTCGGTGATCATATCGGCAGGCGTAATAATAACCACATTTTCCTCAATCCGGTATTTTAACCCGGTAACTTCCGTAATATATTTAATGGCATCCATCAGCACAATGTTGCGCAAGCTCAAGGTTACCGTCGGCAGTGATGTCGGCGGCGGGGTTACGGTCGCTTCCTCGCCCACAAGCTCGCCCTCCACCGGCTGGGTCGGCGCCACTTCCGCGGCATCCGGCCGCTTTAAATGTAGAATAAAATTCACGCCCTTTTCGCCCGGCGCCGATTCCTTGTCATTAGCGACACTGACCTCGTCAAGATACTTGATCACATCCACGATATTAGCCTGGCGGAACTCCAACTTGGGAATTTGGATAGCATTCAACTTCTCCAGCAGCCGGCGTTTACCCGGCCGGAAAGGCTCGGGACCCGGCCCGACCGCCCCCGGACCGACGATTTCGCGCCTGACCGGCGGAGTCCACGTATCGCGCACCTGTGAGATCATCTCGGCCTGCTGGCGGGTCATCTGGTCGGTTTCGAGCAGGTACATTTTGTCGGCAAGCTTTTTCAACTGGGCGGCGGCTTCGTCGTTCTTTTCATCGAGTGCAAGCACATTGCGGAATTCGCGGCGGGCTTTTTCATAGTCGCCGATGGCATAATACTGCCGGCCGCGATCAATGGCGGCGCTGATCTGTCCTTGCCGATCGAGATACTCCGTAGCCAGGCGGGGCGGCGTGGGTCGGTCGGCGATTTCAGCTATGCGCTCTTCTTCCTTTTTGATGTCGGCGCTCAGGCGCGCGACGCGCTGATGCGCCGGGTAGAATTCCAAGGCGCGGCTGATGGCGGCTTTGGCATCTTTATAGTTACCGGCCTTGTAGTAACTCAGCGCCAGGCGATACTCGCATTCGGCCTGGCTCTGTCTGGCTTTCTGCCGCGTTTCCACCGTATGCGGGCGGATGGGCATAAGGTTCAGCGCCTGGTTAAAAAGTTTCAAGGCGCTCTCAAATTCGTTGCGGCCCATCGCCTGGTAGGCCTGATCCAGTGATTTAAGCGCCTCAACTTCCCTGGCCTGGCGCCGCACTTCTTCCTGGGCGGCAACCAGTTCTTCCGGCGTAAGCGTTTTTTCTTCGGCGCTCGGCGCGCCAACTTCAACTTCTTTACCTGCCTCCGGCTCGCGCGGCACCCGCCCCACAAGACGCCGCCACAGCGACACCTTCGGCTCAGCGCCTACCGCTTCTTCAACCGCCTCGGACGGCTCTTCCGGCGTGGCACTCACCGCCTCGCGCTCCAATTCAAAAACAATTTCTTCTTCTCCTTTTACAGGGAGCTTCTCCGGTTCCAGGCTGTCGTCCGTCTTCTCCGGTTCCAAGCCGTCGTCCGGCGTCCGGCGTCCGGTGTCTGTCGTCTCCGGTTCCAAGCCGTCGTCCGGCGTCCGGCGTCCGGCGTCCGTCTTCTCCGGCAAGGCCGTTGGCACCTCGGGCGTTTCAACCACCGCCTCGGGGGTCGGCTCTATGGCTTCCGGTTCCGGGGCAGTCTCGACGACTACTGGTTCGGCGGCAGGCTCGACAACCGCCGGGATGGGCTCCCCTTCGGCAGCCGCAGGTTCCGCGGGCTGTTCCGCGACCGTTGGAGCGGTTACTTCGGAGGGCGGCTCAGCTTCCGCGGGCGTGATGGCCGTCTCTTCCTCCGCCGGTTTTTCCGCGGGTTCTACAACGGCGGGCTTCTCCGGTTCCAGGCCGGCGTCCGGCGTCCGGCGTCCGTCGTCTGTCTTCTCCGGCAAGGCCGGCTCCGTTTCTATTGGAGCCTGGTCTACAGGCGTGGCGGGTTCAATTTGTTCCGGCGCAACAACGGGAGTTTCAGC
Organism: Lentisphaerota bacterium; assembly: GCA_016188985.1. GTDB lineage: Bacteria > Verrucomicrobiota > Kiritimatiellia > JAAZAB01 > JAAZAB01 > VSJD01. The sequence goes on along the minus strand of JACPGM010000018.1, from coordinate 35,797 downwards.
CACAGGTTCGGCAACGGCTGGCATCTCGGCCGGCGGCTCAGCCACGGCCTCAGGCGGTGGTGTCGGCGGATTCGGATTCTCCGGCAAGGCCGTAACATCAACTTCCGCGTCAGTTTCAGGCTGGTTTTCGTCCTGGGCCAGGACGCTCCCAACGGTGTGGGTCAACAGGATTACCCCGGCAACAAACAAGATGACCGCAGATTTCATCACGATACCGTTGGCTGTCCTCACGGTTTAAGTTCGGCCGTGCTGCCGGGTTTCGCCGGGCGCAGACCGGGTAAAAGCTGGCGCTCCGCATCCGTAATCGGCTGGACCGGTATTTCCATACCGGTATTCGCGTCAGCAACAATAACGCCGTCTTCTTTAATGTCAACAACCTTGTAGGAACTATTTTTCAGCGCAATGACGTCGCCCCGCTTGACCCGCAATTTGGACTGATCAACCAGAAAGATCAGGTCGGCGGCCAGCTCGCCCTGATTTTCGCGGTAAATAGTCAAGGGAAAGAGCTTACCGCCCCGGCTGACGGTCAACACCGAAACATCTTCCTTCAACTCCAGGCCGTCTCTGCGAACCGTGGCGGACTTCTCCTCAAATTTCTCCAGCTTATAACCTTCCACGGTATCGCCCAGCCGGGCATAGTTGTCGCGCTGCTGCGCCTTATTGCGCAGCAGGAAGAGCGCGTCGTTCGTGCTCAGGCGCTGCACTCCCTGGAAGCTGAGCGGCATCGGCGCGCGGCCGGTTTTAACCACCCGCAATTTCAGCGCATTGGGCGGGTGGTCGTTTGCGTCGCGCGGACTGGAAAGCACCCGGTATTCCTCCAGGTTGAAAAAACCATCGCCATCATTATCCTGGCCGGCGTCATCCGCGTTGGGGTTCAATCCGAATTTAAGCTCCCATTCATCGCTCATGCCATCGAGGTCGCTGTCTTTGGCACCCGGCACCGGCGCGACGGGTTGCGGCGCGGCGCAATTCAGGAACGGGCAGAGCACGGCCTCGAGCGGTATGGGGCGGCCGCACTTTTTGCAGCCCACCCGCAATTCGGCCACCATCAGCCGCTTCGGCCAGGCCACGCGGCGTTCCGCGCCCTGCAGCGCTTCAATGCCCTCAGCCAGGGGCGTCAAGTCCAGCAAACGGGCGGTCTGGGAAAGAATGCGGGACTGTCCCTGCCGCCGGCTTAGATCCTCCATTTTCTTTCGCTCGCGGCCCACCATCAGGATCAAAAAAATCAGCGACAACAACAGACCCAACAAGGCCACAAACAGGATGATCTTATCGTAGACCTCCTTGGCCCAGGCCTTAAGAGCTTGTATGTTGATCGTCATGGAAATATGACCTTCTTAAAACGTTCATTACCCTTCAAGCTCCCAGGGTTGCACCCTGGGCTATGATGTTGCACCCCTTCGGGGTGCCCCGATTTCACATTATAGGGCCTCACCATTTCCATGTACGCCTTTGGCGTGCCACGGTTCCCACGGCATCGCCGTTCCGTGCACGCCAACGGCGTGCGACATCACAGCCCAGGGCATCGCCCTGTGAGCTAAGGGCCCTCTTTTCCAGCCTGAGAGACGGATGTTCCTTCGGCGGAAAAGGCCAAGGAAGGGGCGAACTGATAAACATCCAGATCCAGCTTTACCTCCAGCTCTTCGCGGCCGAGGATGACCCGGCGCTCCTCGGCGGCCGGTCCGGGCATGGCGGCGCGGGGGTGCGCCGCGTCCGTGGTGGGAGCTGGGCCGGCGGCGCTGGAGCCCTGATTGGGGTTGGTTACTTCAATCCGCGTTACGACCATAAACATTGGCCCGCCGGCCAGGAGGGTTAACATTGTCAGTACGGCATTTTCGGCGGCTTTAACGGTAATTTTGAAATGCTGGCAGGAAGCCAGGGCGGCTATGTCGGACACGGGCGGCGCCGCCGGCGATGGCGGCGCGCCGCGGCGGCCGCCGGCCGCGCCGGCCGCCTGCTCAAAAGATTCGCGCTCAATGGCTACCAGCTCGGCAACGGCCGCCTCCCGGAGAATAGCGCAGAGCGTCTCGATAATCTTCAACTGCTGGACCAGGCGCGGAATATCGCCGGGGGCCGGCAACCGGCCGCCGGCGTACCGGTCAAAACCAAACGCGTATCTTTCCGGGAACTTGACGCGGGCGTTTTGCAGACGGTCGCGCAACTGGCGCAGGGTATGTTCCAGCAACTGCATAAACTTGGCCGCCTCCATGGGCTGGGGATCGGCCTGACCGGCGCGCAGGAGCTCGTTCAGTTCATTATACTGGTCAACGATGTCCTTCAAGTTCTCCGTTTCCTTGCGAACATTGGCCGCGGCCGGGAATATCTCGCGGCGATAGAGCTGCTGCAGGCGCATCGTTGCCAGATCCAACGCGCGGGCTTGTCGGGAATAACGGCGCTGGGCACTGAACAAGCCCGCCAAGGCGCCCAAGAGCAGCCCGGCCGTTACCGCCAGGCACAGCCAAAACACCAAATTTTTTTTAAGAAAGGCCATGTTCATGGGGTCAGAGCGGATGCTTCAGGGCGATTTCCAGGGTGAATTGCCGGGCATAATCATCCATATTCGGCAGCGGCGCGAGCAGGATTTCGGTGGCCTCGGTAAAAAAAGGCGATTGGCGCAGGCGGTCGCGGAACTGGGCAATTGAACGGTCGGTGGCCTTGTCGGCAAAGATCAGGCCCTTGACCTGGATATGCGTATATTGCGGGATGGAAGCCCCCTGCCGCAGGGCGGCTAATGCCTTGTGGCCGGGCGGGGTCGGGCCGGCTGCCGACGCCGAAAGTGGATTATCCGCTACCGTCCGCGACACCGGCACGAAGGATACCAGCCACATGCCGTCCAACAAGTTATCCTGGACGGCATTCAAGACCTCGAGCCAGCGTCCGCGCAGAAAGACCATATCGGCGAGCACTTCGGCGCCGGCTTTTACGGCGGCCTGGCGTTCTTCAATCGGGCGTAATTGGGCTTCCACTGCTTCCAACTGAACCACCTGCGAGCGCACTGCGCCGTGGCGCAGAGCGATCCGCTGGGTCATGGTATGGAAAAAGAACCACCAGCAGAGCGCGACCAGCACGCCGGTAACGCCGGCGGCCACGAGAAACGGTTGCTTGCGTCGGAAAGACTTTTCCGCCATCAGACGCGGCGGCAGCAGATTGACTTCCAGCGGGCAAGGCAAGGCATAGCGCAGGCCTACCCCGACCACCGCGCCCATAACATGCGCGCAAGTTCCGACGGTTTCTTCCGAAATGCCCTCGGTGACAATGATGTTGCGGAAGGGATTGAGATACTCCACGTCCATCTTCAGCTTTTCCCGGAAGAACTCGTCGGTGCGGGCAATGACCGAAGTGCCGCCCGCCAGGAGCATGCGCTCGGGGTTGGCGCCACCCTGCTGCGTGCGGTAGAAATTGATCGAGCGCTCCACTTCGATGTGAAGGCGGGTCATAACCCCGCGCACGGTTTTGGAGGCCTTGGAAAGCACCTGGTCGGAGTAATCCTCATAGGACCCGCCGAAGGCCACCGAGGCATGGGCAAATTTAAGCGCCTCGGCATCCTGGAAGGAGAGGTTGAATTCCTTCATCAACTGCTGGGTAATAACGTTGCCCGTGCCCACAATCGGCAGGTTGCGGCTGAAAAACTGGCCTTCCTCCATGAAGATCAAATTGGTCGAGCGCGCGCCGATATCCACGACGAGCGTGCAGCCTTTCAGTTCGGCGTAATTATAGCGCACGGCATTGTAGAGGGCCATGGGCGCCACATCAATAAGCTCGATATCCAAGCCGACCGCCTCGACACAGTCGGCCAGGTTCTGCACAATATCCTTTTTGATGACTACCAGCGTCACGTTAAGCTCGTTTTCCGAGGCGCCCATCAACTGGTAGTCCCAGACAACCTCTTGCATGGGGAAGGGCACATTCTGCTGCGCCTCGTAAAGGATGGTCTGATGAAGTTTATGGCGCTTGACCGGCGGGAGCTTAACCAGGCGCAGGAAGGCCGACTGCCCCGTCACCGAAAGCATTACCGGCGCTGGTTTAATCGCCTTTTCCTTCAGGACCGCCTGGATGGCATCAACAATCGCCAAGGTGGGATCGGTCTCGTCGCCCGGGGCAATACCCAGGGGGCACACCGCCAGGTTGGCAAGCTCAAGGCCGGCCTTACCGGCCACGAACTCCGCCAGTTTCAACTGGGCGGCGCCGATATCCATGGCCAGCACGCGGTTGGACTTGAAGAAATTCATCTTGGCAAGACATTCGTTAATTCGGTGATTCGTGGATTCGTGAATTCGATGATTGGTTAATTGGTTGATTCGATGATTCGGTGATTCGGTGATTCGTAATCCTGTTCTTGGTTCTTCGGTTTACGAATCATCCAATCAACCAATCATCAAATCATCTTGGCCTGGTCTTTAGCCTACGGCCTACTTCGGCTTAATCGTCCCGTGGTTGTCAATTGCCACCAGGGCAAAGGGCGTCTGGTCGCGGTTCAAGAGCACGCCTTCCCTGGTTTTGTAGTTGATGGTCCAGGGCCGCTGGTCATCAGGGGATTGCGCCGTGGCAAGGAGCTCGCCGTTGAGATAAACTTTTACCCCCGCCCAGATAATCTCGCCATAACGTTCCAAGGTCGCCGGCCGCAAAAACACCGTGCTCTGATGCTGCTTGCCTTTGGCAATATCCACATAGGTTACCGAGCCGGGAAACATTATAAAAGCATTGGCCTTGGCATCTTTTAACACGACGGAAAAGCGGAACTCCAGCTCGTCAATCCAGTCAAGATTGGTTTCGTACTTGAGGGTAATCCGCGCCCATTCTCTGGCTGGAGCGGCCGGCTCATTGGCGTCGTTTCTGAATTCCGGGGTTTTTACCCGGCAAGCCTGGCCAACGGCTTCCATTTTCTTGATGACGACGGGTTCCCTGGCTTTGGCCGGCTGAACCGGGACCGCGCCCGAAGGGGTCGGCGCCCGCCGCGCCTGGGCCAAGACCGTGGCGGCAATCAGGACGCTGAGTAAACACACTCCCCACCTGCCCGCAAAATTATACGCTCGCATAAGTCCGGCTCCTCTTTGATAAGCTCCCAGGGTGCCTGCCTGCCGGCCCGCCTACATCGCTGGACGAAGTCCTGCGGGCAGGCAGGCAGGCGTCTTGGGACTGTTGGTTAAGCGGCAATCTACCACATCGAAATCCAGGCGGCAAATACAAGATTCACGCACACCAACGGCGGTTCCCAGGGTTGCCTGCCTGCCGGCAGGCAGGCACCCTGGGCTATGATCCTGCTTCGCCGGAGGCTACGCAGGACAAGTGTGCCACCCCTTCAGGGTACCCTAATTCTCCGGTCTGTCGTCTGTCGTCCGCCGTCTGTCGTCCGTCTGCGCCTCAGTCCTTCAGCCATTTGATCGAGCGCACGAACATTTCGCCGGTATAAGGATCGCGCCAGACCAGGGCCACGGCTTTCTGGCGAATCGGGTTTTGCGGGATATTGCCGCCCGAGGCCACCTGGGCCTCGATGATGATCGTGAAGAGGTTCTGCCGCGCGCTCAGCAGACCGGCGGTGTTGCGGAAGATGGCTTCCCTTTTCAGTTCATTATTCGCCGCAGCGGGGAAGGCAGTGAAATTGCGGCCGATCGCGGAAAGATTCGTGTAAGCTATGTAGGCTGCATTTTGCACATTGTCCACCACCGCCTGAATCGCGGCCTGGTCGGTGAGTGTGGCTGGCGACCCCTGTCCCGAATATTCATCTAACGGCATATTGGAGAACACGGCCGCGAGCACCTCCCGCTCGCGCGAATTGGGATTAACCCGCCCACGCCAGGCCGTGGTGGTGACATAGATATAATTGTCATTGGTTCCAATGGCAAAAACATCCAGGACTGAGTGCAGCCCGGCCCCGTAGAGTTTCACGGTCTTCCAGAGGTCATAGGCCAGATAGCCCAGTTCGCCCACTGATTGAAGCCTCTGAACAAGCGCGTTCGTGTTCACGTACATGGCCGCATCCTGGTCGCAGTCCGGATTAGCCGTCATGTAACTGAGCGTGCTGGCATTGGTCTCGCCCAAGGTTCCCGGATCAGGCCCGGTATAAACAACCCATTGCTGAGGATTAAGCACGTCCCAGTTAAACCGCGGGTCAATGCACTGATAAGATCTTTTGTCGCCACCGGTGGTAACCGCTGCCAATGTTTTTGGCGTATCCAGGAGCATATCCACGGGAAAACCCTGGGCGTTCAAAACTTCCGCCCGTTGAATGGTAAACGTATAGGGCGAATTCAGAGAGCCATCTATGCTCTCAAACGACAGATAGGCATAATTGGTGCCAGCAATAGGAATGACTTGCGTAGTTTCCGGTATATCTACACCGGACGATACATCAACGTCAACTTTCAACTGGTAATTATCGGGTGGCAGCGTCATAAAGGGGAACCACAATTCAAATGTTATAACGTTCCTGGCGCCCGGGCCATTCACAAAACTTTCCAGCAAAATTTCATTAATCATTGGCACCGCCGTAACAATGTTCTTGAAATCGGGAGATTGAGACAAAGCCTCATTCGGGATAGAGCCGCCCCTCATGTAATTATAAAGATTATTATAAAGGATATCGGCCTGCTCAAGGGTGAACCCGGCCTGGACAAATCCATTAGAAATCGCCACTTTCCGCACTGCATTCCCAATGTGGCCATATTCACCAGCCAGATTTACTTGAGTGGCGGCACATGCCCAATTGGCGGCCCAGAATCCGGCCGGGGCATGGGAATAAACGGTGAAATTGACCGGAAGCCCGTTGGAAAAAGCGGGTATGTTCAATACCGCCAACTCTTCCAAAGTCTCATAGCGCTTATCATTATCCCGATTATCGAGAAAAGCAGTTGCGTTTGACATTTCCGGCATATAGTTGATTGCTATTTCCAACGGATTGGTGCCCACGCTGCGGCTCATTCCCCCCACAAAATTGGCGTCCAGCAGGCCGGAACAGTTGAGAATAAGATATTTCACCCGGCCCATGCGGTTGGACGCGACGAGATAAGGGGTTCCCGCCGTGTCGTTAGTATACACTAAGCTATCAATTGGCAGCCAGTGGTTGACGGAATCAAGCGCATCGGCATTAGCCGCCGCGCTCCACAGGGCTCTGGGCACAAAATTGGTGGCTTGGCCGGCAATAATACTGGAGCCCGCTGAAAACACAGCAGGGTTTGTGTAAGAATTGGTCACGCTACAAGGCGGATAAACCGAGCCGGCTGGGGTTGCCAATCCTTCGCTACCCAGCAAATTCGCCACGTCATTCAGCGCACGGGCTAACCCGGTCTGAACCAACTGCCGGGCGCGGACGCTATCGGCATAATTCCCGGCGGCCAGGCGCTCAGTGCGCATGGCGATGGCAAAGGCCACGGCCATGATCACCATCACCGAGAGCACGCCCAGGACCATGATCAGGGCGATGCCGCGCTCTGAAGCGGTCTGTAGACTGCAGGCTGTAGGCTGTAGGCTGGGGACCGGACGACGGATGACAGACGACAGACCGGAAAAGAGGAAAGACGGACGGCGGCCTGCCCACCGTAGCCTTTTGGGCGAAGGTGGGACGACGGACGACGGAGTCCGACCTCTGACCTCTGGATCAATGTTCATGATTGATCTCATGTTCCGCTCCGATTCCATCGCGCTTCAGAGGAAGGATGCGGATTCTGGCCCGATCGTCTTCAACGGAGATCAAGGCTCCCGCCGAAAGTTCCTGAGCGTAGCGCTTGAGGATATCGAGCAGAAGTTCTGCGCAAAGGATCGGCGTGGGATCTTGCGTTCTGATTTGAACAACGCTTGGCGCATTCGCGGCGGTGGCGGCAAGAATGGCGCCAAAATCGAGATCGTGGGTAAAAACGACATAATTATTCCGCCTTGCCCAGCCCAGTATCTCCCGGTCAGCGGCATTGGGCGATCCGACCGAAGACCAGTGCGTCGCCGTGTACCCCGCCTGCACTATAGGCGAGACCCAGGCAGGCGATAGATTCATGTCGATCAGAACCTTCACGCCGGGACCAGGGGAACGTCAATTTCCTCAACTCGCCACGCGGCATAGGCAAGCGCTTGGGTGACATCTTCCGCCTCCAGATAAGGATACAGCTTGAGGATCTCATCCCTTGTCCGTCCCGCGGCAATCAGTCCGACAAGCGTGCCGACAGTTACGCGGAGTCCCCGAATGCAGGGCTTTCCGCCCATTACTTCAGGATCGAATGTAATGCGGTCTATTGTCTTCATGTTGCTTCCCTCGTTCCGCTTCAAACCTACCACTTCCTACCCAACAATGCCAAATATTATTGCCGCTCCGCGATGGATGACGGTTCTTCCCGCTGGGAGCGGGCCAACTACGAACCGCCGCTACACCGTCTGTCGTCCGGCTGCATCACCGCGCTTGATACCCCACCCGGTTCAGGGAATAGACGCGGGTGGTATAGAGCTTGGCGTTGCGGGCGCGGAAGTTTGCCTGATCGGCGCCGCTCAGCTTGTTATATTTCCGCATGTCATCATCGCTTATCGTCTCGATGCTGATATCTACGCAGAATGGCAATTCAGTCAGCGTTTGCGGAGGGCTGATAAAATTAGTGGCTAACAGGCCGGTCTCGCTAGTATACACATAAAAATTGAGGGCCAAGACATTGGTAATCAGCACAGAACTGCTGCTACGGCCATCGTGCCAGGCAGGTGAGGCAACGGCATAACAATCCAGCGTAGCAGGCGTGCTCACCTCACGATCATATTTTAATGTATTTTTATCTACGGTATCATCATGCCAGAAAAAAACGCCGCGCACCGCGCGCTCGTTTCCGGATGCGTCTGGGTCATTACTTAAAGCCAGAAACCGGATGTCATCGAGGTCCTCTACCCGAAATTGCAGATACTGCGCTCCACCGCCAATAGCTTTCTCAATCGGCCCGGCCACGGCGCTGGCGAGTTCGCGGGCCATGAAATCCAGGGCGGCGCGGGCGGAGGTGTTCATATCGGCTTTCTGGGTGCCGATCAGCCAGGCGGTGGAACTGCCCTGGAAGACATTGGCCGCCATCAGGAGCAGAACCGCCAGGACCGCCATGGCCACGAGGACCTCGATGAGGGTGAAAGCACGGAGAGCGGAGAGCGGAGAGCGGAGAGCGTCAAACGCGAAGCGAAAACCGTTAGACATGCCATTGGCATAGCCTGTTTTTTTCTCAGATTGTTGTCCATGGTTCATAATTCACGCTTAACGCTTTGCGCTCTACATGCTTCCGCGGGCTATGCTTTTCTCAGCTTTTCCTTCAGAAACACTCGATCGAGCGCATCCTTTTCGCGCACGGTCTGTTTCATACGCCACAGCAGTTGGGCACTCGCAAAGGGGATGTTAACGCCATGAATAGCCACCCATTCGATATCACGGGAAGCTTCCTTGAATTCGATGCCGCCGGCCGATTTCATTAAATCCACCACAATTTCATCGGCTACACGCACGACAAGGTAAGTCTCCAGATCTTTGGGCTTCATTTCCTTGACAGCGCCATCCGGCAACTCCAGCAGCGCCTGTCTGACCCTATCCTGATTTTCCGGCAAGGCATCAATCAGCAAATCAATATCTTCGGTTGCCCGGACAAATCCCTGCTGAATAATGGCCATACCCCCAATGACCATATAATTGGCGCCAGCGTCGTTGAGCCGACGGCAAAGATTTACCAAGTCATTCAGGGTTGGCGGCCTGGATTCTTGGTTGTGATTGTCAGGCATTCTGTTCGCCGTTCTTTATTCGTAACTACTCAGGTATCTGAGAAAACAATTTCCGCCCGTGGCGGATCCGCCTCAGGTGGAAACTACGAAATGCGCGTCATGCCTGAGGCAGATCCGCCTCTGGCGGAAAATACGCGAAATTTGAATGCAATTTCCATTCCCATTTTCGTGCCTTTCGTGTGTTTCGTAGTTTCATTTCTTGATGACCTGAGCAGTCACGTTGAATGTTGGGCGCTTGCTTCTTTGCTCCTGATCCGCCGTCCCTCTTCTCCGATCTGGCGCCTGTCGTCCGTCCTCCGTCCCGTGCGCGCCATCATGCGAATTGACCAAGCCTGCGCTTCAGCAAATGTTTTAAACCGGTAATAACCCCTGGGAATAAAGGGTTGGTCGCCGCGCAAGGCGACCACGGTATCCAAAAAGGCCGCGGCCTGCTCAAACCCGGCCGCCGGCCGGCGCTTCCCGATGATTTTAACTCGTCCAGTCATCCGGTCTCCGTCTTCATAGCGTCCAGCAGAAACATTTAACCACGAAACACACTAAATACACGAAAGTTTAGAGAACAAATCTTTCAAGAAATCCATTTCCTTTTTCCATGTAAACCTCAAAACAGGCGCCCATTATCCGATAGCTCTCCTCACGGTAGAGAATCTTGTCCTCATCCATTTCGTGTGTTCCGTGTGTTTCGTGGTTACTCCTCACGGCTTCCACCGGAAAAACTCCATATAGAAAATGTCGGGGTCGTTGGTCCCGCCAAACTCGCCCGGCCAGACAAAGAGCGTAACATTTTTGCGGAGGCCGACGGCACTGGAGTTGGTCGCCAGACAGTAGCGCAAAGCGTGATCTTCATATGGTTCTGAAGGAACCAAATATCTATTCGTCGAAATTTTTGGGTAATTAGTAGCGCGCACTGCAGGAAGGTTGCTCCACATATTTGCCGCCGCTATGGGCATAGTGAAGGCTTCCAGAGTTGCCCAGTTTGTTCCGGCCTTGGCCTGCAAGCCCGCAAAAACCTCTTCGGCGAAGACGGCGGCGTGGGTATCCCCGATCGAGCGCTCGTTCTGCTGCAAGGCGGCGGGAAACAAGACCATAATGCCAAGAATGCCCACCGCCATGACCATCATCGCCAGGGTGACTTCGATCAGGCTGAAGGCGGATGACGGACGCCCCAACAGAAAAGCAAACGTCCAACGCCCAACGTCCAACGCCCAACTCCGAATGGAGAACAAGGAGCGGCAACTGCCGGCGGCAGGCTGTCTTCTAATTTCCGGTTTCATCATTCTGCATTCTGAATTCTGCATTTCCGCGTCATTCCACCCTGATCCCGCCGGTCATCTTCTTAATAATGATGTTCGTCTTGATGTTAGAGTTCTTGCGGTCTAGCAACACGATCTTTTCCTCAGTGCCGGATCCTGTTAACCCGCCGTCGGTCTTGAAGGTCAGACTGGTTGCACCCAAAGTCTGGTCAAAGGTCACATCTGCGGGCAAAGGAGTGCCTTTCTGCACTATTACGCCGGACTGGTTGGTGGCGTAATAGGCCGGATTGGTGACCAGGGCGCCTGCATCGTTGGGATAGACCAGATTGGTCTTGGCCACGAAGGTGATTTCTTCGCGGTGGGTGATGGCCCACTGGCGCGTCAGGGCGAGCGTGGCGTAGACGCTATTGACCGCCGTGCGCATACTCATTCCCCGCCCGATATTGATGAAGGCCGGCAGGGAAAGGGTCAGCATGGTCACCACCACCACCATGACCAACAGGAGCTCGAGGAGAGTGAAGGCAGCCCGGAGGCCAACTGTAGGCCGTAGGCTGTAGACTGTAGGTTTCATAAGCAAATTTTTTAATCACTAATAATTTTTGTAGCTGTCGCACCCAGGCTCCGCCGGAGGCTACACCGAGGCGAGCGAAGGGCACAGCCCACGGCCTACCGCCGTTTTCCAACTACCATGACTTCCAGTTCAGGGTATCGGAGCTTTTACCCAGCGAGGCAGCGCCGGCCTTGGTATTGGCTACTGAGTTGCTCAGGTTAATATTGGTATTGCCCAGCGGCGGGTTGGAAGCTACGTAAGAACCAACATAGTAGAATAACAACGTGTTATCCTCGTTTTGGTCAATACCGACGACGTAAGGAATCCCCCAGGGATCCAGGTAATTTCCGGCGTAATCCAGGTTATTAGTAGGCAGAGAAAGAAACTGCTTATTTTTGGGGTTAAACCCGCCCCAGTTGCTGCCCAGCAATGGCTGGATGACACACTTATTGGTAATCACATAGGTAGTGTCCACAATGGTTTGGACCTGCGCGGGCCACTTGCCGTATTCCTGGCGATAAGCATCGAGAGCCAGGGCAATCGCGCGGGCCTCGGCCGTGGCCTGTCTCTGCTTGGTCTTCTCGCGCACGCCGATTATCACCGGAAAGAGCATCGCCACCAAGATGGCAATGATCCCCACGACCAGCATGACTTCGAGGAGGGTGAAGCCTGATGCCAGACGACAGACGACGGACGACGGACGACAGACCGGAGAGGCGGAGGACGAAGGACGGACGACGGACGACGGACGACGGACGACGAAGAACAGACGATGGACTACAGAAGACAGACGACAGACGACGGACGACAGACGGAATGTTGAAGCAAACATCGAACGCCTAACCCTGCGGGACCAGGCTACGCCGGAGCGCTCCGCCCAGGCAAGCGCGTGGCCGTTTGCTTCGTTTGCGGCGGCTTCTGGTTCTTTATTTTTCGTTTTCATTCGGCATTGGGCGTCCCGCGCAGCGCGGGGCAAGCCTCGTGTTTACCACACTATGAGCGTGGGCGCGGCTACAGAGCTCTTCCGCCTTCGGCCTACATCCCTCTTTGTCCGGTTCATCCGTTGAGGATGGCCATTACAGCCTTGAGAACATTCTGGAAGGCAACCGGGCTGAGGTGACCGATCTCGGCTTTCATGAGCGCTGTGTTCGCCGTAAATAACTTGCCAGGGCGGGCGAAACTCGTGCGCCGCAAAGAGCCAGCTTCAAAGTCCGCTTCTTCGATTTGAACGGCGTTTTGATCAGCATAAGGATTGCTGGTGACCTGACACATAATCCAGTCGCCACGCTCAGCCGAAGCGAGGACGATGGCCGGGCGCAACTTGCTGGCGGAAAGATCCGAGAAGGGGAAAGCGACCAGGACTACCGAACCTTTTGCAGGTGAGACCATGCGTTATCCTCCTCAGGCCTGTTCCAGTCCTCACCGAGCGCCGCTTCGCTGAGCAGAGCTGTCTCAGGAATGTCGGAGTCCTCGATGATTGTTACGATTGCCCGGCACGCATGCGGCAAGCGGACGTTTTCGCGCAAGCGGATTTCGCCATCCGCCTCGATTGTGGCTTCAACTGACTTCAGCATAAGTTCATCACCTCCATCAGATAAGGATATAATACCAAACCAATATCCGCAACAAAATCATTTCGCCCGCGAACCATACCGACAATATACCGCCTTCTCCGCTCCGTCGTCCGTCCTCTGTCGTCTGTCGTCCGTCGTCTGCCATCTACTCTTCCATTCGACGTTGGGCGTTCGATGTTGAATGTTCGACGTTTGCTTGATCGATCCTCCGTCGTCTGTCCTCTGCCATCCGTCTTCCGCCTACTCCCAACTCCTGATATCATCATCGGCGCCAAAGTCATTAGTGTGATCCCAACCGCAGGACCAGACAATCACGCTGCGATAGATATCGTTGCCGCCCACGCTGATTTTGTTGTCGTAGTTGGCGTCCACGCGCACGCGGTAAGGCTGCTTGGTGTTTTCATCCAAAGGATCCCACAACGGGTCGAGAGCGCCTTCCGTGAAATTAGTGGTGGCAAATTCATAGAAAACATACGTATTTGGGTTGGCATTGTTTATATTTTCGCCCCGCATGATCCGAAACACATTGCCCTTGATTTGTTCGCCGGCCGCGCTTTCATCCCCAAAATCGCTCGGCCAGGTGCGGTAATAATCCAGGTAGCTTCTAAAGGCATCCTGCAGGTTTCGGGCCGTAATCCGGGCTTCGGTTTCCTTGGCCCTGTCGCGGACCTTTAAATAGGCCGGCACGAGAATGCCCAGGAGAATGGCAATAATCGAAATCACCACCAGCAATTCCATCACGGTGAAAGCTGACGACGGACTAACGGTTCTCTGTTTAAGGGTCATGAATCAACCGCCCAACAAACGTGTTGCTGCATCACCAGTGAAAAACCGGGCAAAAATCCAATTAAAAAGGATGCGTCGAAAGCGTGTAAGAAAGACCGTCGGCGGATTCATACTTCCATTGGTACCCCGAAACCGGATCAACCGCTTTGGCCCGGTTGACGGGGTCGCCCGAGATGAACCGCAGTGTTATTGAACGGAACCCGCCGCTTTTGGTCTTGCGCTTGATCGTCTGTTCCGACTCCTGGAGGGTCTGATAGACCACATACACAACGGTTGCATCTGGAAATTGCATAAAGGGCTGCCGTCCTTTTTCCAACTGCTTATACATTAGAGGATAGGTCAGGCTATAATCCACCTGGTAAGTCATATTGTGCGTCTCAATGCTTTCAGTTGTGCCGGCCGTGAACGATACGTTGGTGTAAGGACTGTAGGCTATCTCAGCGTCATGCGTCGCAAAATTCTGGGGATAATGCGAGTCCCAGTTTGCGTTGGGCGGGCTGATAGGATATTCGCCGTAAGAAGCGCGGTAATCCTCCAGGGCGCTCTTGATATTGGCCAGCATGACTTTCTGGCGCTCTTCTCTCACCCGCCGGGTGACATACCGGGAAACCGGGAAGGTAATGCCCAACAGGATGGCAATAACCAGGATCACCACCAGGAGCTCAATGAGCGTAAAGGCACGGAGAGCGGAGAGCGGAGAGCGGAGAGCGTTCAAAGCACCAACACTCAAACAGCTTTTATACTTGACTATTGGATTGTAATTCATAATGGCTCCATGCGCCACGTGCTTTATTGTCCCATCAAAAATTCGTGGTGGAAATGCTGTTGGAGCTGATCCAGGCCACGTGGCCATCCATGGCCACGTAATTGGCGCCGTATTCGTCATCAACCAGATGGTGAAACCCGACCTCCGTCAGCCACCAGGCGTTTGTCCACTTGGGCGTGCCCTGAATAATGCTTCCATCAGGACTGTTAAACGTCCAGGCCGTATAGCCCAAGTAAGCCGCCCAGCCTTCCCTGGCATTCCAATCAATAAAGGCCACAACATTTTCGGGAATGTTTACCTTCGACTGGCCGCTGCGGGTGTAATTGACGGCATAGGTGCTGAAGGACCCGCTTAATATCAGCGTGCCGCCCGGATCGTAGGCATCCTCATTAGTATTGGCAGCCTCTTCCCCGACCGGATTGGTGGAGTCGGTTACGTCCCAAATCCAACTGCCTTCAAAATCGGCCTGAGTGTAAATTACGCTCGGATCCAGAGCGTCCGGCACGTCGCGCAACCCTTTGAAATTCGACGACTGGGGATCAAAGAAATTGCCGTCTTTTACTATATGACGCAGCACGACGGGGCAAACGCGCGCCGCGGCCTGTCCGTCCGCCAACGATTCCAGCGTAACCCCGCCAGGAACATAACTCAACGCATTACCCACCGTATAACTGCTGCCACCACCGGAAATGCCGCCCTGTCCCGCGACACCGTAGTATGGCGTCAGGTCCTTCGTTCCTACATCCGGTCTAACTTCGGCTAATGTTGCTTGCGCTCCAATATGGGTTCTGGACGCCGCCCCGGCGTAATTGAAATAGCCGCCTGAATCTATCGCATATTGGTTAACCGCAATGCCGAACTGCCGGAGATTGTTCTGGCAATTCGAGGACCAGGCCTTTTCCCGCGCCGTCTGGATATTGGGGATCAGCAGCCCAATCAACAGCGCAATTATCGCCACCACCACGATGAGCTCGACCAGGGTGAAGCCGGACGGCGGACGACAGCTTGCCCTGCGAAGCCGCCTTGGCGAAGCAGGGACGACGGACGACGGACGCCTAAATGGAAAGAGAAGCGAACGCCCAACCACGTGAAGCACGTGGATGTTTGCTTCGTTTGCGGTGCCTTCCGATTCTTTATTCTTCGTTTTCATTCGACGTTGGACGTTGGACGTTGGGCGTTGGGCGTTGGGCGTTGGACGTTTGCTTCGTTTGTATCAGCTCTTCCATCCTACGGCCAGACCGGCTGGTACCCATCGCCCGGCCATGCCAGGACACTCATCTCCTGGTAACCCTGGGTCGAGAGCCACATGCGCCACATGCTGAAAGAAGCCCAATACACCGCCGGATCCGTCAGCCCATCGCCGTCATAATCGCCCGGCGCGGCCACCATGCCCGCTGCGCCCATGCCCTGGGCGCGGACTTCCGCATACAGGCTGGCCGAGAGCCAAACGCGCCAGGCGCCCGAACTCGCCTGGAAAACCGCCGGATCGGCCAACCCATCGCGGTCATAATCAGCCGCCACCGGCCGATAGCCCGCCCCTCCTAACCCCGCGCCTGCTGCCATGGAATATCCGTTACTGGAGAGCCAGGCCATCCAGAATCCCGTGCTCTCCTGATATACCGCCGGGTCCGCCCGACCGTCACCATCGTAATCGGCCGGTACCGGATCAAAACCGGTTCCTCCCAGGCCGGGGGCCGTAACCGCCGCATAGCCGGCGCCGGAAAGCCACCCCATCCAGGTCCCCGTGCTTTCCTGGTACACCGCCGGATCCACGCGACCATCGCCATCGTAATCCGCCGGCACCGGATCAAAACCGGCGCCACCTAATCCAGAAGCAGTTGTCATGCCATAATCACTGGCCGAGAGCCATACTTCCCAGGTTCCGCTACTTTCCCGATAAACCGCCAAGTCGGTCTTGCCATCGCCATCGTAATCAGCGGGAACCGCCCTGAAGTTCGCTCCGCCGAACCCGCTGGCCGCAACCTGATCATAATTTCTGGACAACCATACGGCCCAAGCGCCGGCCGTCTCCTGATACATGGCCAGGTCGGTCAAGCCATCGCCATTGTAATCATTAATCGCCATCATGAACCCCACCGCCTGCTGATTGGTTCCGACAAGAACAACACCGCCGTTGCGTTCGGCCGTATTGTTGGCCGTATTCGGGTCCAACCAGGTCGAGGGCAAAGTATGCTGAATATTCACATACACGTAATACGCGCCGGGCAGAACCGCGGGCAGGGCGAGCGACTGCCGGACGGTCTTTGACAAGACCACTACGACATTGCTGTTGACCGGCAGGGGCAAGCTCATCGTATAATCGCCCAACCAGTCGTCATCGCCATCGCCAAACACGGCATTACTGGAAACATAAAAGTTACAGGCAAGCCAGGCGGAGTTTGGTTCGGTCATGTCGAATTGACCGTAGTTGGCAATACGGAAAGATACCGCCGCGGGACTTCCCCCGGGCGCCATGAAGGTCGGCAGGAACACGAAGTCGGATATACCCAGATCCACCTGCCCCAAGGCCCGGAAGCCGCTGTCATAAGAACTGAACTCGCTGCTGAACTGCGAATTCTTGGCCTTGACCCAGTAATAATACAGCACGCCTTGCGTGGCTTCGGCGTCGTCATAGGCATTGGTCGCAACGGAATTGTTCACCATCAGCGCGGCGGCGCTGCTGCTGTTAGTGCCCCGCCACAATTCATAGCTGGAAGCGTTTTCCGCGGCGCTCCAGACCACGTAGAGATGCGCCGTGGACACCCCGTCGCTGGCCGCAATCGCCGCCGGCGGCGCCAAGGGGCGCCAGCCGGTGTCGAACGCGCTCAATTCGCTGCGGCCAAACTGATTGCTGGCTTTAAGCCAGTAATAATAACGCTCGCCCGGCTTGGCCCCCGTATCGGAGTAAGCCGTGCCGGAGGAGACCGCGTAGGGCACCGTCAGCGCGCCAGGCACATAAGAGTTTGTCTGGTATATTTCGTACACGACAGCAAAGCCGGCCGAATTCCAAGCCACGTTTATCCGGTCGGCAAACGTGCCGTCGGTGGCGCTGACATTCTCCGGCGCCAACGGCGCGGTGCCGCCGAGGTCATAGGCCACGCTTAATACGCTGGTGCCGTGGTCATTCCGGGACTGCAGCCAGTAATAATAGCCCTGCCCCCGGGTGATGTTCAGGTCGTCATAATTGGTCGAGGTCGAGTCCAGATAAGGAACGGTGGCCTGGTTAGAAGACGTATCCGGATCGAGCGTAGTGCTGCGCCAGATGCGGTAACTCGAGGGCTCCGTGGATTCAATCTGCCATGACACCCGGACCTTATTGGTGAACTCTCCATCGGTCGCGTGCACGGTCAAGGGCGGCGCCAACCAACGGAAACCTGCTGCCGAATCGCTGAATTCGCCCAGACCATACTGGTTGGTCCCGCGGATCCAGTAATAATAGTTCTGGAAGGCGACCGTTGCCGTATTGCTGAAGACCAGGCCGCTCAAGTTGGTCAGGATGCTATCGGGAATGACGGCGTTCGTGTTGCGGTAGACCGCATACATGCTGGCGCCGGTCGAGGAACTCCAGGCGACCGTTACCGCCACGTAGGAATTGGAAGTCGCCGTGACGGTTACCGGCGGCAGAGGCGGCGTGCCGCCGGAATTGATGTAGCCGCCGCCCGCGCTGAAGTCGCTGATCCCGGCCTGGGCATTGCCCGCCTTCACCCAGTAATAATAGGTCAAACCGCGGATGGGCGCTGAATTGGTATAGATCATGTTGGTAGCGGCCGTGTTGGTAGTCCACAACAACACCGCGGTATTGGTGGCGTTGTTCAGGCTGTGATACAGGTAATACGCCGTGGCATTCGACGAAGAATTCCAGGTAATGACGATGGCATTGGTGGGATTGCCCTTGCTGCCCTCGACCCACGTCGGCGGATTCGGCGGCACCCCGCCGGCATCCTGATCGCTGAAATCGCTGGTGGCCACGGGCGTGGTTACCCTCACCCAGTAATAGTAAATAATGCCCTTCATATCAGGATTGAAATAATCAATATAATTGGTGGTCACCACCGGACCGCTCAGCGGCTGGGCCGTGGTCAGATCGTTGGTCGAACTGCGATAAATCTCGTAATAATCCGCGTTGGGATTGCCCGTCCAATTAACCAGCACCCGGTCCTGGTAGGCGCCCTGGCTGACGGACAGCCCCGTAGGCTTTAGTAACGCCGCCGCGTCAAACGCGGCGTTGCCCGTGCGCAAGACATCGTGCCGCGCCGTCGGCCAGTTGCTCCGCACCGTGGCCGCCGGGCCAAAAATAGAATAAAAATTAAACCAGTCGGACAGATAGATCGTGCCATCCCGCCGGATAAGCGGCGAACGATAAGCAATATTCTCATCAACTTCCCAAGCCCAGTTAGTGGCCCCGCTGACGGGATTGAGCGAAAGTAGATAATGAAGGTCGGCGGTCACGTCCGCGCCGACCAGCACGTTGCCGTTTGTGTCCAGCGTGGCCGTGGATTTTACAGTCCCGTTCACAGCCCAGATGCGGTTAGTGGTGCCATTGGAAGTGAGTACATACAAGTTTGACCCGGCGCCAACATAAATCATGCCATTGGTGCCGATTGTGGGCGTGGCAAAAATCTGGCCGCCGTTCAGTATGCACACCCACTGGGTCACAGAACTGGCCGGATCAAAAGCATACAAGTTGGAACTGCCGCCAATATAGACCCAGCCATTGGAGCCGATAGCCGGCGAGGAATAGGTCGGATTGGCCAGACCCCAAGTCCGGTTGGTCAGGCCATCGGGCGCGATCGAATACAAGACGTTCAGCGTGTTCGCCACGAAGATATCGCCATTGGTAGCTATGGCCGGCGAGGAATAGATCGCGCCACCTAAGGTATTGGTCCATAAGCCCACTCCATCGCTGCGCACCGCGTGGAATTTTCCGCCAACCGTCCCGAAATAAATGACGCCGTTACTGCCGATGGCCGGCGAACTGTAAAAGCAGCGGTCGGCAACAT
This sequence comes from Lentisphaerota bacterium, assembly GCA_016188985.1. Taxonomy (GTDB): domain Bacteria; phylum Verrucomicrobiota; class Kiritimatiellia; order JAAZAB01; family JAAZAB01; genus VSJD01. Next base: position 16,148 of record JACPGM010000018.1, on the reverse strand, counting down.
TGAAAGTCCATTGAACGCTGCCGGCGGAGTTGATCGCTTGCAGCGCGCCCGCTGTTCCCGCCCGCTCAGTCGTGATATAGATGGTTCCATTCGTGGCAACGGCCGGAGCTGTGCCTAACCCATTAAGCAACCCGCCAGCATATTCAGCAAGCCGGCCCTCCGCCGCTACCTGCCAGCTCAGATTGCCCTCGGCATCAAAGGCATATAGATTACTCCAAAAACCAATATACACACTTCCATCCCAGCCTAAGCTCATTGAGCTGCACTCCGCCGACGCCCCAGGATCCGGAAACGTAATTTTCCACCTCTGCGTGCCATAGGCCAACCCGACGCCCAGCTTGGCCACGAAACCGTCGTCATTAGTCTGGCTGCCGGTGCGGCTGTAGTCATAAGCGCGCAAGGTAGCTGGGAAATTAGAAGAAGCCGTAGCGCCCGCCACGAACAAAACTGGAGCGTTGGTACTGGCCTGGAAAGCCAGGGCATAGGCCGTCTCGTCGGTCCCGCCGCCCAAATAGGTCGAAGCCTGCAAGTTGGAGGGGGTGCTCCAATAGCAAACGAAAGCATCGCGCCCGCCATTGGCCGCAGTGTCGTAGGCATTGGTGGTAACCGGAAAATTTCCGGAATCCGTCCAGCCCGCCACGTAGACCCGCACGTCATTGGTCACGCTGGCGATCAGCACGGCGGTGGCTTCGTCATTAGTTGCGCCGCCCAGGTAGGTCGAAGCCAAAATACCGTTCAAACCCACGCTAAGCCGGGTCAGGAAGGCGTCGCGCCCGCCCATAAACGTGTTTGTATAGCCGGGAGCAAATACATTGTTGGTGGGATTCCGGGGAAAATTTGTTGAACTCGTCCAGCCCGCCACGCAAACCATATTGGTGAAAGAGGCTACGGATATGGCCAGAGCTTCCTCGTTATTCGTGCCGCCCAGGAACGTAGCCGCGGTCAGACCGGTCAAAGTGTTTGTCAGCCGGGCCACAAAGGCGTCGCGCAAGTAGTTGTGCGTCTGGTCGGCCCCGTTGGGCACGGGAAAATTGGTCGAGGTGGTCCAGCCCGCCACGTAGACAGAATTATCTACCAAGGCCATTGCATAAGCACCGTCATCATTCGTGCCGCCTAAATAAGTGGCCGCCAGGTTCGCGCTCAGGTTGGCGTTGAAGCGCACAATGAAAGCGTCGTTCGACCCCGGCCGGTTGGTCTGGGTCTGGTAGGACATGCCGAATGCATTGTTCGTAGTCGGGAAATTGGTCGAGGAGGTCAACCCCGCCACGAATACTTCGCCCTCGCTGTCCAGCGCCAGGGCATAGGCCTGGTCCACGTTTGCGCCGCCCAGGTAGGTCGAGACCTGCAACACTGAGAGGTTATTATTCAGGCGCGTCACAAAAGCTTCATAGGCCCCGCCGCCATAGTTGTTATGAATCGCCGCGTATCTGGGGAAGTTGGTGGAATCGGTATAACCCGCCACGTAGACCCTGCCGTTATTGGTATTCACCGCCAGGGCCATGCCAAAGTCCGCGCCCGAACCGCCCAAATAAGTGGCGGCATAGAGGTTAGTAAGCTTTGGGTCGAACTTGGCAAGCACCACGTCGTAAAGCCCGCCATTATAGCTGCTATCATAGGGGGTTGCGGTCGGGAAATTGGCTGAGGCCGTGTAGCCGGCCACAAACACGTTCGTCTGGCTGTCCAGCGCTATCGCCCGGATAACGTTGTTGCTGCTCCCGCCGATAAACGACGCCGCCAGCAAGGGATCAATCACCAGCGGCCGCCGCTCATCAAAGGCGCCCACGCCAAAACCGATCTGATCGCCTTCCAGGGCATAGGCCACATTCACGTTCTGGCGCTCGCCGGCGGCGCTCACTTGATAGGCCACCGGCGCGCTGAACCGCACAGGACCTGAAATTGTCTCGGCTTGAAGTTCACCCGCCGCGGTAATGCTCACGCCATCGGCGCCTTCGAGCGCAAGGATAATCCGGCCAGGATCGGCCCCGGGCGCAACGGTGAAAATCTTTTCGACATTGTTGCCGGCCGCGCGCACTTCCAGGGTAACGCCTTCGTAAATCTCGCCGAACTCCACGGCGTTGAACGAAGGGATGTTCGCTTGCCAGCGGCAGGGGTCATCGCCTATGAAGGAATTGATAATAGTCCCGGAACGCTCCGCTCCCGCGGGCGGCGCCACCAGGTCGGCATCCACCAGCGTCTCGCGGAGCAGCACCATCTGTGGAACGGCTGTCGGCTGTTGGCTGTCGGCTGCGCCGCGCGGCAGGGCATACACCAAGGCGCCCTCGGCCGTCACATAGACGGCGCCGCCGAAGGTGCGGGCATAGAAGAGCACTTGCTGGTCGGCTACCTGACCCTGGTTCTGAATAAAGGGCACCCGCGCCAGCGCGCCCAACGCTCCGCTTGTAGCCACGGGCCCGACTTGTCGGGGCTGCCGCGCTCCCAGGGGATCATCCCCCCCCGCGCTTAAGGCGCCGAGCATTAAACCCATGCCGGCCGGAACCCAGACCCATAGGCGCTTTATGAGAAAAGTCATTACTCCCTTTCTTCTTTCGCGCTTACAGGATACACCATGGCGCGGGCAATGTCGAGTGGCATTGTTGTCGTTGCCCGAAAAAACCTTGCGTCCAGCGGCAAAGGGCGCTATCTTTCGGCCAAGCAGTTCACGGTTCAGGAATACCCGTCGAAAGGATAACAGTCATGCAAGTCGGTTTTTATGGCCACGTGCGCCAATATCATAACCTGAAGAAGGAAATTGACGCCAATATCCAAGCCGTGCTGGATAGCGGCGAATATGTCATGGGCCCCATGCTGAAGCGCTTTGAGGGCGAGCTGGCGAGCTACGCCCTCATGCAACACGCCATCGGCGTCGGCAACGGCACCGATGCTATCTGGCTGGCATTGATGGCCCTCGGAATCGGCCCGGACGATGAATGCATCACCCACCCTAATACGTTCTTTGCCACCGCGGAGGCCGTCTGGATTGCCGGGGCCACAGCCGTGTTTGTGGATTGCGACCCGCGCACGAAATGCCTGGACCCTTCGAAAATCGAGGCGGCCGTCACCAGCAAGACTAAAGCCATTATCCCGGTCCATCTCTATGGCCAGTGCGCCGATATGCCGGCTATCCGCAAGATTGCCGAGAAACACCGCCTGCTGGTTATCGAAGACAACGCCCAAGCCTTCGGCGCCGCCGGCAAAAACTTCAAAATCGGCGAATTGAGCGACGCCGTTTCCATCAGCTTCATTATCCAGAAAAATCTGGGAACTTACGGCGACGGCGGCGCCGTCCTGACCAATCGCGCCGACGTGGACCGCGCTATCCGCCGGCTGCGCAATCACGGCTCCGAGAAGCGCTCCATGCACAGCTACGGGTTCAACAGCCGGCTGGACGACCTGCACGCCGGAGTGTTAAGCGCCAAACTCAAGGCCCTCGATGAGGGTAACAACTTGCGGCGGCAATGGGCCCAGCGTTATACCGCCGGTTTGCAGTCGGCCAGGCATCTTACGCTTCCCTATGAAACCCCCGGTTTCCGGCATGTCTACCACCTCTACGTTATCGAAACCGGCACTCCGCAAGAGCGCGAGGCGCTGCTCAAGTTCCTGGTTGACAATGGCATTGACGCCAAATGCCATTATCCCATCGCCATCCACCAGCAGTCCGGGTATCCCTGGGGCAAGCGCGCGCGGATCGTCGGCGCGCTGACCAATGCCGAGCGCAACGCCGCCACCTGCGTCTCGCTGCCCATGTTCCCGGAATTGACCGCCGCGGAAGTTGATTACGTTATTCAAAAAGTCCTGGAATGGGACCGCCGCGCCTGACAAAAAGCGGACGACAGACGGCGGCTTGCCCTGCGAAGCCCTGAGCGAAGTCGAAGGGGCGAAGTGGGACGACAGACGACGGACCGGAGAATTCGGCTGGGGAACCAGAAATAGGTGATTTCCGCGACAGCGATTTATCCGCCGTAGCCCCGAGCACAGTCGAAGGGCGAAGGCGGATGCTACCGTGTGTCGAATTCGGTTTCCGCCAGAGGCGGATTCGAAAAAGCAAGGCAAGTCCGGCCCAGATGCGCCGGCGCCGCGCGAAGCGCTATACTCGTGTATGCGCGAGCACGGCAACGGCGCAGATGAGCCGGAATCGCCGCCGCCTTTTCGAACCGAATTCGATCACATTGCCGGGAGAGAGACGGTAAATTCAGGAGATAATCATGCCGGCCACTTATCGCGTTGGTATCGTCGGCCTGGGCAAGCGCGGCTTGTCGCACGCGGTCACCTTTAAAGCCAATCCGCGCTTTGAACTCGCCGGTCTCTGCGACGTGGATCCGGCGCGTTTGACGGCCGCCACGGCCAAACTGGGCGCCATTCCCGTATTCACCGATGCCCAGGCCATGATCCGCGGTATTAAACTGGATGTGTTCTGCTTCTGCACCCTGCCTAAGGTGCGCTTGCCCCTGATCCGCCTGGGAATCGAGAGCGGCGCCCGCTTGATCGCCTTCGAGAAACCCCTGGCGCTCACCAGCGCCGAAGGCCTGGAAATCAAAAAACTACTGGATGCTTCCGGCATTAAAGCCGTCATCAGCCACCAGCACCGTTATGGCGCGCATTACCGCAAAGCGCAGGAAATTATCGCCAGCGGCGCGCTGGGCCGCGTGCATACCGTCTACGGCACCGCCACCGGCTGGCTGATGCACATGCTCAGCCACTTGATTGATTACCTGCGCTGGTTTAATGGCAATGTCGAGGCCTGCTGGGTTATGGCCCAGGCCGCCGGCCGCGGCAAGCTCGCCGACGCGCATCCGTCGCCGGATTATATCGCCGGGTTCATTCATTTTGCCAACGGCGTCCGCGGCATCGTCGAATGCGGCGCCGGCGCGCCAGACGTGCCGGAAGTGGATTACTGGTGGCGCAAGTGCCGCCTGGGCGCCTTGGGCACGGAGGGATTTGCTGAAGTGCTGACCGGCGGCGGCTGGCGCGCCGTCACCAAAAACGGAGCGCAATCGGGCGCCGGCTGCATGAATTACGAGCTTGATATGCCGGGCTATATCCTTGAGATCGCCGACTGGCTGGATGATGAACGCAAGGTTCATCCCTGTAATTTTCAGAGCGCCTACCAGGGCTTTGAAATAATGATGGCGCTTTGCCGTAGTGTGATCGAAGGCGGCCAGGTGGCCTTGCCGTTGACTTCCGGCGCTGATGAACTGGCGCAACTGCGCGCGAAACTCCCCGCTAAACCCGTCCTCTTGGGCCTCCCCCAGAACGCCAAGGAGTACGGATAACACCCTGAGGAAACATTCATGCTGACCACAAAAAAAATCAAAGGCGCGCTTCCCCTGCTGAGCGCTCTTGTGGCGCTGGCCGGGCAACCGGCGCCGGCTGAAAGCCCGCACAGCCTGAACCTGGGCGGCCGCTATCACACCGAAAACTCGGTCTTCACCAACCTGCCGTTCGGCAATGCCGACCTGTCCTATGCCCTGGCCTATACCTTCGCCCAGGAGCATATCGGGCTGCAGCTCGGCGCTGATTTGGCGCCGGATGTTTCCGGCGCGCGCGACGAGTCCAATACCAACCAAATTGATTTTGTCATCACGCCCCAGGTTAATTTGATCATCAAGGACCGCGCGTTCCGCGGCGGCGTCGGGCTTCTGACCAGTTATATCCGCGGCGACTCCGACGAAGACGATTGGCTCGACCCCTATTGGCAACTGATGCTGGGCCTTAGCCTGCCGCTGGGCAAAAAATTTTCAGTGGACGCCCTCGCGTATTACGTCCTGGAAAAGTGGAGCAACATCGGCGATTTCAAGCCCAAGGAGCTCGAATACGGCCTCTGGCTGAACTATCATTTCTAACCTAACGACAAGACTGGTTGGGTTCACAGTTCACAGTTCAGCGGTTCACAGTTCGCGGCCTGCCCGCCATAGGTCAACGAGCGACGGCGGGTTCAACGGTTCATAGTTACTGGAGCGGTTTATGAATGGCCACAAGCTACAAACTGGCAAATACTCTATCTGGATGCCTTATTTTGCACAACCGGCTGTGTCTTCCAACCATTGAACCGTGAACCCTTAAACCGTGAACTATCTATGACCGAACCTTTATTCCAAGTTAGCGCGCCGGGCGTGGATGTCGAACGGCTCATGGCCGACATCCAGAAAGCGGTCGCGCGCAAGATGGCCGGCGGAGTCTACCGCGATACCCAGATTGCCCGGGCCGAGCGGCACAACCTGGCCAACCTCCGGGACGACCAAGCCTTCATGCGCTATTACCTGGGTTGCCTGCGCCAAGCCGCGGCCGTTGACATTAACGATTTTGCAATTCGCGAACGGCGCCGGCTCGGCGCCGGAATCCTGGTCGGCCTCAAGCAAATTATCTGGAAGCTGCTCAAGTTCTACACCTATCGGCTCTGGTCGCAGCAGAACCAGGTCAACAGCCTGCTGGTCACAACCATCGAGGGCTTGGAGGAAAAATACAGTAAGGGCCTTCGCGACTGCGAACGCCGCCTGGCGGCCCTCGAAGAGAAAAAGGCTGAACCATGCCGCGAGCCGAACGCATAGCCTTCGTTTGCCCGCGGTTTGCCGAAGGCGCCACGGTCGGAGGCGTGGAAACGCTCCTCAAGGCCATGGCCCAGCGCGCCGCCGCGGCCGGTAACCGCGTAACCTTCCTGACCACCTGCGCCCAAAATCATTTTACCTGGGCCAATGAGCTCCCGCCGGGCCAACGCCGGATCGGCGCGTTGGACGTCATCTTTTTCCCCGTGGATGCCGACCGCGACGTTGCCGCGTTCCTGCGCGCGCAGGCGGCCATCAGCCGCAAATCATTTTTTACCGCCGCCGACGAGACGATCTGGCTGAAGAACAGCGTTAACAGCCGCGCCTTGTGCGATTATTTGTCCGCCAAAAGCGCTGAATTCGATTGGATCATCATGGGCCCTTATCTGTTTGGGCTCACCTATTTCGCCAGCCAGGTGCACCCGGCCAAAACGCTCCTGGTCCCCTGCCTGCACGATGAAGGATTTGCTTATACCCGCGCCATCCGCGACATGTTCCGGAGCGTGGCCGGTTGCCTGTTTAATGCCGCGCCGGAATGCGCGTTGGCCCGCGCCCTGTATAACCTGCCCGGCGAGGTCTGCACCGTGGTTGGCATGGGCCTCGATCCGTTCGAGGCTTCCGCCGACGCCTTCGCCCGCAAGCGCGGTCTTGTGGCGCCCTACGTGATTTACGCCGGGCGGCGCGAAGAGGGCAAAGCCACCCCGTTGCTCCTGGATTACATAACCCTGTTCCGGCGCCGCACCGGAAAAGACCTCAAACTGGTTCTGGCCGGCAGCGGCGAGTTCTCGCCGCCGGCAGAGTTGCACGGGCACGTGTTGGATGCCGGCTTTCTCTCGGAAGTGGAGAAACACGAGGCCTTGGCCGGCGCCGTGGCGTTCTGCCATCCATCGGTCAACGAAAGTTTCGGCATTGTCATTCTGGAATCCTGGTTGGCCCGCACGCCGGTGCTGGTCTCGGCCCGCTGCGCCGTCAACCTGGATCATTGCCGCAAGAGCAACGGCGGATTATGGTTCAGCGTGTACCCGGAGTTCGAGGAAGCGCTCCTCACGCTCCTGCAACAGGAAAGTCTGCGCCGCGCCCTGGGCAAGGCCGGGAGAGCCTATGTGCTGCGCGAATATGCCTGGGAAATCATTGAGCGCAAATTTCAGGACGCCCTGCGGCAGTTCGCCCAACGCCGAACATGAAAGCCATTCATCAGCTTGTGGCCGGGTTCACTCCCGCCGATGCCATCAGTAACGAGGCGCTGGAGCTGCGCGCCCTATTCCGAAGATGGGGTTATGTCTCCGAAATTTTTTGCGAGCCCAATCACACCAGCCCTGACTTGCGCGCTGAGGCCCGTGCCGCCACGGAGGCCCCCGGCTCAATCGGTCCCGCTGATATTGCTTTGCTGCACCTTTCAATCGGCTCGAGGGTGAACGACATCTTTGAGGGCTTGAATTGCCGCAAGGCCCTGCGCTATCACAATATTACCCCCGCTCACTTTTTCCGGGGCCTGCAGGAAGAGCTCGTCCACGAACTGGCCTGGGGCCGGGAACAGACCCGTTCACTGGCTAAAACGGCCGCGGTCAACCTGGCGGTCAGTTCTTTTAATGCCGCGGAGCTGACCGCGCTGGGATATGCCGACGTGCGCGTCGTGCCGCTGGTGCTGGATTTCAGGGCCATCGGCGCGCGTCCCGACTCCCGCGTGCTGCGCGGGCTCCGCGACGGCCGGATTAATATCCTCTTTGTCGGCCGCTGTGTGCCCAACAAGCGCATTGAAGATGCGCTCCTGGCCTTCTTCTATTTCCAGAAATTCGTTGAGAGCGCCGCGCGGTTCATTCACGTCGGCTCATTCACGGGCCTTGAGCGTTACCAGGCCCTGCTGAGCGCTTATGCCGCCCGGCTGCGCCTCGACCCGGTTGTCTTTAGCGGCACCGTGACGCAGAACGAGTTGAGCGCCTATTACCAGGGGGCGCACCTGTTCCTGTGTATGAGCGAACATGAGGGATTCTGTATTCCGCTCATCGAAAGCATGGCCCACGACCTGCCGATCCTGGCCTATGCCGCCGGGGCCGTGCCGGAAACTCTTTCCGGCGCCGGCGTGCTGGTGCGCGAAAAAAAATGGGAGGAAATCGCCGAGATGATGGGCCAGCTTGTCCGGCCAGGACCACTGCGGGAAGCCGTGCTCGCCGGAGAGCGTCAGCGCCTGGAGCGCTACCGGCAGCGCGACTTGAGCGCCGAACTCAAGACCTGCCTCACGCCGCTCTTGAGAAATGCCGAATAAAGAATGTAGAAATCAGCGGTCAGCCAAAGCTTTCGCTAAAAATATTTTCCGCCTTGAGCGGATCCGCATAAGGCGGAGGAATTTTGGTAGGGCGCTCTCGCCGAGAGCGCCGCGGACGGCTCGGCGAGCCGTCCCTACCGCGGAGCAACCAGGCCGCTCTCCGTCGTCTGTCTTCTCCGGGCTGTCGTCCGTCGTCTGGCGTCCGTCTTCTCCGGTCCGCCTCAGGCAATCGGCTGAGTATCGCCGGCGGGCGACTCTTCCAGGGTCTTGAGCGTGGCATCCACCTGGTCAAACGCTTTGCGGATCGCGCTCAGCTCCCGCCGGAGCGCCTGCAGACCCTGGGACGTGCGGCTATAACGCTTCTCCAGAAACTGACGGCGGACCTGCAATTCATCTATCTCCAGCCTGAGCGTATCAATCTGCGTGCGTGCATCAGCCAGCAACTCGGAAATCTCCGGCAGTTCCCGCTCAATTTTCCCGTTGCCATCGGTAAAAGCAGCCCCGTTCAGGCCGCCATCCGCCCCCCGGGTCTCCGGGACCTGGAGTTCGCCGCCACAGGCCGGACAAACCACCGCCAAGCCCGCGCCCAAGGCATTAATTACCAGGCTTTGGCCGCAGGCATTGCATTCAAAGACAATATCCTCGGTGGTTACCTGCTCGTTGGCCAGGCTATCGTTCATTTACGATACACCCCTCGCTTTCGGAGCATATTATGATTATATGCCTGGAACTTAGCAAGCAAAATGTTAAAAAAGATGTAGTGCGTCAGTTATTGGGGGGCAACCAGAAGTATACCACTGAAGTGAGATGTCTCGACTTCGCTCGACATGACACGCAGACACGGTCATTCCGAGCGTTAGCGAGGAATCTCGGCGGTGTCGGCTAAGCCTCGCAGCCGGCACAGCCGTATTCATACTTCCCCCCTATAACTGACCCATTACAAAAAGATTGACGGCCGGGGGAAAAGCGCTATAGATGCATTCGCAGCTTGGTTCACGGTTCCAGGTACACAGTTCAGCAGTTGGCGGATTGGAGAATAAATTCGATCAACTGTTCCGCCGTAGGCGGATCCGCCTCTGGAGGAGAACTCAGCAACTGTGAACTTTAAACCATGTTGTATTCGCGCAGCGCAGCAGAGCTAAACCTTCTGGAAGGGAGCGCAATGATCGTCAACCCCAAGGTCTTGTTCAAACACGCCTACGGTAACTACGCCATCGGCGCTTACAACATCAACAACATGGAACAGACCATCGGGCTGTTCCGCGGTAACCTGGAAAGCCAGGCGCCGTTTATCGTCCAGATTTCCAAGGGCGCCCGCGCCTATGCCGATAAGCGCATGTTGGAAGCCATGCTGCGCACGGCCGATCAGATTTTTCCCGATGCCATTTTCGCCGTGCATCTGGATCATGGCGACGAGGAAACAGCCATGGATTGTATTCAGAGCGGTTTCTACAGCTCCGTCATGATTGACGCCAGCATGAAACCCTATGAGGAAAATATCGCCATCACCCGGCGCGTGGTTGCGGCCGCTCACCAAAAAGGCGTGGCGGTCGAAGCCGAACTGGGCCAGTTAGGCGGGGTTGAGGAGCATATCTCCGTGGCCGAAGATCGCGTGCACCTGACCGATCCCAACCAGGCCGCGGATTTCGTCAAGCGCAGCGGCTGCGACAGCCTGGCCTGCGCCATCGGCACCAGCCACGGCGCTTACAAGTTCACCGCCAAGCAGGGCATCCACTTCGAGATTATTGCGGCCATCCAGAAACTTCTGCCCGGCTTCCCGCTGGTGATGCACGGCTCCAGCTCCGTGCCCAAGGATGAAGTGAACCGGATCAACGCCGCGGGCGGCAAACTGAAAGATGCCCGCGGCGTAGACCCGACCGAGTTCGCCAAGGCGGCCAAACTCGGCGTGATCAAGGTGAACATTGACACTGACGGCCGCCTGGTCTGGTGCCGCGTCCATCGCGAACACCTTAAAGAACACCCCGAGAACTTCGATTTGCGCCCGCCCGGCAAGGTGTTCATGGCTGAATTCACCGGCTACATTGCCGCCAAGAGCCGCTACCTGGGCAGCGCCGGCCAATTGGAAGCCGTGCGCCGGACACTGAATTAGGCTGCCAAGCCGTAACTATTCTGGATTCCCGATCAAGTCGGGAATGACAAACGCACGCATCCATTCTGTCATTCCCGTGAAAACGGGAATCCAGTCCGAACTTTAAAATTCCCTGGCATTGAATCATGAATCCCGCCGAACTGCTCGGCCAAACGTTCGCGTGCGAATGCGGTAAAAAGCATTCCATTCCCATCCATGCGGTCGTTTATTCCGAACAGGCCATTCAGCAATTGCCGGCGCTGCTGGCCGCGCATCTGGCCGGGAAACGCATAAACCTGGTGGCCGATCAACGCACCTATCCCCTGATCGGCCGCGAATGCGCCGCCGTCTTGAACCGCGCAGGCCTAACGGTCCAAACCTTTATCGTGCCGGACACGCCAGAGGGCCGCCCGGTTTGTGACGACCTCACTCGCGATACGCTCTCTGCCCGGTTACCGTCTGGCGACGGCTTGCTGGCCGTGGGCAGCGGCGCCATCAGCGACCTGGTCAAGTGGCTCGCCTGCGATCTTAAATGTCCGTACGCCGTTGTTCCCACCGCCGCCTCCATGAACGGCTATGCCTCGAACAATATCGCGCCCACCATCGGCGGCATAAAACGAATCCTGAGCGGCACTGTCCCGCGGGTCATTGCCACAACTCCATCCGTAATTGAGCAGGCCCCGCGCGAACTGACCAGCGCCGGTTTGGGCGACGTCCTGGCCAAGCCGGTCAGCATCACCGACTGGAAGCTTAACCAGGTGCTGTTCGCGGAGTATTACTGCCCGCGCGCCGCGCAACTGATCAGTTCGCTCGAAGGAGCTTATTCCGCGCGTCCCGAAGCAATCCGCGCGCGGGAACCGCCAGCCATCGCCGCGCTCTTTCAAGCCCTGATTTATTCCGGGATCGCCATGACCATGGCGGAAACATCATTTCCAGCTTCGGGCGGCGAGCACTTGGTCTCGCATGCGCTCGATATGACCGCCCAAATCCACGGCGCGCCCCACGACTACCACGGCCGCCAGGTCGGCCTGGGAACAATTTTCGCCTGCGCGCTATATGAGCGCGTCCTGGAAATCGAGCGGCCCCGCTTCCAATTCCGCGCGGAAGCCACCGATCAGGCCTACTGGCAGTCGCTGACCGGCGCCGTTGAAACCGAGCACGCGCTCAAGCGCCGTAAGGCCCAACAGGCCGTTCAGCGGCTGGAGGACGAACGAGCGCTTTGGGACAATCTGAGAGCCACGCTGCAACCGATGACCCGGCCGGCCGCCGCCATCAAACAGTGTCTGCGTTCCGCGGGCGCCGCGCACCGCATCGCCGATATCGGCTGCTCCCGCGAGCGTTTCCTGGCCTCGGTGCTCCATGCCCACCAGATGCGCGCGCGCTACACGATCCTTGACCTGGCCTGGGCTGTCGGTGTGCTGCCCCAAGCCGCTGAGGAAATTGCGGAAGAATACCTGGTTTAATTGAGGAAACCTTATATTCTGCCGCGTGAAAATAATCCAAAAAAGTAGTTGACGGCACAATGTATCAATTGATACATTGTATGCCGTGAGTGCCAGAATAGGTTATGGCATCACACATACCAGATGAATGGAAACGCAAAGTCCGAGAGGCGCTTGACTCCGGATCCCCATCGCGAATCATTGTACGGCAAAGTGCCGTATTGGACTGGGGCGCTACATTTCCACTTACATTTCGCTATGAGATGCTCACGGCAATCTCGGATGCACTTAATGATCCCTCCGTACTTGGCGGCCGGAAGTTGATGGATGAACCTACGGAGACTTACGCGTTCTTCTTCTCATTTCAGGCGGTCAAGATGTATGCCAAGGTTGGCCTCATGCCCAACGGCGCCGTGATTATTTACTCTGCACATAAACCGGATAGAAATAAGGGAGACACACTATGAGTGCGCCGCTGGAAAACGCGGTTCGGATTGAGATTGAAATGCCGGTGCACATCCCGACGCCGGACGGAAAGGCGGTTGCGGAAACCGTTATGGTAAAAGTCCCCGCTTTGAAGGACCCCGCAACCGGCGAGGTGTATCTGACCGGCGAGGCGCTGGAGATCATGGATAAGAAGAAAGCCCGTCCTGGGACTAACGCAACTGAAGTTGAGCGGTCTCCTGGGCATCGGCGAGAAGACCTGCACCCGCTGGGAGACCGGCCGGGAACGCCCCTCACAGTCTCTGAATCTGATGCTGGTAGCGCTGTGGGAAGGCCGGTTGAATGTGACCACCCTCCAGGCATTGCGACAGCCGACTTTCTCCTGGTATGAGAGAATATCGGGTATCGGCTCTTATGGGAGCGAGCACAAGCCCTATATGATCAAAACGACAGAGAACCCAAAGGAACCAGTGACACATGGAACCATCAGCCTTGCAGCTTAGTTCCTACTTTGTGGCGGAATTGAACGTCACAGCCAATCGAGAGCACGACCCGAAAAATCCTGTCGCTCTCACCGATAAGAGCCTGGTTATCACGCCAGGTTACCTTCCGGACAAAAGCGATCCGCGCCGCTGGCAGGTAAGCCTGCGAATCCAGCAGCAGGCTGGGCCGGCGGCGAATGCGCCTTACTTCTTCACAATCGAACTGGTGAGTTTGTTCGCGGTCGCGGCGAGCTATCCTGAGGAGAATATTGAGTGGATGGTCAGGACGAACGCAACGTCAGTGTTATACTCGACGGCCCGCGAAGTCCTACGCGGAGCCATGGCTCAGGGTCCCTTTTGCCCGCTCCTGTTGCCGACTATGTCCTTCTACACGCCGGAAACGAAGAAATTGCTCGACGCCGCAAACGCGAAGAAGGCAACCGGTGAGCTGCCGCCCATGGCATCCCAGAACTGATTGGGACGCATGGATTGGCAAACGGTTGGAGATGGGGGATCGCGGCACTATAAGCCGGGCCGACAATCCGAACATTGCGGAACATGGACAAACTTACACCAGAGCGACGCCGCTGGAACATGAGCCGCATACCCAGCCGGGACACAAAACCGGAAATAATTGTTTGATCCCTTCTGCATCGCATAGGGTTCCGGTTCGTTCTGCAACACACCTACCTGCCGGACACAATCGAAACATGTCGATGAAGCGAATGACAGTCGTTGATTTTGTAATAATCCCATAATCATACGGACATTGATTTTGGTAGAGCCGATGTTACGTCGGCTATAGCCGGGATAAAACCGGCTTTATCTCGCCATGCAATGTTAAAACTATTATGAGACTGTTGGACGAAAGGAGCAAATAATCATGGCAGACTTCACAATCAAGCGAACGTTGATCTCTCACGAGGTGCATAATGCAATCATCACCCTGATTTGCCAAGTGCCAGGTTCTTCTCAACCGCACGAAGTGAAGGTGTATGTCTCGGACATCCTCATGATTGAACGCAGAATCAAGGGGAATGACTCCGCTATTGTCCAAGCCGCCCGGTCATGGGCGGAACCAAAGCTCCGAGAAGCATCGTCGATCACGGACATCTCAGAACTCAAGATGCACACGGAAAACTCGAACACATGAGAGATGTTTCAACCCATCGTTGGTACCGCGCGAAACGCGCCGATCGTGAGCGCCCACGTTGACCAAAGACACAATGAATATCCCTGACTCAAAACAGATTCGTGCAAGTCTCGTTGACTTGTTTGCACCCGCAAGACAGAAAGAGAGGAAAGCTCTCTGGCGTGCAATTTTCCCTGTCGATCAAGACATGCAGATCGCGACAGCCCCCGGAAAACGCAGGGTGAACGACGCACCAGCGTGGGAATGGTGCGAGATGAGGGAGTTCACTCAGCAGTTCGCAACCATTGCGGATCAGTTCAAGGAAGATGCTCGTGCGACAGCCCGGATCAGGATGATAGTCTACTGTCACATCATGGAGTCGGACTTCCCTCAATCCGTCATCCGCAATCTACTGCTTCTCCATTCTGGACAACCGGAAGATTGGACCTTCCACGGCCTCAATAAGAAGGGACAGAAAATAGTTTGCCAACAACCCAGCCAGAGGATTACAGAGATTATGCGACTTGCTACGCCACTCGGGCTGTCGATTGGCAACACCCTGAACGCGCTTTGGCACGATACCCTCCGGCATCGTTTCAGCCATGCTTTCTATGCCTTGACCGACTCGTTCGTCTTCAGCACCAAGAATTTCTCCCCCACTCGCCGCGAAACGCCAATGAAGTTCGCCGGAGATCCTATCGTTACGTTTGCGGAACTCGAAGCCCTTTATATGGCGGCGCTTTCGTTTGTCCATGGATTTAAAGCCGAGTTCGAGATGACTTGCGAAGTTTTCAGGAGACCGATAGTGAACCCCTAATGTTACGAGTGAGGCCGATGTAACTAAATGAATGATGTGCCAACAGAACTCAAACCATCCGCGTCCCGACAGACTCTTCAGCAACGCTTGTCCCGAGATGCGTTCATTGCCTTGCACCATCAGCAAGGATTCTCACAGAAGGCCATAGCCAAGCGGTTCGATATCTCTATTGCCTATGTCATTCGCCTAAGAAAACAGTACAACATCCCGACCAACACAAAGGCCCAGAAGCTCACCGCCACTGTCAAGAAGACGAGGGTGTCGCTAGAGGCTCAAACCAATCCCAAAGAAATCCGCCGTCTCTACCACGAAGAGAAACTGTCCTGTGACGGAATAGCGAAACGCTTCAACGTCTCCCGAAAGACCGTGTGGAAGTACCTCGGACGTCACGGGATCGATGCAAGGGACAAGACGGAATCCAGAAGAAACGCCATAACTGAAGGCCGGATCATCCAGGTTCTTTATACCATCAACGAGGATTTTTTCGCGACGTGGAGCCCCGCAATGGCGTGGGTCCTTGGCCTCATATTAACCGATGGACACATCGGAATTGGTCCATCAGGAATGTTGGTGCCAGAACTGAGTTCCATCTCCCTACCACTGCTCGAAAGAGTGCGGAGTTGCATGGCATCAAACCATCCAATCAAACTCGTGAATCAAACACTCGGTGGTACAATCTACCGCTTCACCTTCTGTAGGAGGAAACTGGCTGATGACCTCGTGGCGTTGGGCATCACACCCAAGAAGAGTTTAACCGTTCAGTTTCCCCCAGTGCCCGTTCTATATCTTTCCCATTTCATCCGCGGCGTTTTCGACGGCGACGGTTCCGTTTTCGTCGATCCGAGAGCGCGAGCATCGGCCATCAGAGTCAACTTCGTAAGCGGCTCATGGGACTTTATTTCTCAACTTGAAAACAAACTTCACTCGCTTGCGGGGGTGA
>JACPGM010000012.1 GCA_016188985.1 Lentisphaerota bacterium | reverse complement strand
GCCCATATAGTCATAGGCGAACACTAATTGCTGCCGGGGCACGGACGTCGGCAGATCAGGTAATGTCTCTGCTGCAATGAGCCGGTTTTCACAATCCCATGAATAATTGAATCGGCCGTCGGAAAGCATGTTCCCGTCATCATCATAGCTGAATTGCTCCGGCGTCTTCGCCACGAAAACGTGCCCGGTTTCGGAACTGACAATTTCGGGATCACTGGTTCCCGGCGGATTGTAGACGCCGACGACATTTACTTCCTGCCAGACAGCGGACAAATCATTGGTCACATCCAACCCACGATGCCAATACTTCTCGTGGCGGGTGGTCGGCAAATCATTAACCGTGACCGTGATGTTTGTCTCGGCAGAGCCGATGACGTCAATCAGATCAGCGACAGTCCGCTGAGAATATTGGTTCAGGTTGTTGGCCGTGTAAGTTGTTTCTTCATTGTCCCGGCTGGCGGCAGTCCGGTTGCCGATGTTGTCATACATGTAGGCAAAGCCCTGGCCCAGCACGGGATCACCGGTATCATTCAGGTTCGCGCCCCAGAATTTATCGCCGACAATCACCTCAGACCTGCTGTTATAATCGTATTTGTTGAACGCCAGCCCAGTCTCGAAGTAATGGGTCAGTTATGAGGTGGTCGCGTGAAGGTAGGGACGGCTCGCCGAGCCGTCCGCGGCGCGTTCGGGCCTACTCCGCCGTAGTAAGCCTACTGGCTACGAAGGCTGGACGAACGCGCCCTACCTCTTGCCCCCTAAAAACTGAGGGGTTACGCTTTTTTACTTTTTTTTTGCAATGCATAGGGGCGAAGACGGATATTGAGGCCATTGGGAGCGCCGACCAAAATAACAAATAATCATCCATACCTTTTACTGCGCCTTGAATTATTCAAGGCAACTATGCTGTGGCCACTGGCGCGGAATCACTAATCGGCGGCTCTGCGGCCGCCACGGGCGTGGCGGCTGGCTCAAGCGTCTTGGCCGCGGCGGGCGCCGGCGCCAGACGATCGTCCTGAAAACGCATGGACATGATCCGGGAGACTTTGTCGCTCTCCATTGTCACCCCATAAAGCGTGCCGGCCGCGCCGATAGTCTGGCGGTTGTGGGTAATCACCAGGAATTGGGACTGGTTCACAAAACCCTGCAGCACCTTGACAAACCGGTGGATATTGGAATCGTCCAGGGCCGCGTCCAACTCGTCCAGCAGGCAGAACGGGCTGGGCTTGACCATGTAAATGGCGAAGAGCAACGCCACGGCCGTCATGGTGCTCTCGCCGCCCGAAAGCAGGGAAATACTCTGCAGGCGCTTGCCCGGCGGACGGGCAAAGATCTCAATACCGCACTCCAGGATATCTTCTTCGTCGGTCAAGATCAGCTTGGCAACGCCGCCGCCGAACAACTGCTGGAACATGGCTTGAAAGTTTTCGTTGATCTGGGCGAAAGTTTTGGAAAACAGATCGGTCGTCGTCTGATTGATCTTGCGGATCAAGTCCATCAGTTGCTGTTTGGATTTGACCAGGTCATCCTGCTGGTGCGTCAGAAAATCAAAGCGCTCCTGCAGTTGCTGGTATTCGTCAATGGCGCCGGTGTTGACCGATCCCATGGCTTCAATCTTGGCGCGCAGCTCCGCCACCTGGCTCTCGACGGCCTCCAGCGCCGGCCGAACGCCTTCCGGCCATTCCGGTTCGGGCTCGGCCCGGATGGCCTCGGCCGTCAGGCGATACTCGCCGGTAATGCGCTCCAGGATATGCTCGTGCTTCATCCGCGCTTCGGTGCCCTTCACGGTCAGCTCGTTCTGGCGCGCGCGCTGTTCTTCAATGGCCGCGCGCAGTTTCTTGAGTTGTTCCTCGGCGCTGCCGGCCTCGCGCTGCTGGCGTTCCCTCTTTTCCTGGAGAGTCTTGCGCTCTTCGGCCCGCGTCCGGCAGTTTTGCTCCAGTTCCGGAATCCGGGTGCCCTGCTGGGCTATTGCGCGCTTGAGCCCCTCAATGGCGGCGCGATATTCCTCCACGCGCGCCGTGCGCTCCCGGATCATCGTCTCCGCCTGAGCAATACGTTCGCTGAGCGGCTCGCGCTGGGCTTGCAGGTGCTCAAGCTCCTGGCGTTGCTGGGCGGCCCGCACGTTGGCGGCCATAACTTCGTTCAATGAGCGCTTATGATCCTGCTCTAAAACCGCCAGCGTCTGGTTCCTGGTTTCCACCAGCAGCTTGATCTCGGCGCGGCGCGCGCGGCACCCATCCATCTCGGTAATCATGGCGCTCTTGCGCTCCGGACTGCCGCCCTGTTTTTCCAGTTCCTTGAGTTCAAAACTCACCGTTTCCAAATTATCCCGCACCCGCTGGGCCTCGCGCCCCACCAGTTCCTGTTCGCCTTCGCGCCGGGCAAGGGTCTGGCGCTTTTCATCAAGCGCGGCGCGCGCGCGCTCATGCGCCTCTTCCACTGCGCTCAATTGCCGCGCGCGGTCGGCCAGTTCGCGGGCCAAAGCTTCGCCCTGCGCCAATATGCCCGCGGAAGGATCCTCCGGCCGGCCGCGAAGCTCCGCCTCAAATGCGGCCAACTGTTGCGCCGCCCGGCGCGGATTATCGCCGTGCAGTTCCCAGGCGCCTTGACCGCGCACCACGGCCCCCTCGCGAGTCACAAACACAGCTTCGGGTGGAACCGCCGAAGGCAAAGCTTCGAGCGAATCAACAACCCAGACCTGATAGAGCAGCCGCTTCAGTAATGGCTGCACGGCCTTTATGGTCTTCACCTGAGCGATCAGCGCTGTGGCCGGAACTCCCGGCGCCGCCGGCCCGGAGTCAACGGCAATCCCATCAGCCGCCAAGAGACAAATCGGCCCTTGCGGCTCGGCGCTCAAACGCCGCAGCAAACTGCCGGCCGCGGCTGCATCGGTTACAACAACCGCATCCAGCCACATCCGCAAGACCGCCTCCAGCGCCCGGGCGTATTCGGGTTCGGCGGTAATCTGGTCTGCCAGGAGGCCCAGGATACGCTCTTTTGCCACGCCGAGTTGGGCCGGGTCGGCCAGCACCTGCTTGACGCTTTGCGAGCATTCGGAGCGCTCAGACAAACTCTTGGTGAGCAGCTCGATCTGCGCGGTCAGCGCGGCGGCCTGCGACTGGTTTTGCGCGCGAGAGTTCTCCAGATCCTTGATCCCCGCGGTAAGACCCTCGCGGTCAGCCAGGAGCGTTGAAAATTGCGCCTCAGCCTGCTCGACGGCCGTGCTCAGGGTCTTCAGCGCCAAGGCCGTTTCATTGATCCTTTTTTCATGATCATCCAGAACGAGTTTCAAGTTGGCCTGCTCGGCGGCGCAGCGTTCCCGCCGGCTAACCACCTGGCGATCATCGTTATCCATCTGGCGGAGCTCGTTTTGCAGGCGGGAATGCCGGTCGTCGAGTTCCAGGGTTTCGGCCAGTAGTTTCTGGATTTCCTGTTTGGTCTGATCGAGCGCGTGCTCGTGCTCGGCGTTTTTCTTTGACTTGCTTTGCAGGTCGGCCTCGGCTGCCTTCAATTGCTCGTCGGCGCGTTCAAGTTTGTTTTGACCCTGCTCGAAGGCGCTGCGGTTTTTATCCAATTCACGGGTAGCCGCGCCCATATCGCGGGTGTCGCGTTGGATCAAGTCCTCCAATTCGCTCAGGCGGCGCCGGTCATTTTCCACCGCATGGCGCGTCCGTTCCAGCAGGGTTTGCTGCTCCAGGTCGGCCTGGCGCTGGGTGTCAATTTCCTGTTCACTGGCATTCAAAGCCGTCTTAAGCTCCTGGCTCTCAAGTTCGCGGCGTTGGATATCCTGCTGGAGCGCTTCGAGAGATTCGTTCAGGGAGGCCAGGGAGGCTTCCGCGGTTTGGAGTTCGCCGGAGAGGACGGCCAGTTTTTCGCGGGATAAGAAGATATCCAACCGGCGCAGCTCCTCGACCAACTTGCGGTAGCGCGCGGCTTTGCCGGCCTGGCGCTGCAGCGAAATGATCTGGCGCTTGACTTCCCGGATGATATCGGCCACGCGCAGCAGGTTGTTTTCGGTCTGTTCCAGCTTGCGCAGGGCCTCGCGCTTGTCGGTCTTATACTTGGTAATGCCGCTGGCTTCCTCGAAAACCTCGCGCCGGTCTTCCGGGCGCGCGCGCAGGATCAGGTCAATGCGGCCCTGCTCCATGAGCGAATAGGAGTTGGTGCCGATGCCGGTATCCATGAACAGGCGCTGGATATCTTTAAGCCGGCAGGGTGTTTTATTGATGAAATACTGGCCTTCCCCGCTGCGAAACACGCGGCGCGTGACGGTGATTTCGTGGTATTCCGTCCCTAAAGTTTTCTCGCAATCGGCGAAGGTCAGGCTTACTTCCGCCAGGTTTAAGGGCGCGCGCGTGTCCGTGCCGCTGAAAATGCAGTCTTCCATTTTGGAACCGCGCAGGAGTCGGGCGCTCTGTTCGCCCAGCACCCAGCGGATGGCATCCGACAAATTGCTCTTGCCACAGCCATTGGGCCCGACAATCGCGGTGATGCCTTCGCCAAATTCAACCAGCGTACGGTTGGCAAAACTTTTGAACCCTACCAGTTCCAGGCTCTTTAAATGCATAATTTTCCTCAACTAATCAGCATTGCCGTCCTAACAGTTCTGAAATTTCGGCTACCATATCAAGTGGTCCGAATCAATGCAACTACAATTTGTAGTTATTTTTGGCTTATTTTGCCATCCCTGCCCAAGCCATAAAATCGCAACTACTCACCACGGATGCACACGGATAGACACGGATGGGAATTTCTCGCCGTCGCGAAGCTCTATGGCGGAGCGCGGCAGGATTATCAGTGTTCATCACTGTCCATCAGTGGTTCCCACCATAGGCGGGTCTGCCTATGGAACGATCCACCATACCTGCCTGCCGGCAGGCAGGGGCGGATCCGCCTGAGGAGGAAATTTCTTTGGGTTGCGGGCATAGTCCCGCTTTAAGTAAGACTATCGAACGGATTGACAAAGCCTGGGGGCGCACTGCGGCTGGGTTTGTCCCGCGCGGCGCGGGACAGGTCCTGTTCGATCCGCGCCAAGGTTTCTTTCAGTTGCGCGCAGAAAATCGAACAGGCCATGGTTGCCGCGCCGGCGGCTTCCGCGGTTTCGCGCTCAGGCCGGTCGGAAGTGACCACCACCGCTCCACCGCTCTTCCCGGCCTTAAACACCAGTTGTTCGATAACCGTGTCGGCGGTTTTATTGCCGGGCGAGAAAAGCACTTCCACGACCAGACTCTCCGGCTCAGCAGGCCGGTCACCAGCGCGGCCGTCAAAGACCACGGTAATGCGTTCGGCCAGCAGGCCCAGCGCTCGCTCCAACAGTTGAATAAATTGACGGCGCCGGCTGGCCAAACTGCCGGGTGCTATACCTAACTCTGCACCGCAGCGGTAGATCAGGTTATAGCCGTCAATAATCAGCCATTTAATCATGGCCTCAGCTTCTGCTGGCTGACGATATTCGTGATTATCCGACTTGATCTGACCAATCGGTCTTAGCCGGTTTCGATGGGAGTCTGACCAGCGCGAGCATAGCTAAATCTATCCGGTTGTCCACCTTCTATTTTCCGCGGGCGTGGTTTGCCCACTTCCGCTAACCAGTGGCCAGATTTGCACCAAGTCCCGCCAGCGCTGTCGGTCGTCCCGTTTTGTGTCCGCAATCCTGGCCGCAAGAGCACCGTCGGCGTGGGCCAGCAGGGAGGCAAGGTAAGACCCGGTCAGAAAATCAGTTGCTTCTGGGCAAGGCCGGCACTCAGCATGGCCGCGCACATGCTCATGGGCATCAACAACCGGAATCGCTTCTAAATCGGCCTCAATATCTTGCATGGTCCATGGTTCAGGTTCGCTTGGACCCTGTTTGCCAGAAGATGCTATGATTGGAATAACGGCAAGACAAGATAAATTATATTTCGGGACTTGCTGCTTGCGTCGGCGCAAGGCCCAAGGTATGCTCAATGAAAAACAGAATAGCGTAAGGAGACCATGAAAAGAAATATAATCATCATTGTGGCTTTGCTGGCAGCCGTTATTGTCGCGCTGCAGTTGTTCCTGGCCTATGGGCTTACCGATTCCCTGCGCAAATGGATTCTACCAATGGCTAAGGAGCGCTGGAACCTGGACGCCACTGTGGGAAGTGTCAGCGTCAATCTCCTGGGCGGCTCGCTTGCGCTTAAGGGCGTGGAGATCATCAATCCGCCGGGCTTCGACGAAGTGAGCATGCTGACCATGAAACGGTTCAAATTGAAGATCGGATTGCCGGCGCTATTCCACGGCGGTATTGCTGAAATCAAGAAAGCCGTAATTCGGGATACGACCTTGAGCGTAATTCGCAACCGCGAAGGGGCGGTAAATATCGGACCAGTCGTTGCAGCTTTTAGTTCCGCCGCGTCGAACGCGCCGGCCCCTACCCCTGCGCCATCGGCCGCCGGTGAAGCTACAGATACCGGCCGGAAAATACCGGACTTCGTCATCCGGCAAATGGAGGCCAAAACGCGCGTGGAATATGTTGACCACCAGATCAGCGAGCCTGCAATGCAACTGAGCTTTGATCTTGAGGCGCGCCTGAAAGATATCGCCAATTACGGCCGGGACGACTCGATGTCCGGCACGCTCAACCTGCTGGGCCAGATTCTCTCCGGCGAGCGCGCCTGCGCGTTCGATCTCAATGGGCGGATTGCGCCCATCAAGGATCCCGCCAAGCTTAGCTTTGATCTTACGGGTTCCATCCAGACCATTGACCTTGCCCATTTTCAGGCGCTGGCTAAGCGCGGTGGGTTTGAAAAAGGTCAGGTCTCCGGAACCATGACCCTCTACTGCCAGCAGGGCGTTTTTGATCCGGAGAAATCAATTTTGCATCTGACCTTCAGCCAGGTCAAACTGACGCCCGAACGGCAAAAGCGCCTGGGCGGCATTCCCTTCCCGGCAACCTTCAAGGCGCTTGTTCCGGTCAAGGGCACGCTCAGCAATCCGGAAATTGATGTCTGGCAAGCTTTCGTAAAAACCCTGGCCAGCAAAGACGCCTTCGACAGCATTATCCAGGGCGTCCTGGATGCCCAAGGCCGCTCGCATTCCAACAGCAACGCTTCGGCGGCCGGCAATCAGGACAACAGTAAATCTTCCCGCCGGCTGGACATTAAGCGGCCGCTGGGCGGACTACTGCGCCCACTGCAGAAAGAAGATTGATGACTTCCCCAGCTCGCATTTCACCGTTGCTTTGGCTGATCGCCGTTATGGCCGCGGCGGCCCTATCATGCGCCAACCTCTATCTGGGCGATTTAAATCAGGATGAAGGCTGGTATTTATATGCTGCCGGGCTGGTTGCCAAAGGCCAATTGCCTTATCTGGATTTTGCTTTCAGCCAGGGCCCGGTTATGCCGCTGGTCTACGCCTTATTCCAACCAATCTTCACAGCGGGCTTGCCCGCCATAGGCTTGGCGACGGCAGGCGGCGTGGCCGGCGGCCGGCTGATAACGGTCCTGCTTGGCTTGGCCGCGGCCGCAGTGGCCGCCCGGCTGGCGGCCCGGCTGGTCAGTGCGGAATTGCGCGCCGGCGCGGCCCTGGCGACTTTCACCCTCATCAGCGTCAACGTATATCAAAGCTATTTCTTCACCGTGGTTAAGACCTATTCGCTTACGGCCTTGCTGTTGCTCGCCGGATTCCTGGCGCTGGTCGAAGGGCAATCCCGCCGGCGCGCCTGGTTGATTTTCCTCGCCGGCATTTTCATGGCAATGGCCGCCGGCGCCCGCAGTTCGGCCGGTGTGGTTCTGCCAATTGTTTTCTTTTACCTCTTATTGGTCCGGCGACAAGTAGGCGCGCTGGCTTGGTTGTATTTCGGGTTAGGCGCGACGCTCGCGGCGGCAGGAGTCTTTCTGCCTCTCCTGATTCTGGCGCCGGAAGCCTTCCTGTATTGGGTGATAAAATTCCATACCCTGCGGCATTCCGGCTCTTGCCTGATGACGCTGGTCTATAAGGTCGGATTCCTCTCGCGTGTGCTCCAGGCATACTTTGTGGCCTTCGGCCTCGGCATTGCCATTATCGTTGCCAAATGGGCTGGGCGCAATCCGACCGACACGCCGGCCCCGGCGGATATCTCCGCCGGAAGATCCTCTTTGGGAATGATCTGGCTGAGTCTTGGCGCCATTTCCTTAATTCATTTTCTGGCGCCATTCCCTTACGACGATTACCAGGTTTTTGTTTTTCCGTTGCTGGCCGTCGCCTTGGCCTGCCCGGCCGTGCGGCTCTCCGGCCAACGCCTGGTTCCCTGGCTGACATTAGGCTTGCTGATCATTTCGCTGGGCGCTGCCTGCTCATCGCCGCTCAACCAGGACTGGTTCATCCAGGGACGTGACCGCATCTGGTGGCTGGTCAAGGACCGCTCGCCACTCCAGAAACTGCGCGACACCGCCGAACTGATCCGGCAAGAAACCAATCCGGGAGACGAGCTTCTGACCCAGGACCCCTACTTAGCCGTGGAAGCCAATCGCAAATTGCCCGCCGGTCTGGAAATGGGCCAATTCAGCTATTTCCCGGCCATCAGCGACGATCAGGCCGCCGTCTTACACGTGTTCAATCGCGCCGGCCTGGAGCGCCTGCTGCGAACAACGGAAGCGCCGCTGGCGGCGCTGAGCGGCTATGCGCTGGCAATTCAATCGCCGGAAGTAACACCGCTGACGCCGGAGGATAAGGCCTTATTCGCCGCGATCGTGGCTGAGCGCTACGAGCTTATGACCAACGTGACTCATTTTGGCCAGGCCAGCACGACTCTCGTGATTTACCGGAAGAAGGCCGGAAAGCTGAGGACCATAGACTGTAGGCTGTAGTCTGAAATTCAGAGACCAGACAACGAAATAACAACCCAAAGATAATTTGATAATTGGTTGATTCGTAACTCAAACACAATTTACCAACTCACGAATCCACGAATACTCGAATCTACCAATCGTCTGCTCGGAGACCCAAATGCGCGTCGCCTTGCTGGGCCTGTCGCAATCGGGCAAAAAAACATTTTTCACGCTGCTAACCGCGCGCGACGCGCGGCAAGGCGCGGGATTGCCGGCGCTTAAACCGGGCGAAACACTGGAAGGCATTGCCCCCATCCATGACGGCCGCGTGGATACGCTCGCGGCGCTCTGCAAGCCCGAAGCAACCAAATACGCCGAAAATCACATCGTGCTCTGTCCCGACGTGGTCCCGGGCGACGCCAAACGGGAATGGCTGGAGGCCGCCCGGCGCTGTGATTTGCTTTGCCTCGTTGTGCGGGCCTTCACGGCCGCGGAGGTTTATCATCCGGCCGGCTCGGTGGACCATGGTCGGGACCGGCAAACGCTCGAAGTCGAACTGCTCCTGGCCGACCTGGAACTGATAGAGAAGCGCTTGGAACGGCTGAGCAAGGAAAAACGCGCCGACCAGGCGCCGCAACTGGCCCAGGAAGAACAGACGCTGACCAAACTCAAAGCCGTAATTGAAACCGGAATGAAGCTCGCGCCGCCGACACTTCAACCTCATGAGATGGAATCTATCCGGAGCCTTAACCTGCTGATTATTAAGCCGGTCATCTGGGTCTTCAACGTGGACGAAGACCGCTTAAGCGCCAAGCTGGGCCGCGAGAGCGAGACCGTGTTTATGGTATCCTGCCGCATCGAACAGGAAATAATGGATCTGCCTCCGGCGGACCGCGAGGCCTATCTCAAAGACCTGGGACTAACCGCTTCCGGCGTGGACCGGCTGAACCAGGCCGCCTACGACGCTTTAGGGCTCAGGTCGTTTTTCACGATCGGCCAAGACGAGGTCCGCGCCTGGACGATCCGCAAGGGGTCCACGGCGCCGACCGCGGCCGGCAAGGTGCATAGCGACATCGAGCGCGGGTTTATCCGCGTGGAAATCATCAAGTTCGACGATATGGTCGCCGCCGGCTCCGAAGCGCAAGCCAAGGCCCACGGCAAAATGCAGGTCAAGGGTCGGGATTACGTGATCGAAGACGGCGACATCTGCCATTTCCGCTTCAACGTGTAAGCCAACCAATTGCTCTACTGCTTGGGCGGTTCTTCTTTGGCGGCGTCTTTATCCGCGGGCCGCTCAGCAGGAACTGGCGCGACATCTTCTTTGTCCGCCTGACTTTCGTCCGGCTCCTTTGCTGTGGGCGCCGCCCCACCAAAGGGCGGCATCATCATCGGCTTGAGCGGCTCGGCGCCGTGCTGGTAGGTGATGGTCGCTTTGTCGCGCAGGTCCTGGATGAATGGCCGCGCTTTCTCCTGCAATTTCCGGCCTTTAAGTTGCGCCACGATCTTATTGGTTACTTCGGCGAATGGAATTGTCCGCGCGCCATTATGCTCCAGCAGTTGGACAACATGATAACCGAACTCGGTCTCGACCACGGCGCTGATTTCATTAGTCTTCAGGCTGAAGGCCGCCGCTTCAAACTCCGGCACCATCTGGCCCTTGCCAAATTCGCCCAGATCGCCGCCCTCGGCCTTGCTGGGGCAATCAGAATTTTCCTGGGCCAGCTTTTCAAAATCCGCGCCCTTGGCATCAACCAACTGTTTGCGCAGCGTCTCGGCCTTTGCCTTGCACGCGGCCTTCTCCGCGGGGCTGTTAGTGGCTTTGGCGCCGATCAAAATATGGCGGGCGTGAATGGTTTCCGGCTTCTCATAGAGCCGGCTCTTGTTCTCCTCGTAAAACTCGTTTAACTCTTTGTCGGTCGGCTCGCCGATATTCAGCAGTTTACCGAACTTGACCTGCTCGGCAATGTCGTCCCTGAAAACCTGATCGCTGACACCATTGAGCTTGAGGAGTTCTTCCAGGGTTCGGTTCTTGGGCAAGGAAGCCTTGATTCTCTCAATTTCGCCGTTAATCTCGCCATCAGCGGCCGTAATTTTTTTCTTTAAAAACTCACCGGCCAACAAGGAACGCACTATGAGGCTGTCCAGAATCTGCGGTCGGATGGCCGGCAGCATCATGGCAAACTGATCATCGGAACGGCCTTGACTTTGCATCATCCTGGCCAGCTTGCTGATTTCGACATCCAGGTCGCCCTGGGTAATGGCCTGGTCATTCACCTGGACCAGCACGGTTTCCGGTGAATTGCTTACGGCAACGGCCGCAACTGGCGCCGGGCGCTCAACGGTCAACTCGGTCGGCGCAGGCATTGCCGCCGGCGCTTGTGGCGTGGGCGCGGCGGCTGGCTCAGGCGTAGGCGCCGGCGCAGCAACGGCCGGCTCAGGCGCTGCTGCTGGCGGCGTTGGCCGGCATCCACGCGCAATCTTCATTTTCATGAGCTCATTCCTTTGTTGAGCGGTTCCCGATGCAAAGCGGAACCGCGGGCTTAAGTCAAAACGACACGCGGCGTAAATTGGACTTATTCAAGGCAACAGTCAACAAGCAAAATTGCCAATGTTTCGTTCAGATGACTTCGCAGGGCAGGCCGCGGCGCGCTACAGAAAAATATCTGGCCTGAGCGCGGCGAGATACGGTATGATCAGCAACCATGAAAGCGATCATGGTCATGTTCGATGCGCTCAACCGCCACATGCTGCCCCCTTATGGCTGCGACTGGGTGCAGGCGCCGAACTTCCAGCGCCTTGCGCGGCGCAGCGTGACCTTTGAAAACTGCTATATCGGCAGCATGCCCTGCATACCCGTACGGCGGGAGCTGCACACCGGGCGGCACAATTTCCTGCACCGCAGTTGGGGTCCGCTCGAGCCGTTTGACGATTCCATGCCCCAGATGCTGGGCGAAAACGGCGTTCACACCCATCTGGTCACCGATCATTACCATTACTTTGAAGACGGTGGCAGCCACTATCATACGCGCTATGGCACTTGGGAGTTCAATCGCGGACAGGAAGGGGATCCGTGGAAAGCCGTGCTCCATGAGAACTGGAATTATCCCAGGGACAGCCGTAACCTGGCGCTGTGCTCCGACAAGGCAATCCGGCAGGATTTTGTCAATCGCTCCTTCATGCCGGCGGAGGAGGACCATCCTCAGGCTCAAACCTTTCGCAAAGGCATTGAATTTCTGGAAACAAATCATGACCAGGACAACTGGTTCCTGCAGGTGGAGATGTTTGACCCCAATCAGCCCTTTTTCGCCATGCAGCGGTATGGCGAGGTGTATCCCCACGCTTACGACGGCCCCCACTGGGACTGGCCGTTTTGCCGCAAGGTGGATGAGGCGCGCGAGGCCATCGCGCATATGCGTTGCCAGTACGCCGCGCTCCTGAGCATGTGCGACGCCTGGTTGGGCCGGTTTATGGATGCCATGGACAAGTATGGCCTTTGGCAAGATACGCTCTTCATGGTCAACACGGACCATGGCTTTCTGCTGAGCGAACACGGCTACTGGGGACTGGATTTTACCATACCCTTCTACAACGAAATTGCTCATATCCCTCTTTTTGTCTGGGATCCCCGCTGCGGCTGTCAGGGACAGCGCCGCGACGCGCTGGTGCAGACAATTGATCTTCCCGCCACCTTGCTCGATTATTTCGGCATTGATCGGCCGGCAGACATGCAGGGCCTGCCGCTGAAGGCGCCGGTGGCGGCCAACACTCCCGTGCGCGAAGCCGCGCTGTTTGGCTGGCACGGTGCTCACGTCAATGTTACCGACGGCCGCTACGTCTACATGAGGGCGCCCATAAACGAAACGAATGGGCCGCTCTATAATTACACGGTGATGCCCGCCCACATGAATAGATTGTTTAGTCCGGCCGAGCTGAAAGCCGCCACCCTGGAGCAGCCGTTTCCCTTTACCAAGGGGATTTCCACCCTGCGTATCCCGATTGCCGGCAGCCGGCATGAATTTCAAACCATGCTTTTCGACCTTAAGACCGATCCAGCCCAAGCCAAACCGCTGAAAGACAGCCAGGTGGAAAATCGTATGATTGACTATCTAAGGCGCCTGATGCGGCAAAATCATGCGCCGGCCGAGCAATACGAACGCCTGGGCCTTGTCCGGGATTGAATTGTGCTGTTGACAACATGATTGCCATAGCCTCCAAAAGACAGCTTTTTATTGATAGGCGTCTGATAGACCATAGTGAGAATGTAACTCTCTCAGTCAACCGTGCGGCAAAGATCGGCGCCCTGGCGCTGGGAACCGAAGTTTCCGGCGGCATGGTAAGCGTAGTTGCCCACGGGGACACATACTATCTGTATACCCGGACTGAGCACCGTGACGGGCTGGCGGTGCACACCTCCCGGGACGGCTTACAGTGGCAAACGCCGGCGCCGGATGCTTTCGGGCAGGGTCGCGCCCTTCCGCTGCCCGGCGTAAACGCCGGCAGTGTCTTTATTGATCCGCGAGAAAAAGCGTATCCCTTTAAAGGTCTGTTCGACATTCGCCAAGCCGGGCCCTGGGGATTGGATCCGGCATTTTATGGGGATACAGCGCCTACGCAAGAGACCCGGGCGACCGCACGCGGCGGCTTATTCCTCTTTCGCTCCGCTGACGGCTTCCGCTGGGAGCTTGTGCCCGGACTACCTGTCCCTTTTCTTTGTGATACGCAGAATCAGGTGCTGTTCGATCCACGGATTGGCAGATACGTCGCCTACCTGCGCGCCTTTCCTACACTGGGCGGAGCGCAACACGGCAGGCGTTGCGTGGCACGGGTTGAAGTCAACGACCTCTACCAAATGCCCTGGCCGCATACGCCTAACCCTCGCAACCAGGCGCCGGCCGGTCATGACTACCCCTATCTGCACGACGAGCTGCCAATCGTGATGGCGGCTGATGCCGAGGATCCTGCCACCACCGATCTCTACAATCCTGCGCTCACCATATATCCCTGGGCGCAAGACGCATATCTGGCCTTTCCCTCCCTCTTTCGCCGCTGGGATGGAATCGCCTGTCACGGCCGAGACTATCGGGGAAAGATGAATAACTCAGGCCTGTTTGAGACTCATCTGGCGGTAAGCGGCGATGGAACGACCTTCTGCCGCTATCGTCAGCCCTACCTCTCATCCGGTCTGGTAAGCGACCGGGAAGGACTAAAGGGCGATTTGGACTGTGGAATGATCATGTGGGGCGTGGGCATGGTTCGTGCCGGCGAGGTGTTATATCAGTATTACTTCGGCACCCGCCGGGTCCACGGCGCCACGCCCGAAATTGTGGAAAGAGGAATGAAGGGCAGCTCCGTATTCGCCGTCCGACAGCGCTTGGACGGATTTGTGAGCGCGGACGCCGACCACCGTGGCGGCGAGCTGCTCACTAAGCCGTTCGTATTCCAGGGCGATCGGCTGCTGCTTAACGTGGAATGCAGCGGTCTGGGAGAAGTATGGGTAGAGATTCAGGACGCTGAGGGCAGGGCGCTCGCGGCGCAGGCAATGGATCAAGCCGTCTCCATTGATCGCAACGGCACGGGCCAGGAAGTATGGTGGCGCTCAGGCCCCCAGGTGAGCCACTTGGCCGGGGAGCCGGTTCGACTGCGATTCAGGATGCGCTCGGCCAAACTGTTTGCCTTCGAGTTTGCCAAGGGCGCAGAAGGCAAGTAGCGCTATATAGGCAACACGCCCTTCGAAAGCGACCTGATTCTTCATGTTTTTTTTCTTGGCAGTTTCTGATGGTCAAGGTTCTATTACTGCGCCAATAATTTCCCTTA
>JACPGM010000106.1 GCA_016188985.1 Lentisphaerota bacterium | reverse complement strand
ATCGGGAGGCCAAGTATGCCGATGCCATGTACCGCCAGGTGCATATCCGCAGCACGCAATTGCTGGCTTTAGCCGCCTTAAAGAATCCCGCGTTCAAGCGGTTTGTGCACGTCTCCACCGTGGGGGTCCACGGCCATATTGCCAACCCACCGGCCGACGAACTCTATCCGT
The DNA here is from genome assembly GCA_016188985.1 of Lentisphaerota bacterium. GTDB lineage: Bacteria > Verrucomicrobiota > Kiritimatiellia > JAAZAB01 > JAAZAB01 > VSJD01. The sequence goes on along the minus strand of JACPGM010000106.1, from coordinate 3,645 downwards.
TCAAGCCGGACGACATCTACCAGCGGACCAAGGCTGAGGCCGAGCTGTGGCTACGGGATTTTGCCGGCAAGAACGCGTTGAGCTATACCGTGATCCGCCCGGCCGCCATTTACGGTCCCGGCGACACGCGGCTGCTGAAATTTTTCCGCATGGCCGCGCGCCCCGTGGTGTTCATGCTGGGGCGCGGCAAGCGCCTGTATCACCTGATTCACGTGGACGATCTCACCAACATCATGATTTTGGCGGCGACGCACCCGGCGGCCCGGAATGAAATATTCATCTGCGGTAATCCGGATTCGGTAACCTTGCCTCAGATGGCGAAAATTGTGGCCGGTGAACTGGGCAACCGGTTTCGAATTGTGCGCTTGCCGGCGCTCCCATTCTTTCTGGCGGCCGACGGGTGTGAGTGGTTTTGCCGCAGGCTGGGCATTGAGCCGCCCATCCATCGGCGGCGTCTGGCGTTTTTCACCAAAGACCGCTCTTTCGACACGCGCAAATTGCGGGAGAAACTGGGCTACCAGATGCGCTATTCCAATGAGGAGGGCCTAGTTCAGACCGCGCGCTGGTATTGCGAACAACTCTGGCTGAAACGGCGCTCATGATGACACTCCACGAACGCAAAATAAAAGCTGCCCGCTTCTCCGTGCTCTCCAACAGCGTGCTGGTGCTGTCGAAGATCGTGGTAGGTCTGGCGATCGGCTCGGTCGCCGTGATCTCGGAGGGCATTCACTCCGGAGTGGATCTCATAGCGGCCCTGATTGCCTGGTTTGCCGTGCGCCTGGTCGGCCAGCCGGCCGATAAACAACACCCCTATGGACATGGTAAATTCGAGAACATATCCGGCACGATTGAGGCGCTCCTGATTTTTCTGGCGGCGGGCTGGATTGTGTACCAAGCCGTCCAGAAGCTCATCCATCCCCAGCCCTTGGAAGCGATAGGCTGGGGCGTCCTGATCATGGTCGTTTCGTCGTCGGTCAATCTTGCGGTCTCCCGGTTGCTGTTCAAGGTCGGCCGGGAAACCGATTCGATTGCTTTGCAGGCTGATGCCTGGCATTTGCGCACCGACGTTTATACCTCCGCCGGGGTCATGGTTGGCCTTCTGCTGATCTGGCTGGGCCACTGGATTTATCCGGAGCTTTACCTGGACTGGTTAGACCCCGTGGTGGCCCTGGTGGTGGCCTTGATGATCATCAAGGTGGCGTATAACCTGACCATCCAGTCCGGCCGCGACCTGCTGGACATCGGTTTGCCGGCAGAGGAGGAAGCTTGGATTCGCCGCTACCTCAGCGGCTTACAGCCGGCGGTATGCGCCTTTCACAACCTGCGAACTCGCAAGGCGGGGGCGGAACGATTCATCGAAGTTCATATTCTGGTTGATGCCCGCATGACCGTGGAAGAATCCCATCGTATCACCGGCGTCATCAAAGGCGCAATTCGCGAGCAGTTCCCCGGATCCACCGTGACTATTCACGTGGAGCCCTGTAATCATCCGTCTCCATCGGAAGGTCAAGCCCCCTCCGTGGCGCTGCGCTAATCCACCGGGACGCCGGCGCGGAGAAAGGCTTCGTAGGCCCACTGGTCCCACTCGGGTTGCACGCCGATGCCCTTCAGGTCCGGGTAGTTCTTGGCGATGAACCCGCCGCGGAACGTTTCGACCAGGCGGCGCGTCTCGCGTTCGATCAAGTCACGGTCGCCGGTCGGCAGCACCTTCTGGATGTCGCAGGGCGCAAAGAGGCCCGCCTTGTGCCGGCGCAGTTTGGCGGCTAAGGCCGGCTGATCGTAGACCGCCGGCTGGTCGAACTGCAGACAGTCAGCAGGAATGCTGGATGACTTTCATCTTGTAGCGGTGGGCGCGGCTGGTGAGGCGCTCGTAGAGCGGGCGGAAGATGTCGCGCCACATGGCCGGGCTCATCAAGGTCCGGTCCTGAATGCCCAGGTCCTCGCAGAACATGATTCCATCCAGACCGGCCTCGCCGTAGCGGTCAATTACGCGCTCCAGGAGACTGGTTACACAGTCGTGGAGCGCGTCAATGTGGTCGCGGTGCGCGATGAGATCGGTGAAATAGATTTCCATTTTGCGCATATAGCGGCAGGTCGCGAACGGCCAGCCAGGCATCCAGCCGACCTTGAACTTGTCCGTCCCCGAGGCGGCGAGTTCACGGGCGCCCTGGTAGTAGGCCGGGTTATCCAAGTCCGGGAGCTTAAGGTCGGCTAACTGGTCCCACGACTGCAGCGCCGGCTTGAAGATTTCGCCGCCCTGCGACAGGTCTACAATCCGGTACCATACGTTGCCCCAGACGTCGGTGGAGTATTCGAAGTTGCCTTCAACCCATTTCTGCGGTTGAAAGCCGTGATTGCTGCTTGCCCAGGCGAAATCATCCTGGCGCCCCTGGTTGAAGAAGAGCCCGATGCGCTCCGCACAGCGGTATTCGATGTTCTGTAGGATGATTTCGCGGGGCTTGAGACTCATGGCCGGCTCGGATATTTTCAGCAGTTACACTTAGAGCATAATGGTATCGAAAGCGGTAGTGGGTGTCAATGCAGACCAAGCGCCCGCTTTGCGCTGGACGCCTTGCCCGGGCCGGGATAGGATGCCGCCCCAAGTTGTTTCGCCGATGGAGGGGAGAAAACGATGATCCATTGCTGGCTGCAAAATATGTATCAGAAGATTTATCCGGTGGGCAACAACCCCGCCTGCAGCGCTATCCCGCCCGCAACGCTGTCGCGTAGCGACTGCGGGCAGGGGCGCAGCATTGCGGGCAGGTCTGGCGGAGCCTTCCTGCGGCTCGAGGCCGCGCGCAACGAGAGCACTGCTTTCCAGGTTGCGGTGGCGAACTCCGCGCCCGCCCTGGCCAAGGTAAAAATCGCCGTGAAGGCTTCCCGCGGAATCAGTGTGCGCATCCGGCGGGTGGGTTTTGTGCCGTTGGCTCATCACGACACCGATGTGCCCGAAGACGAACTGGACTGTCGCGGCCATGTGCCGGGGTATGTGCCCGATCCGTTGTTCGACGAGGACCACGCCGCGATCGCCCCGCGCGAAGCCGCCGGTTTCTGGATCAGCCTGACGACTCACCCCGATTGTCGTCCGGGTGTTCACACCATTGTGGTCGTGGTCAAGCCGGAAAGCGGCCGGGTGAGAAAGCTCCAGGCGCAATTACAGGTCTATCCGCTGGTGTTAGAGCCCCGCCGCAATTTCCCGGTGGTGCAGTGGTTTTACAACGATGCCCTGCTGGACTGGTATCATTTTCAGCCCTTTGAAGAGGGCTACTGGAAAATCCTTGAAAATTACCTGCGCGATTTGCCGGAGCATGGTCAGGATTGCGTGCTGGTTCCGCTCTGCACGCCGCCCACGGACGGGGTCAAGCGTCCTACCCAGCTTCTGCGGGTGACAAGAGCCGGGAAGCGCTACCGGTTCGATTGGCGGGATGTGAAACGCTATGTGGAGCTGGCCCGCTCCTGCGGAGTGCGGTACTTCGAGTGGAATCATTTCTTCAGCCAGTGGGGGGCGAAATATGCCTTACGGGTCTATGCCAACCAGGGCCGGGAAGAAAAATTGCTCTGGAACCCGGAAACGCCGGCCACCGCGCCAATCTATCGCAATTTCCTGAGGCAGTTGCTGCCGGAGCTGCAGGCGTTTCTCGCCCG
>JACPGM010000100.1 GCA_016188985.1 Lentisphaerota bacterium | reverse complement strand
GTTTCCTGAAGCTAAATATCCGTTCGTGATCGTGAACCCGTCCACAACGGCGTTGGTATGGCTCACATAGAAACACCGCACAGAGCCGCCTCCATTCACAATGGCATTCGTGGCGCCGTTCAGGCTCTGGACGGTGATGCCATTGGTGATACTGATTTGATTGGTGATGTTATACGTGCCGTTGGAGACTGTGACCGTATCGTCGGAAGCGGTTTTCGCCACCGCATTACTGATGGTCAGCAGCGCCGTGGCCCAGCTCGTGCCGGCGGCAGCGTCAGAGCCGTTCGTGGCCACAAAGTAGTCGGTCGCGGAGGCCATGGGCGCGCAGGCCAAAGCCAGAACGATCAACCACGCGAAACGCGTGGCAAGCCCCGCGAAGCGCGGGGCAGGTTTTACCACGCGCGGCGCGTGGCAAGCCCCGCCCGGCCACGCTGAAAGCGTGGCGCGCGCGTTTGTCCCGCGCCGCGCGGGATGGCCTGCCAAGCGTTGCGCCTGGTCAGCCATGCGCGGCGCGTGGCAAGCAAACAATATACCGGATGCTACTCTGCGAAGTGGCGAAGCCCCTTCGCTACGAAGCACGAGTCTTTTGATCTTGTGCCTCCGCCTTGGTTAATGCGAGAATCTGCGCGCAATTAACTTAAGCATAAGTTAGGCGTTTCTTCCATAATTTGCAAGGTTTATTTTACTGATAAAAAATTGAGTGTTGATGGACATGATTAAGAGGGTGTAAGTCAAATTTGTTGGTAGGTAATCAAGCAGCGTGCTGCCAAGACTTGCAGTAATCGTCAAAGAGATTGCTTTTAATCAGGCAACGGAAAGTGAGCGCATCCTCCGCTCCCGTACGGAGCCAACGCATACCAGAAAGCTTTGTGCGTTGAGCGACGATATGGCGGCAGGCACCCTCGACGGCGCCGGAGCCGATGAAATAGCCTTTGCGGCGGAAGGTGCGGTAGGTCATACGGCCGGCATTTTTATGAAAGTACTTGAGTTGATCCACGACAACCTGCCGGCGCGCGGGAGCGAAGGTGGCCGCTCGTTGGGATGCTTCTTCCAGGATGCGCGGCAATCCGTTACGCTTGAGGCGTCTGCGCCAAGCTTTGAATAGCGCCTTGGCCCGGCTTTCTTGAGGATCGAGGAGCAGGCAGAGATCGTGGAGATGCTCGCAAGCATGATAGAAATCCACGATCTGCACTGCCCCCCGAAATCGGTCCTCCACCATGTTCCAGATCCATTCGGCGCCATCGCCAAGAAAGACGGTCGTGCGGGCCGTGGCGTAGCCGGTTTTAACTGCTTCGGCGTATAACCTGGCACTGAGATCGACGGCATCGCCAAAGGTGCTGACATAGGTGGAGGAAAAAGGATCGCGCTGGGGTTGCCCGTGAGCATCGTAAGATTGGGTAAAGATGCAGCCGATTTTAATCTGGCGCGTCTTGGCGGAGCCGTCGGGTTGTTTACCCCGGATGCCCAACAGTTCTTTTGGGCGCATGGGAATGCCAGTCATATCCGCTTGAATGTTCAAGATAGGCAGCGGGGCGTGGCGTTTTAGTGCGGGGCGGTCTTTCATCCACGCCGCGGCTTGGGCGGCATAATGCTGGACGACGCGCGGGATTTGGCGGCTGGGAATCTCCAGGCCTGCGAAGCGTTGCAGGGTCTGGGAAGCTTGATCAAAAGACGGGTCCATAGCGCCCGCCCAACACATGAGTTGTGCCACGGCTGGAGTATATTGATCGTGAAGCCCGAGTTGCGCATCGAGGGGACACCGGCCTCCTTCAGGCCCGAGATAGTAAGCTCTGCGCAAGGAGATCGGGCCGCACAGAGTCGTGACCTGTCGAGGCCGCCAGGAATGAAATTGCTCGTCCTTGCGCCGCGCGGACGGCGGCAAGAGCCTCGGCAACTCGCGGTTAAGGAAGGCTTCGAGCAGGGCGGCCGTATCCTTCTGTGCGGCCGCTCGAAATGCCTGTTCGAACCCCACCGGATCAAAGGCCTGTTCCCGGACAATTTTATCCCGCGCGGCGTTCAGGAACTGCGTGAGTTCCCGGCCGAAGGCGGCTTGGATCGTCTGGGCTTTTTTTTACTGTCCGCATCCTGGGCCATAGCCGTCTGCTCCATCACGGCCCACAACTCATTGAAGATGGCCTGAACTTCCCGCCCTCGTTGCAAGTCGGCACGCACCTGCGCCAAGGCGTCAGCCGGGACGCGCACGGACTGTTTTTGCCCGCGCACCCACCGTTGCCACACATAGTACGGGCCAGTCCGCCGAACCTTGCCCTGTTGGTCCCTGTGTTCGTAGTACTGCTCGCTGAGCTGGCCACGCCGCGCCGTCCCAATGGCCATGAGCCTTTCCATCGCCGCCCGTCGTCGTTCTTGCAGAGCCTTCATGAGGGTTCCTCCTATTTATATGTATCTATCTCAGATACATACTACACGGCAAAAAAGAAAGACGCAAGACCTTTCTTGCGCCTGCCCCACCTTTCTTGAATTACACCCCTGCAGCACCAGCGCGCAAGTTCCAACTTGCATCGGCATGGTGCGCAAGGTAATTTGTAGTTTTTTACGTAATGGTGAGAAATGGCGCGACCACGCGTTTCGCGTGGCTGGCGCGAGGTTCACCACGCCAGAGGCGTGGTCGCGCCCTACTTAGGATCGACTCGGCCGGAAAGCATCCATGCGCATCTTGATTCATAACCGACTGGTCAAGTTCCTGCTGCTCGCCGGGTTGCTCAGCGCCGGGACGGCGACCGCGGGTGACTGGCCGACCTACGGCGCCGACGCCGGCCGCCGCCATCTCACCCAAGAGCGCCTGGCTTTTCCGCTGCAAGCGGCTTGGAGCAATGTGGCCGCGCAACCGCCGGCCTATGCCTGGCCTGAGCCGGGCATTGAGCTGCACCGCCTTGACTTTGACTATGCTTTTCAGCCGGTGATTGCCAGTTCGCTGGTGTTCCTGGCCTCTTCCGCCGATGATACCGTCAGGGCGTTTGACCTCGCGAATGGCGCGTTGCGCTGGCATTTCACCGCGGATGCGCCGATCCGGTTCGCCCCCGCCTTCGCCGCCTCCTCGACTGGTTCGACTTCGCTCACCACAGGTCCGCTCGGGGCTACGGCGGGCAAGCCACAGATCAGCGCCGGACTTTGTTACTTCGCCGCCGATGACGGTTTTGTCTACTGCCTGGAGGCGGCAACCGGCGCGCTCGTTTGGAAACGGCTTCTCGCCTTGGATGACCGTCAGGTTTTAGGCAACGGCCGAATGATTTCGCGCTGGCCGGCCCGCGCCGGCGTGCTGGTGGCCGAGGGAGTTGTTTATGTGGCGGCGGGCATGTGGCCTTCCGAGGGTATTTTCATTTATGCGCTGGATGAGCGCGATGGCCGCGAACTCTGGTGCAACGATACCAGCGGCGCGCGCTTCACGCTCTATCCCCACGCGAATGCCTATGCGATTGGCGGCGTCGCGCCCCAAGGCTACCTGCTGGCATCAGACAACCTGCTGCTGGCGCCCACCGGCCGGTCAGTCCCGGCGGTCTATGACCGCAAGACCGGCCGCTTGCTCTATTACCGCTCTGCCCGGCGCAGCGATGGCGGCTGGCGCGTTACTCTTGCGGACGAGGTTTTCTATTGTCCGCTTCACGCCGAAAAATGGCCGCTATCCGTCCCGGAGGAGAAGTATGGCCCCAAAGCCGGCGACGGCCTGGGTCGCTTCGATCTGGCCACCGGCGTAATCAACGACGATTTGCCGGAGCGCCATTTTATTGTCCCGGCCGGCAAGGTTACTTACGTTGCCGGAAACGGCGTGGTCGAAGCGCGGCGGGGCAACGAAATAATCTGGAAGGCCGCTCATCCGCGGGTTTTTTCCCTGGCGCGTTCCGGCAACGCCTTGTTGGTTGGCGGCTTGAACTCGGTCAGCGCATTGGCGCTGGCCGATGGCACGCTGGTTTGGCGCGGCCTGGTGGGCGGTGAAGCGCGCGGGCTTGCCATCGCTGATGGACGCCTGGTGGTTGCCACCCACTTGGGCGCAACCGTTTGTTTCGCGCCCGGCCGGCATGCCGCTTCCGGGCAACTCCCCGCCGCGCAGCCGAAGCTGATCAAGCGCCCCGATTTGCCGGTGCACGCTGAGTTGCTGCCGGCCTTCAAGGGAATTGACTTCGCGCGTTTCACCGGCGGCTATGCCCTTATGATCGGCGCTACGAATATACCGCTGATAGAGGCGCTCCTTAAACATACCAAGCTCCACGTAATCATTCTCGACCCGGACTTCAAGCGCGTTGCTACCGCGCGCGAACATTTTCTCAATCAAACCGCGCTATACGGCTCGCAGGTTTCGGTACAACACCTTTCCCCGACCAACCAACCCGCCTACAATCCGCCTGTGGCGGATAGCATTGCGGGCAGGCTTCCGCATCCCGATTTCTTCGCCAATCTGGTCGTGGTGGCCGCGCCGCTCGCCGGCTTGTCCGGCGCGGAACTTTACCGTGTGCTGCGGCCCTGTGGCGGAGTGCTGTGCTTTCCGGGTTTGTCGGCGGCCGAGGCTAAGACGCTGATGGCCGGCGCCGAGTTGCCGGCCGGCGAATTCCTTGAGCCGGGCGTGAACGGCGAGGTCGCCCGCGTCGTGCGCGGCAAGCTTGCCGGCGCCTTCGACTGGAACGCGCCGGTGGCCAGCGACCAGCGGCTCAAGTGGCCGCTGGAACTTATCTGGTTCGGCGCTCCTGGCCCGGCGCTGCCTTTCAGTCAGCACATTTCCGTTCCGCCCATTGTGGCTAACGGACGGTATTTCATTGTCGGCCAGAACGAGCTGATTGCCGTGGACGCTTATAACGGCAGCAAGCTCTGGTCGCGGGCTATACCCGGGTTGGCGTGGAAAGTTGGCGTCGTTGCGGCTGATGACGATACGGTTTATGTGCATTTCCGGGAAGAGTGCCTGGCCCTCGATGCTCAGACCGGCCGGCCTGAGGCAACTTATCGCAAGGATGTCAAAGGCTGGGATAAAGCCGAGGACGAGGTGCGGCCGTGGGAGATGCTTCCGCCCCATGCGCTGGCGCAAGTGCCCGTGCCGGTAGTGGCCCTCGGCCAATCCCGCCCGGATCCGTTAACGGGCGTGGATGTCGTCCAGACTTATTTGCGAACGCACGGGTGCGGCGGGATCATCTCCTCGGCCACGATGCACTTTTTCCGTTCAGCCACTTATGGGATTTATGATCTGGAAGACGCCAGCGGCCTGCGCAACTTCTCAGGAGTGCGCCCGGCCTGCGCGTTGAACATGATGCCGGCTCTGGGCCTCTTGATCGCCAACGACGGCGCCGGCGCCTGCGTTTGCTCGTATAATTTCCGGTCGGCCTTTGCCCTGGCGCCGGCCCACCGGCGCCGGAACGAGGATTGGGCCATTTTCTATAGCGAGCCGGCCCAAGGAATTACCCGCGAGTTGGCGCTCAACCTGGGCGCGCCCGGCGACCGGCGCGACGAAGAGGGCCGGCTCTGGTTAGGTCTGCCCCGTCCCGAGACCGGCCTGAAACTTGACTGTTCCCTTGAGCTGAGCGCCGAACTTGGCCCGGACCGGATTAACGCCGACCGGACGCCAATCGCGGGCACGAGCCGGCCCTGGATCTATGCCAGCGGCATTGTCGGGCTCAAGCGGCTTTCGCTGGGTCTGGAAAATATCGGCGCTATTGTCAGCCTGGCAACGACCAATGAGCCGGCGATTGACGGCGTGCTCGCTGATGCCTGCTGGGATGGTAAATTCCCGCTGGCCGTGCGCGACGAGCGTTCAACCGTTTTTCTGCGGCACGACGCCGCCAACCTCTACCTGGCTTACCGGCGGCCGGCCGAGATTGACCGCCGCGGGATAGTGCCGCCGCCGAAGCCGGCCGTCGCCGGCAAGGACGCGCCCGTGTGGGAAGGCGAATCATGCGAGGTTACCCTCAGCGATCAAAAACGGGAGAAGTCCGTGCATTTGGGAGTTTCCGCGTCCGGCGCGCGCTATGACGCTCTGGGCAACCACGATGACAAGTTCCCCCCGCTAAATATTCCGCGCCTTAAGGATATCAGCATTGACGCGCACTCTGCCGACTGGGGCACCAATGGCTATCGTGTGGAGGGATTGGTCAAAGCCGCCGGCGCCACGCGCGCCACCAACAGCTTTGCGCCTGCGTTCCGCTTAGGCTGGGATGAGCGCGGTCTGCTCATCTTTGCCAACGTGCGTGATGATGTCGTGGTGGAATACCCGTCTCAGCCGGCTATGTGGACCAGGGACTCCCTCGAACTTTTCATGGCCGAGAGCAGGAGTTCCCGCAATCGCTTTCAACTTTGCGTTGGACCGGGCGTCGATGGCCTGCAGCCCAAAGCCCGGACTTTCTTCTGGGACCGGCGTCCTGATTTTCGCACGGCCCTGACCGCCACAGTGGCCGGCGCACGGACCACCGAAGGGTATGATGTGGAAATACTTCTGCCCTGGTCTAACTTAAGCATTGTCCCGGAACCTGGCCGCGAGGTTGCCCTGCAGGTCATGATTAACGACGCTGACTACGAAAGTCCTAAGGCAGGCGACTGGTTCCGCATGATGTGGCATCCGGAAGGTCATGCGGGCTTTCATCCGCGGGCCCTCCAGCGCCTGCGTCTGGCCGAGGCGCCCAGCGCGCCCTGGACACTGGATTGGCTGACCAACTCAGCCAAGCCCGGTCTTGCGGCGGCCCAGATGGAAGAGGACAGCCAATGGGACGGCGAGTGGCGCGGCGCGGTCAAGACGAACGAGGCGGTTTTCATTGGCGAATTGGCGATTCCCTGGCGTACGCTGGAGCAGGCGGGTTTGAGCCATGACAAACTGCTCATTGATTTCAGCCGCCGCGGCCAACTGACGGGGCACCCGGATTGGGGCTTTGTCCCGGTAGACTTTCGCCAGAGCGCCGCCAGCCCGGCGCGGAGCTATACCGTGCGCCTGCATTTTGCCGAGTTATACGACGCAGCCCCCGGGACGCGGGTGTTTGACGTCTTTCTCCAGAACAATTGCGTGACTCAGGCGCTCGATATTGCCCGGCTTTCCGGCGCTCCGCGTCGGCCGCTGGCGCTGGAGTTCCGGGGCATCATGGCCGCAACCAACCTCACCCTGGAACTGGTGAGCAAGGCCACCAACTTCGACTGGACCACCGCCCCCATGCTCAATGGCTTTGAGATCTCGGTCGAGAAGTAGTGAGCCGGTAGTTGTCTGCCGCAGTTGGCGGTACTACGGCCGCACAAGCTGTGCGGCCCTACCTTTTGTCATCTGCTGCCTTCGTGTTTTTTTGCGGTAGGGCGGGACAGCCCTGTCCCGCCGCCTTTTCTATGATACGGCTATGTCTTCTTGGGCCAAACATATGGCCAATTATCATAATTTTTGACCAATCCCTTTCGAACCGGATTCATCCGGATGTAATGGGCCTTCTCCACATAAATTTCGTCATTTCTTAAACGATGATCGAAAAAACCCCTCTGCCACCGTACACCCGCTCGGCGCGCCACAGATTCTTTCCATTCCGATATCACTTGGCGCATGCTTTGATCCAATGGGAACGAGATCAAGCCGTGCATAAGGTCAGGCATCAGGATCAATAAATGCACATACCATTCACCCTTATCCTGCCGAAACTCCACCGTCTCGAACAATTTGCCAGCAACCGTCTCACGGCACAACTGATTCTGCCCGCGCGGTTCGCAACAAACAGTGACAAAGAAGACCGCATCTTCACGAACCCAAGCCGGGCGTTCATGCGGCAAAACCTTCCTTCTTGGTTGATTGCCTTCCATCTTCTCAATACACATCGGTTCTTTCGTCTCTTCCATGCATGGTGGAATGGACCGGCCATGTTGCGCCGTTCTTCCGTATCGCTAAATAACAGCGCAAGCCTTGCACGGCGCGGGACAAGTTACAACCTCGGCAGGGGATTGGGGACAGTTTCAATGACCTGCAAGGTTTGCAACCGCGCGGCCAGTTCGGCCATGTTGGCGTTCAGATAATCGAGCAGCACCTGGTCTTTACCCGGTTGCCAGCCGTAGCGCTGGAGCTCGGCGCGCGCCTCGGCGTGTGGGCGGCGTTCCACCAGAACCCGGTAGGCGGCCACAACTCCGCCCGTGCGCTGGGCGCCGGCGGCGCAATGAATCAGCACCGGTTGGCCGGCCCGCCGCGCGCGGTGCAGGACTTGAATGGCTTGGGCGTAGTGAGCGATATCGCCGGTCCCGTCCCCGCGCAGCGGAAAATTATAATACGCAATCCCCAGATTTGCCGCCGCTACCCGCTCCTGGAGTTGGAGCTGATTGGCGGGCAGATTTTCCGTGAGATCAATGAGGACGGCAATACGCTGATTTGCCAGCACCGCGGCAATGCGACTGCTGGGCAGCCGCCCGCTGCGATAAATGAGGCCGCTCTCCACCACTCCCCAGCGCCTGGCAATCAAGCGGTCTTTGAGGGCAAGTTCCCAGAGCGCCCCGGCTCCGGCAATTAATGCGAGGATTACCAACAGGGCTTTGATCAGGCAGCGCAGCTTACCCGGCCGATGCGGCGGAGCATGGGTTTGGTTGAGGGTGTTATTATTCATTTATCCTTCCGCCGTTCGGGTAGTTGGATTTCTTTAGGAAACCCATCAGTTATTGGGTGGTCGGCGATCCCAATGGCCTCAGCAAGCTGAGGCCCTACGTAGGGCGCGACCTCGTGTCGCGCCATTTTACCCCCGATGACTAAGGGGTTCCTTCTTTGGGCCTAATCCCGCTGGTGTTCTGGGAAGCAGGCGCTTTAAGCGGCAAAGTGGTATCGGCTGCGTTCATTATCAGCCGGAACGCGCGGCTCTTGGTTCCGCAGTTTGTCGGCTGAATTGTTTTGAAGGGCTGGCCCAGCAACAGGTGCTCGGCTTGAGGTAAATCACTTTTGGCCACAACAATACCGGCGCGGCCGGGCTGCTCATAGAGATGGGCTTGCCATTCCGTGGCATTGGTCAGCGCGACAACCTTCAGGCGCGAATCTAAGTAAAACATCAGGGCGCCCAGATCGCGCTCGCGTTCGCCGGCCAATGCCATGCGCGCGCCGGCGTTGAGCTCCTCACGGACCAGTGCGGCTAAAGGCTTGTAAGAGCGATCAAAATCTACGTACGGCAGAAAGGCCGCGGCATTCACCAGTCCAAGGACCGCCAGAACCATGGGCTTGGTGAGAATGGTCTCGTTCCGCCGGCCGGAACGAAATATGCGCTCAAGCCGCCTCCAAGCGAAAATGCCGGTCGCAAGAGCAATCGGCTCCAAGATGAAACTTGCAGATGCCACACTGGGTCCTTTCAAGTGTATAAAAACAAGGGGATTCGCAAATATCAGCAAATAGAGCAAAGGCACGGCCAGCACTACAAATCCAACCAGGCCAAAAGTCAAACCGATCAGGCGCCGATCGAGCGCGGATTGCCAGAGGATGGCGGTATCTTCCAGCCAGATGCCGGTCATCAGGAATAAGACCGGAAAAATCGGCAGGGTATAGCAGGCCGCCTTGGCGGAAGAGACGTGCAGCAGAGCCAGCATGCCAAGGAGCGCGCAGCGGATGAACGTTGCCGCCAGACCCTCGACCGGACTTTTTTTGCGGAAGAAATAGATGAGCGCCGGGATTACCAGCAAGGTCCAGGGCAGCAGCCGCACCGGCAGGCTGATGAGATAGAACAAAACCGGTTCTTTGTGGACATAATAAGGGTCCAGCGGCAGGTTGGGATCGTTGAAAGCCAGGAAGCGGCCGAACTGATTTTCCCAGAAGACGCTGTGGAGAAAGCCAGGCCCGCCGGAACGCCACAAGGCGGCGACCCACGGCGCGAGTATCAGCACAAAGAGCACGCTAAAGACCGCGCCGAGGGCAACAATTAATTTCCATTCGCGCCGGTAGGCCAGGAAAGCGCCAACCGCTACCCATATCAGGCCCGGCCCGATGAGGCCCTTGGCGTAAAACGCGAGGGCCGCCGCCGCCAGAAAGGGAATCCAGCGTTTCTGGTTGGTTGAGCCGGCCGTGTAAGCCCGCCAGAAAAGGTAGAGCGAGAGCACGACCATGAAAGTGAGCGCCGCATCGGTGAGCACAATCCGGGAATATTCGAAGTAGAGCGCGGAAGTGGCGCAGAGGAAAGCGGCCACCAGGCCGGCGCGCTCGCGGCCCAAGGCGCGCGCCCAGCGGCCAATGATCAAAAGGGCGCCGAAACCGTAAAGGGCGGCCGGCAGGCGCACCAGGCCTTCGTTCACCCGGCCGAACAGCTTGCAGAGCGCCACGGCGGTCCAGTGCAAAAGCGGCGGCTTTTCCAGATAAGGCCGGCCGTTGAAAACGGGGGTAACCCAGACGCCCTCGCGCACCATCTCGCGGATCATGGCGCCTTCGCGAGTGTCGTTGCTGGACCATAAGGAATGGTCAAAGACACCAAAGGCGCAGAAAATTGCCAGCACCAGCCAGGCGCCGCGATAATCCCGGCTCGGCAGTATGTCCCGCATTACCACGAAAAATAGATGTAGTTCTGATACCCGGAGCTGGACAGGAGAACGTACCAAACCCCGGCTGACGATCGAACGATCGGGTCAGCGCGGAGGTCGCCATCAAAGTCGCCGAAGGTGGGGGTATACCCGGGCAGACCGAACCATAGTGAATCATAGGATGTCAAATTTGTGCTCGAGAGCAGGAAATACCAGTAGCCTGTGTCCGGGTCATAGAACGTGGGATCACCCCAGCCGTCGCCGTCGAAATCGCCCATGAAGGGCAAGAAGCCCACAGGGGCGGAAAAGCTAAGCGCATAATAAGCTTCCCACTCATAGGAAGACATGAGGATATGCCAAATGCCGACTGACTGCGCATATACGGTTGGATCAGCGTAGAGATCGCCATCAAAGTCGCCGCAGACCGGCGTGAGCATCGAGCCGCCGCCCCAGGTCAGATATGCATAGGAATCAAAGTTATAAGTAGAGAGCAGCATGAACCAGTTGCCCGACGAAGAATCATAGATCGTAGGATCATAACTCCAGTCGTTATCGAAATACCCCGCGAGCGGCTGGTAGCCTGAGCCGCCCCAGAGGCCTGATACCTGGTTATACCCGGCGCCGGACAGGCGAATGTACCAATAACCGGTGACGGAATCATAGATGGTCGGATCGCCATAATAGTCGCCGTCATAATCATACATGAGCGGCGTATAGCGCTCCGTCGGACCGCCACCGCCGCCGCCACCGCCGCCCGCGCTGACGCCAACCGCGTCCCAGGCCGCCTCCACCGCGCTGACTAAGCTTGAATCAATATCGGTGGCCGCCGAAACCCAGGCGGAGCGCACGGCCGAGTAATCGGTGTTGGCGGTGCAATACACGGTCAAGGCCCGGAAAGCTACGCGCGCGGCATTGGTGAAGCCGATACCGGTCAGGTCATAGCTTGTGCCGTCATTACTGCCGCTGCCGCCTTCACAGAGCAGATAAAAGAAAAAATTCTGCACGCCGCTATTGATGTGGACTCCGCCGTTATCTTGGGATCCCGTGTACCAGGAAGTGCCGTTATATTTGCTCGGCTGACTGTAGCGGCTGGGGTTGCGCATGTCGCGCATGGCGGTCTGGGACACTTCGGCGTCTTCGGCCAATAGCCAGTCGGCAGACCCGGCGGTCTTGTCGGGATAAGCGCTACGCCCATCCGGCTGAAAATAAAACTCAACCAATGCGCCAAAAATATCGGAAAATGATTCGTTCAACGCGCCGGGTTCATTCTGGTAGACAAGGTCGGCGGTATAGGTCGTGACCGCGTGGGTGAACTCGTGCGCGGCTACGTCGGTGACGGTCAGGCCATTCAAGCTGGCCCCGTCACCATCAAAGAAAAAAAACTGCCCAACACTCGGGTCCCAGTAAGCGTTATTATAGGTGACGCCATACTCCTGGTGTACGTTTACCGTGGCCTGTGCTCCCGCGTTATTGTAGCTGTTCCGGCTGTGCACTGTGGAAAAATAATTTTGAATCGCGCTGAAATTATAAGCGCCCGACATTTCAATGGTATCGGAAACGCCCCAACTGGCGGTTGATCGGCGGGCATCGCTGTTGCTGTCGGTAAAGGACCCGGTAGTATCGGCATTATGAATGAGCCACAGGGTGTGTTGCAGGTAATACAATCCGCCCGAGAGCGTGCCGGTCACGTTTACGCTCGCGCCGCCTTCCCCGGCCAGGCGGTTGCCGCTGATGGAGGCATCCGCCGCGGGAATGGAGTTGAAGGCGTTCAGAATCTGGCCGGTGAGCGCATCCACCGCGTAGAGCCACCGCCCCGGAATGCCGCCCGGCGCCGCCGGGTAAGTCAGGATAAGCTCGAAAGCCAGTTTAGCCGCGCCTCCCTCGGCATACACCACCAGCTCGGGCGTGCCCTGCAGCGCGCCCTCCGGCTTGCCGCGCGAGAGTAAATCCGCCTGGGCTTTGGCCGCGGCTTGCTCGGCAGTGAGCGCCGGGGTAGTGTTAATGGTAATGCCCGGAACATAACGGCCATTAACCTGGTAAGCCTGGTTGGCCCGGTTAAAGTGGACAATGACTTGCGCGCCGACTACGCGCAAGCCGCGATGGAGCTGCCGAACGCGCGCGTGATGGAAGCCGATATTATCGGCTTCAACCCGCAGCACGGCAAATTCCTTTTGCGCGTCCTGAACGGCATACACGGCGCTCAAGCTATCCAGCACCGCGATGGCATCCCCGGCAAAATTGCCGTTCCCGGCCGCCTTCAGACCCTTGCCGCCCAGGTTCAATGTTCCCAGCATCTTGGCCCGCACCGAAAGCGGCGCGCCCGTTTGCCGATCCCACTGAATTTCGGCGTCGGCCAACTGGCCGGCCGCCTGCAACTGAGCGCTGCTCGGCTGGACAATCCTGGCGGCGGCTACCGCCGCTTTGCTTCCCGGAGCCGGGTTTGAAACCGGCCATTCTTCCGGAAGAAAGCCATAGGCTGTCCCGGCTGCCAACCCGATCACCGTCAACAGCAACCACTTGTTCATAGCGCACCCCTTTCGTGTTAAGCCAAATTGCGGTTCCCGGCTTAATTGCTAAAGAAACTTTATCCGCCAGCACATTGAATTACAAGAAAATAAACCGAGCCCGGTAATTCCCAAGTAGCAATCAGTTATTAGGTGGTAGCCAAAACTATGCTACGCCCAAGCTGAGATGCCTCGACTTCGCTCGACATGACACGCAGCAACGGTCATTCCGAGGTCGGCTGAGGCCGGCCGAGGAATCTCATTTGGAGTGGATCAAGCTTGCTACATATCAACCGTAGTCAGACACCCACAAGACTGACATTGCCCCAACTATTATCTTTACCTTCCCAAGGGGGGAATTACGATGTGCCGAATCGTTTCTGGCGCCGCGCTGTTTGCGCGTATCTGTTTAGCGTAGGATAGATTCCGTCGGACGGTCCCGCCAAGGCGGGATAAACTCGGAGCTTGCCCCGCGCTGTAGCGGGGAGCCGTCCCTACCTGGTAGGGCGCTCTCGTCCAGCCTTCGCAGCCAGGAGGCTTTGCTACGGCGGAGTAGGCCCGAGAGCGCCGTTAATATACATGTCGGTTCTGCGACGCGCTAAACAGATACGTTTGCACTCGACCTGGAAGGAGAATTGGAGGCGGAAAACATCATGAATGCGATTGCCAAAGAAACCACGCCGCGGAAGCTTCTTATCGGCTGGTCAGGGCGGGATATCACGCCCCCAAAGCCGGTGAACGTGGTCGGCCAGCTTCATGCCCGGGTAACCGATCAAGTCCTGGATCCGCTGACGGTTACGGCGTTGGCCCTGTCCGACGACAGCGGCCGGGAAGCCGCTCTCATGGTTTCAGCGGATATTGCCGTGATCGAGGAGCAGGTCTATGACGAGTGCCGCAAGATTCTCAAGGAGCGGCTGGTGGGTTTCAATACCGATTGGCTCGTTCTGAACGCGACTCACACGCATAACGCCCCGGCGCAAGTCCCGCTGGTCCGTTATCCGCCCCAGCCGGAACCCGTTATGCCCGTGGAAGTGTACACGCAACTGCTGGTCCAGGGAATCTGCGACGCTGCGGTAGAGGCCTGGGCAACGCGCCAGCCGGGCGCCGTCGGCTGGGGCTGCGGCCAGGCTGTCGTGGGATGCAACCGGAGAGTGGTTTATCTCGATGGCGCCGCGCGAATGTATGGCAACACGCAGGACGCGAATTTTTCGCATATCGAAGGCTACGAGGACCATGGCGTGGACATACTTTGCGCCTACGATTGTCGCGGGCAACTGACCGGCCTGATCGTTAACCTGGCTTGCCCCTCGCAGGTGAGCGAAGCGCTTGCTTGCGTTACCGCTGATTTCTGGCACGACGCGCGGACGGAAATCCGCCGACGCCATGGCAGCGCTCTGTATGTTCTGCCCCAGTGCAGTGCGGCCGGCGACCAGTCGCCGCATCCGCTGCTGAAGAAACAGGCCGCCGCGCGCATGCTTGTTCTCAAGGGGCTTATGCAACATGGCCAGGATACCCGCGCGGCGGAACGCGTGGAAATCGGGCGCAGAATTGCCGCTGCGGTGGATGAGGTCCTGCCGCCGGCCGCGCAAGATAAGCAGAGCGCCGTTATTTTCCAACACCGGGTGGCGCGGCTGGAATTGCCCCGCCGGATGATCACGCCTGAGGAACTGGCCTTTGCCCGGCAAACCGTGGAAACGCATAAGGCCAGGCTGGCGGCGGGCAATCAGGATCCGGCCAGCCGCGAGTATTCCAGCAGTTATGTGCATATCCGCCGGTTTCAGAATGTCATTGAGCGCTATGAACGGCAAGGCGCCGTGCCAACCTTGCCGATTGAAGTTCACGTTATCAGGCTGGGCGATATTGCCATCGCCACCAACCGGTTCGAGTATTTCCTGGATTACGGCCTGAGGATCAAAGCGCGCAGCAAGGCGGTTCAGACGTTTGTCGTGCAGTTGGCCGGCGAAGGCTCGTATCTGCCCACCGAAAGGGCCCTGCAAAGCAAGTCATATGGCGCCACGATCGAAAACAACCTGGTAACCCCGGCCGGCGGCCAGATTTTAGTCAATGAAACCGTGCGCTTGATCAACGCAATGTTCGCCTAAGGCGTGCTTATGCCCGCAACCCAAGAAAATCTCCTCCTCAGGCGGATCCGCCGGGGCGGAAATTTCTTTTCTTGTTTGTTAGCGCGGTTCTGAATGGCTGAAACATACACGAAAAAACGTGTTAGTTTTTTGGGAAAGGGTCTAAGTGTTCAGATTCGTAAATATTATGACGAATGATTGTGTCCATTTTTGCGCAGGCCAGGCGGCGAAAGCGGAGGCGTACCTGAAAGGTCCGTGCCGCTTTCGCCAACGCCGCCCGGCCCAAAAATGGGCCCAACCCGCTTGGGCACAACCTCTTTTGCCGTTGCGCCGTGTTCCACGCGAAGGGAAAATACCTTCCAGGTATTCCACCTTCGCGTGCGCCTTGCGCAATCGGCAAAATAGGTTGCGTCATTGTCATAATATTTATGAAACTGAGCACTAAGCCGGCGGGTTATTCACCGCGTGAAAGTTGCTCGTTGGCGCCGCTTACTGAACTTTCAACCGGACCTGGTGCGCTGTGCCCATCCGCTCAATGGAGAGATTTAGTTCGCCTTCCCCCCTCAGGTGCTTCTCAAACTCGCCGACGTTCATGACTGGCTTGCCGTTGATGTGCGTAATCAGGTCGTAAGACTTGATTTCCGCGACATCGGCCTTGCCGCCGAGTTCGATCTTGGAAATTATCACACCGGCGTCATCCGCTTTCTTCCGCAAGTGGCGCCGCACCTCGAAGGTCAAGTCGCGCACCGTGACGCCGAGCAGGTCGGACTTGTGTCGTAGCGCCGAAGCATAATGGACAGGACTCGCCGTCACGAGGAACTCCTTCGAGAATTCCTTGCCTTCATGGAAGAACTCGGCCGTGTATTGGCGGCCGAACCCTATGTCCGTCAACAGGCGGCTGAAACTGTTTTCGACGGCCGGCCAGGGCGGCGGCATCTTGTCGAGATACTCGGACGGAACTTGGTCGAGCATTTCCGGCGGGAAGGAAAAGCTGGGCTGTTCCCGTTCAAGCTTGACGTCAACCGGCTTCGGTTCGCCCACGACAATCAGACGGAGCAGAATCATTCCCGGCGCGATGCCTGAGAGAGCGGCCGGTGAATCCGGGAAAACATCCACGATCAGCGCGCCCGTTTCACCGTTGCGCGTCTGCTCGGAACAGCCTTTGGCGCGCGCCAGCTTGCGGTCCATAGGTTGAAGGACGACCCCCAGCCAGGCAACGCGCGCGGCGTGCTCCTCGCTTAAGGGCACATTGTTGGTGTCAAGGTTGCCGGCCAGCGCGGCCAGCACCGGTTTGAGATCGGAGGCGGCCAGAGCAACCGGACGATTGCCTTCCCATTGGCGTTCGGTCCGGGTGGATACCCCGCGGCGAAGGCAAATCGGCAGTGCGAGCAGCCGGTTGTCCAGGTCAAACAGGTACACATTGTTCGGTTCGCCGGAGAACCTTGGATACAATCTCCGCTGCGGACCTTGTTCGCCTCCCAGGATGCGACCGTGCCAGAAATAGGCAGTCCGCTGTTCGCCGGCCGCGCCCACCTCGGCTCTAAGCAGAAGCTGGTGCCTGAAGTCAATAGCCCGCTTCTCCGACAGCTCCAGATGCTGCGCCACCGGTCGCTCGATTGTCGCGACTAATGCGCCGTAATCTTTCAGGGTGCCGGCAAACGCGCCCGCCCGGTGCTTTCCGGCGCCGTCGTAGACGCGAATTTCCTCAAGACGCGCCGTCATTTCCTGCGTCAGGTTCGCCAGCACCAGCACGCGGCGCGGCTCGAAGCAAACCCCGACCGCGTCCAATTCAGTGGCGGACGGGTCTACTTGCTCGGATTGGGAAGAATGCCATATCTGTGCCATGACATCTTCGCCCTTTTTCGTCTTCGGACTGCGGAAATGAAGGGAAACACGCAGAATGGTCTCATCGGCCAACTTGCGCAGGGCTTCCCGTTTCAAAGACATTTCCTCTGCCGAGATCGCCGACCAGGAGGCCGGCGACTTTTTCCACGTCTCGTCAATCGCCAGCTCGCCGTTCATTGCGATTGCTACCGGCTTCCCGCTCATGTCCAGAATCAGGCTCGATGGGGGAGGGGCAATAAATCGCGTGTCTTCCTTGGTGACCGACACATCCAGCGCCAGCGGCCGGACCGTTGTGGTCCAGGTTCCGTTCGCCTCCGTATGTGTCAAAGCCAGGTAAGGACCCGGCGCCGCCGCGTCGAATACCAGCGGTTTTGCTCGCGAGGGCTCCCGGCTCAGTTCGATAAACACGGCACACTCGTTTATGGCGCAAGCCGTGACACGGCCCTCAATGATATCGTCGCCGAAGCGCACGCGCAGGCTTTGCATAAAGCGCGGATCGAGGGCGATATCGCGCGTTACAACAGTTTTGGCGCCGACCAGGAAGCCGGCTTCCTCGAAAGGCCGCTGCTCCCTGATCAGTTCTTCGCCGCTATGCCGCATATGCGGTCGGCCGCAATTCGGGCAAATGTATGACGTATCCAAGGTGCCCGGCGCCCGGCTCTTATCGTAGCGCAGCGTATACTCGATTACCGCCAGACTCGGGTTGATGGCCTCGACAATCCGTGCCTGCTTAACCGGCTCAAGGCGGGGCTGTTCCTCAGCCAGTCCGACGGCGCCGGTCGCAAGCAAAAGAACCACCCATAACAATCGCGCCTGTATTCTGCCTTTCATGAGGTTATTCCTTTTCGTAATCTCGAGCGAAGTCGAGAATAACTTGCCGCATGGTCCCGTTGCGCAGAACCTTGAGAAGCACCCGTGTCCGCGTGCCAATGTCCGCCAGCGACCGGCCGTGAATATCCTTCAACTGGTCAACGGTGGCGACGTTCGCGCCGTCAATCTCCAGGATGATATCCCGGGGCATCAGGCCGGCGGTGGACGCGTTGCCGGGATGGCGGACGGCAAAGATAAACACGCCTTCCTTGCGGTAGAAATAGAGGTCCTTATTGTCGAACTGATTGATCGCTTTGATCGTCAGATCCCAGCGCGGGCAATCCAACTCCGTTCCTTCCACTTTGCCCTTGCGGCGGGGAACGATGGCGATGGCTAACTTTTCATCGCCGCGCCGCACTTCCATTGCGGCCGGTTGGCCGACCGGCAAGAGCCCAAACATGCGCCGAATCGCCGGCAGGTCCTCCTCCGCATAGCCGTTCACCGGCAATCCGTTTACGGCCAGAATGCGATCGCGATCACGGATGCCCGCCTGTTGGGCCGGGCCGCCCGGAACGACACTTGCCACAATAACACCATTACTGCCCTCAAAGTAAACATTGCGGTTGAAATCGCGAATAGCTTGAATCTCCAGACCAGTCCAGGACCAGTCCGCATCGCCGTGCTCCCTGAGCCTGGGCAGAACTTCCCTTATCGTTGCGGACGGGACGGCAAAACCAAGGTCGCCGCCAAAGATGGCGCCCATCGTATTGATCCCCACCACCTCGCCGGCGGTGCTAACCAGTGGACCGCCCGAATTACCGGGACTGATCGAAGCATCGGTTTGCAGCCAGAGACTGTATTCGCTGTTGCCCTTCAGGTAGCGCCGGGTGCAGGCAACTATTCCGATCGAAACTGACCGGGTCAGCCCCCACGGTGCGCCCATGGCCATGACAAAATCGCCCTCTTTAAGTTTGGACGAGTCCCCGAGCGCGGCGTAAGGCTCGATCTTGGCGGCGTCCGGCAAACGAAGGCGAATGAGCGCCAGATCAAGGTCTTTGTCGGCGCCTACCGTGTCGGCGTAAAAGGCACGACCATCAAAGAGCAGGCAACGGATCTCGGTCGCCTTGTCCACCACGTGCCAGTTGCTAAGGATCTCGCCCTGCGGACTGATCAGGACGCCGCTGCCGGCAACTTCCTGGAATTGTTTCTTGCCGTGTTCATGAGACTCGCGCACGCACTTTATGAAGACTACGGTCGGAAAGACGCTGTCCTTGGACTGGCGGACGACTTCGCGGAAATCGAGCTTGGCGAGATCCGCAAAATCGTTTTTGGGCGCGGCCCAATTTGGCAAGGCCAGAATAATCCAGCCCAAACACGCCGCAATGCCGCGCTGGCGAACGCTGAAGTGTCTGGCAGTGCTTTTCATTGCAAGCAGTAAAATTACCATGCGATTGTTAGCATTGCAATCCCGGTTGCGCGTCGGGGAAGTTGCGCGGGCGGGAAAATTGCGCTTCATTCCCTTGCCGCCGGCCAAGCAGATTGGGGGTCGCATGCGGGTCCGGGAACAAGGCGCTTGACGGCCGGCGGCTCTGAGCGTATAGTTCAGGGCAAATGAACAAAGAGTTCAAAGCTTCATGAAACCCGAATTGCGCCGGCAGGAACTGCTTAACCGCCTGCGCGCCCTCGAACGCGAGTGGCGCGTGGATGAGTTGGCCCGGGCTCTTCACGTGTCGCCCCTTACCATCCGGCGCGATCTGGATATCCTCGCGCGCTCCGGCGCCATTGTGCGCACGCTGGGCGGTTGCCTGGCGCTGGGCCGCACCCAGAACGCGGTCTATCAGCAACGGGTGGCTACCCGTTTCGAGCTTAAACAGGCCATTGGCCGCGCCGCCGCGCGCGAAGTGCGGAGCGGCGACGCGCTCCTGATCAGCGATGGCTCGACGAATTTTCACCTGGCGGCCTGCCTGGGCGCCTGCGGACCCATCACGGTCTATACCAATTCGGTGGCGATGATCGGCGAGTTCAGCCGGTTCGAAAACGTGCGCGTGTTCCTGCTGGGCGGCGAATACTACCGCGACCTCTATTGCCTGGGCGGCGCGCTCATGGCCGGCGTGCTGGAGAATATCCGGGCCGACACTGCTTTTCTGGGCACGGATGGTATTGATGCGCGCGGCCGTTGCCTGGTGGCGCGTCCCGCCGCCGCCCGCGACACGCAACTGATGCTGCGCTCGGCCCGGCGCAAAATTCTACTGGCCGATGCTACCAAGGTGGGCGACGGCGCCGGGATTCGCTATGGCGCCTTGAGAGACTTTGATCTCTGGATCACGGCCCCGCGCCTGAAAAGCAAGGAACGCCAGCGTTTTCAACGGATGGTCCGCATCAAAGAAATCGCGGTGGCCGAATCATGAATTGGGGTAACTGTTCAGGTTGTTAAGAAATGAAACTACGAAACACGCGAAAGGCGCGAAAATGGGAACGCAGGTTGACTCGGTTTCGGTGGAACAGGAGTAGTTGATTCACCTCGCGCGGCGCGTGGTGAAGAAAATCCCCTTCGCGTATTTCGCGCATTTCGTAGTTCCCGCCAGAGGCGGGTCTGCCTAAGGCATGATCCACCTGAGGCGTATCCGCCAAGGCGGAAAGTGTCTTCTCATATAGCTGAGTAGTTGTGAATTGGGAATTTGGCTTATCCAGACATTCAGGAGACTAAACCATGAGTTATGATATTGCCTGGGCCAAGGTTGATCTGAAAAAAGTGCCGCGCCTGGTATCGCCGGAAATTCCGGGGAGCAAGTCCCGCGAACTGCACGGCCGGGCCACGAGGATCATGAAGGGTTATTCGTCGCAGGTCAAGTTGTTCCCGGTCGTTTTCGAAAAGGGCCGGGGCTGCACCCTCACGGACGTGGATGGCAACACCTATCTGGATTTTTCTTCCGGCATTTATGTGACCACGCTCGGCCATTGCCACCCCAAGGTCACCGAGGCCGTGCAGAAGGCCGCCGGAGAGTTGATGAACTGCCACGATTTTACTACGCCGCTTAAGCTGCAACTGCTCGAAAAACTGGTCAACATTCTGCCGGGCGATTTGCGCGGCGTTCAGCTCTATGACAGCGGCACCACGGCCGTTGAGGCCGCCCTGCGCGTCTGCCGGGCGGCGACGGGTAAGTGTGAGTTTCTTTCCTGTTACGGCGATTTTCACGGCAAGTCCGGCCATGCCGTGAGCCTGGCGCGCATGAATCGCACGAATGGGCCGGCCCGCGCCTCCGGCTTTTACATGTTGCCGCGCCCCAATCCTTATCGGCCGCTTTTCAAGAAAGCCGATGGCACGATTGATACCGATGAGTATATCCGCTTTTTTGACGAGTTCATTGTCGAGGCCACCACCGGCCAGGTCGCGGCCATCGTCCTGGAGCCGATCCAGGGCTGGGCCGGCTCCATCTTTCCGCCGGAAGATTTCTTTCCCAAGCTCCGGAAGTGGTGCGATCAGCGCAAATATCTGCTGGTGGCCGACGAAGTCCTGACCAGCATGGGCCGCACCGGCAAATATCTGGCGATGGAACATTGGAACACGCTGCCCGACGTGGTTACGCTGGGCAAAGGTTTCGGCAACGGTTTTCCGGTAACCGCCATGGTGGTGCGCGCGCCCTACGCGGAGGCCATCGAGAATATCAGCGCTTCCACCAGTTACGGCGGCAATCCCATGGCTTGCGCCGCGGCGCTGGCTTCGATCGTGGCAATCGAAGAGGAAGGCCTGTTGGAAAACGCCAAGCGGCTGGAAGATTTCTTTATTCCGCGCCTGGAACAAATGAAGCGCGCGCACAAAATCATCGGCGACGTCCGCGGCAAGGGCTGCCTGATGGGGATTGAGCTGGTCAAGGACCGCGCCACCAAAGAGCCGTTTGACGAGGCGGGCAAACAGGTCTACCAGCGAGTGTTCCGCAAGGGCCTGGCCTGGATCCCGGCCGGGCACATTCTGCGGATGAGTCCGCCGATTGTCATGGACGTTGATGTGGCCGCAAAGTGCATGGACATTATTGACGAAGCCATCGGCGAAACGGAAAAAGAGCTCGGATTCGGAAATTAGCCACAAAGATGCACATATTAAGGAATTCGGATTTGGAAAATAGCCACAAAGATGCGCAAGATACGCATGGCTAAGGATTTAAAAAATTAGCCACAAAGCCTGCCCTGCCGCAGGCCAGGGACGCACAAGGAGCACAAATGATTAACGATCAAAAAGTTATGGCGCTATGCGACCGTGTCCGTGCAACAAGTATGGCTATCCATGCCTATTTGAAGCATGGGCATTTGGAAAAGATCTATGAAAATGCCTTGGCTCATCGCCTGAGCAAGCAAGGAATAAATGTTCAACAGCAATATCCTTTGAAAGTTTTTGATGAAGACGGGACCATCCTGGGCGATTACTTTGCCGACTTACTGGTCGAAGAAGAGTTAATCATTGAAATAAAAGCGTGCCAGAATCTAGCGGATGATCATATAGCCCAGATTCTGGGATATTTGCGCGCATCACGAATGCGTCATGGATTGTTGATCAATTATGGCGCGTCAAAACTGCAGCTAAAAAAATTAGTCTTGTGAATCTTGTGCATCTTTGTGGCAAATATTCTGGATTGAAATTAGTCTTGTGAATCTTGTGCATCTTTGTGGCAAAAAAAAATATGAAAAAAGTCAGATTCGGGATTATTGGGGCCGGGTTGATGGGGCGGGAGTTCGCCAGCGCCATAGCGCGCTGGGCGCACTTGCCGGAAATGCTGGTCCGGCCGGAACTTACGGCGGTCTGCGACAAAAATCCGGCCGTGCTTGCCTGGTACCGGCAGAACTTTCCCGCGATCCGCTGCTTTACCGCTGACTACCGCGAGCTGTTGGCCGAGGCCTCCGTGGAAGCCGTCTATTGCGCGGTCCCGCATAACTTGCATGCCGAGCTCTATACCGCCATCATCCAGGCCGGCAAACATCTCATGGGCGAAAAGCCCTTCGGCATTGACCAGAGAGCCAACCGGACGATCCTGGAGTGTGCCAATGCTCACGGCAATGTCTTTGTGCGCTGTTCCTCGGAACTTCCTTTCTATCCTGCGGCCCAGCGGATCGGCGACCTGATCGAAAAAAACGCCTTCGGCCAGATTATCGAGGTCAACAATTTTTTTCTCCATTCCAGCGATCTTGACCCCGCCAAGGCGCTCAACTGGAAACGCCAGATTGAAATTAACGGCGAATACGGCTGTCTGGGCGACCTGGGTATGCACGTCTGCCACGTGCCCTTCCGTGCCGGCTGGATTCCCAAAAATGTGCGGGCCATTCTCTCCGATATCGTCAAAGAGCGCCCGGACGGCCGGGGCGGCCGCGCGCCCTGCCGGACCTGGGACAATGCCACGCTCTTATGCGAAGCGCTCGACCCTGTGGCCGGCGCGCTCTTTCCGCTGACGCTCAAGACCCACCGGATTGCCCCGGGCGAGAAAAATACCTGGGGCATTGAAATCCTGGGCGCCAAGGCTTCCGCCCGGTTTTCCACGAAAAATCCGAAGTTACTGCAAGTGTTGGAATATCATGGTGGCGAGCAGGCCTGGCAACACCTGGACATGGGCCAGGAGACCGCTTTCAAGACGATCACCGGCGGCATCTTCGAGTTCGGCTTTTCCGATTCCATTCTGCAGATGTGGGCGGCCTTTCTTTACGAGTTGACCGAAGGCCGGCCGCTCAAAAAATTTGCGGGTTGTGTCACGCCGCAAGAAACGGCGCTGAGCCACGCGCTCTTTACAGCGGCGTTGCGCTCGCAAGCCGAGCGGCAGACGATCGTCGTAGGATAAGAAAGGGGTTGAACAGTAGTTCGGTTGTAACTATTCAGCTATCTGAGAAAACAATTTCCGCCTTGGCGGATCCGCCTCAGGTGGATCATGCCTTAGGCAGACCCGCCTCTGGCGGGAACTACGAAACGCACAAAATACGCGAAACTTGAGTGTAATTTCCATTCCCATTTTCGCGCCTTTCGCGTATTTCGTAGTTTCATTTCTTGGTGACCTGAGCAGTTACGTTCGGTTAAACAATAATCCGCCAATTGCGCAATGTCTAAAAAGGACCACCGCGCACTGGCCACAGGAGGAGCACGATGAATGGCAAGCAGTTTCGGCTGAAACGGTTTCTTTTGCGCGCGGACAAGCTGGTAGTGGCGGCCATGGATCACTGCGCGTTTATGGGTCCCATCCCGGGGTTGGAGAATCCTGCCCGAACCGCCGAGCAACTGGTCAAAGCCGATGCCGTCTTGCTGCTGCCCGGAATGATTCGGCATGTGGCCGAACATCTGGCCGCCGCGCCGGCCCCAACCGTGATCACGCGCTTAGCCTGGAATTCCACCTATTGCTTCCAATGGCGCTATTCAGAGAGCCGCCATGCCCGGATGCTGAGCGTGGCCGAAGCGCTGGCGAAAGGCGCCGACCTGGTGCTCGCGTCGTTGGCGCTTAATACCGGCAGCGAACAAGTGGACGCCGAAAACGCCGGCCTTTTCAGCCAATACGTGCAGCAGGCCGAGCAGCTCGGCATTCCGATCGTGGGTGAATATTTTCCGGCGGCGACGGAAAGCATGTCGAAAAAAGCGCTGCACACGACAATCAAAATCGGCTGCCGGGCAATCGCCGAGCTTGGCGCTGACCTGATCAAGACCTTTTATACCGGGCCAAGGTTCGAGGAAATTGTGGCCGCCACGCCCGTGCCGATCCTGGTCCTTGGCGCGGAAAAGATGCCGACCGACGCCCACGCCCTGCGGTTGGCCCGGGATGCCGCGCACTCCGGCGCCCGCGGCATTGTTTTCGGCCGCAACATTTTTCAATCACGCGCGCCAGCGCGTTTCATTCAGGCCGTGCGCGCGGTGCTGAACGGCGAATGCACGGTGGCCGCGGCCGTCCGCGCCTTCAAATTGCAAGGTTAAACGTGTCTCGCCAAACTTCCGCGCAAGCGTCGTGGGCCGGGCCGCTGGCTCCTGACCAACTGACCAAACTCCACAATGCGACGCTGGTGGTGTTGGAGCAGACCGGACTGCGGGTAGACTGCGTTGATTTGCACGAGCCGCTTGAGCGCACCGGCGCCAGCGTTGACCGTGGCACGCGCGTAGTGAAATTTCCGCCGAGCCTGGTTGAAGCGACGCTGGCTTATTTGCGCCGTGAAATTGTTTCCGGCCGCAAGCAGCGCCTTTTGAACGGCGTAACCAACCCGCGTTGGACGCCGCCCCTGGGCTGCAAGTTTGGCGGGGCTTGCATCGAATATTGCGACCCGCAGACCAACGCGATCCGACCGCCAACGGAGCAGGATTTAATCCGGCTGCTGCAATTGGGCGAAGCGCTTCCCGCAGTTGGGTTTGTAGGCAACCCGGTGGTCTGCCTCACCGATGCCGAAGGCCGCAAGGTTTCCGGCGCCATGCAGCGGATCAAAACCGCGGCATTGGTCGCCAAATACACCACCAAATGCGGCAGCACCGAAGTCTGGAACGAAACCGAGTTGGCCTTTCTGGTCGAGATTGGCGAAATTGTGCGCGGCAGCCGGGAGGCCTACTTGGCCGCGCCCTGCTTCATTACGGCCAAAGAAACTATCGCGCCGCTCCAATTTCCCGCTGAAGATGGACACATCCTCCTGATGCTGGCCCGCGCCGGCTTGCCGGCCACCATCATTCCGATGCCGATTACCGGCGGCACTTGCCCTTGTTCCGCCGCGGCCAATCTGGTCATGGCCAATGCCGAAATTCTGGGTGTGCTTGCTTGCCTGCACGCGGCGGTTCCCGAGGCGATCGTAGGTGGCGGCGTGATCAGCGGCGTCATGGACATGGCGACAGGCGCCGCCAGCTTCTCAGCCCCGGAAGTTCTGTTGCAGGATGCCGGCCTCGCCCAGCTCTACGACACGTTCTATGGCCAGGACCTGGCCATCGGCACGGGCTACATTGATGCCAAGTATCCGGGCGCGCAGGCCTCCGCCGAAAAAGCGCTGAAGATGGAAATGGCGGCGCGCCAGGGACGCTATAACTTTCCTGTAGGATTGCTGGCCGGCGGGAAGCGTTTCTCGCCGGTGCAGGCGCTTATTGATCTGGAACTGGCTGAATATATCCGGCGCCTGACAGCCAATCTTGACATCAGCGCTGAAACCCTGGCCTTAAGCGTTATTCAGGAAGTAGGCATCGGCGGGGAGTTTCTATCCCACGCGCATACCTTAAAGAAATTTCGCCGGAACTTGTGGTTGCCCGAATTGTGGGATCGCACGATGCCCACCGGACTTGAATCGGAACGAAAAAAGGATATGGTGGCCGCGGCGCAGGAGAAACTTGAGGCCATCTGGAATCGCGACGATCTTTATCAGATTGACGAGGAGCGCAGCCGGGCAATTGACGAGGTCGTAAATCGCGCACAACGCGTGTTGCAATAAGCACGGGAATAAAATCCGGGTAGCCGCGCCGGTGACGGCGTGGACTCGTCTGGCGGCCACAATGTTGTAACCGCGAGACGCCAGGCTCGCGCGGACGTCGGCCTAACGTCCGACGGCTACAGTAAAACCTACACTGAAGTATGCGTTGCGCTTTCTGCCGCGGGCGGATCTGCCTGTGGCTCGAAACTTCGGGACCTAATTCAAACGTCGCAACTAAAGATTGAAGGAGACATCATGAGAATTGCCGCAATAGGTCTTTGTGACCCGGGATATTCAGAAAAAGTGGCCGCGGAGCAGCAGGCTGCTTCCGTTGAACGGCTGAAGCTATCAATTACCGATGTGGTTGACGCCGGCTTGCAACCTGATGAACGCCGTTCACTCCAGGCAATAACGGCGCTGGCCAAGCAGCACGCCGAGAAGCCGTTTGACGCCTTGTTTCTGGTGCAGGCGGCCTGGGCCCGGCCGGCCGTTTTGTTGCAGATTATCCGGGCGTTCCCGGTTCTGCCGATGGTGCTTTATTCGCCGGGCAGTCCGATAGTCAACGGCCTGATTCGTTCCATTGCTCCGGCCGCGGGCGCCTGCGCTTCCTTGCCGATCCTGCGCCGCCATGAAATTAAGTTCAAGTATGCCTTCTCCGCTCCGGGCGCGCCCATTGCCGAAGAGGATTTTATGCCCTTTCTGCGCGCCGCGGCGGCCAGTCGCAAAATGTTGGGCGCCAAGCTGCTCATGATCGGTTTTGGCGACATGCGTTTGCAGGCCACGGGCTTCGATGTCCAGGAAGTGCATGAGACCTTCGGCGTGGAAGTCGAGTCCCGCGATATGCTTGAATTGCAAAAGGAAATGGATTCGCTTGACCGGAAAGACGTAGCGCAACAAATCGAGCAATTGACGGCCAACTGGGTTTTCGAGGGCCGGAACACTCGGCCGGAAGCGCTGCAAAAGGTTGTCGCCATGTTCCTGGTGCTCGACCGCTGGGCTCAGGAGTGCGGTTACGTGGGCTTAAGCATCAAATGCCCCACCGGTGTAGCGGCGCATCTCGGCATCACGCCGTGCCTGGTCGGTTGCTTGCTGGCCGGGAAATATCATTATGTCTGCGAGAATGACATACCCGGTTTGCTGGGCCAGGTCATTCTGGGTTTCTTAAGTGACCAGATGAGCGCCTACTGGGAGTTCTATGAGGTTTTGAGTGATGCCATCTTGTTTGGCTGCTGCGGGTTTGCGCCGGAATCTTTTTTGCGCGAAGGCGTGCGCGTGCGGGTGTTTGAAGGATTTATGACCGGGCTGGCCTGCTGCAGCCGGATTAAGAACGGTCCCTATACGGTTGTGCGCCTGGGCAAGCTTGCCTCGCATACTTGTCCCGCGCCGCGCGGGAGCGCGGGGGCTGCCGATGGCCTCTATCGCCTGGCTTGCGCGGAAGGTGTGGCGGCCGATCCGCCGACCTGGTGCGAGGACTGCCTGGGCGAGGGGCAACATCCTTCGGTCCTGTTCAAACCGGATGGCCTGAGCGTCGCCGAATTTATGCGCGGCGCGCTGGCGCAGCACGTCGCGGTAGTGCCCGGGAGCTGGGCCGAGGCGCTGGACGAGTTCAAAATAATCAAGGGTATCGGGTGACACCATGTGGAGCAAGCGCGACAGAGTATTGGCCGTGCTGAGCGGCGAAAAGCCGGACCGGGCGCCGATTTTCGAGCATCTGATTCATGATGGCATTCTGGAGCGCTTTGGCGCCGGCAGAATTGCCACCGGCGATTTTGCGGCGGTGGTGCGCGCCTGCAGCCGTTGCCTGGACCTGTGCCATCCGGCGGCTACGCCACAGGAGCCGCGCGTGATTGAACACTCCGGCGGCGTTCAGCAGGTCATCGAACGCTGGACTACCTGGAAGGCGCCTGAGCCCTTGCGCGGCGAAGCCGCCATGATCAAGCAATTGCATGCTGAGATTGAGGCTGCCGAGGCCTGGGCTCCATCGGCGGCGGCGCAACGCGATTTTTGCCGGAAGGTTGAGGCTACCAACCGCGCAGCCGGCGACATGGTCTACATCCATGTCGGCGCCTATTTCCCCATCCTGCCCTTCGATATCGAGCAGGGGGTTTATGCTTACATGGACCAGCCCGAACTGACGCGGCGCTGGAATCAGGCCATGTTTCAGAAACTGTTGCGGGAAAACGAAACCATGCCGCCAGTGGATTTAGGCCCCGTGGCCATTTGCTGGAATGACATTGCCTTCAAGGGGAAATTGCTCTATCCGCCCTATATCCTGGAAGAACTCTTTTACCCGCATTTGCGGGCTTTGGTTGAGTTGCTGCATGGGCGTGGTTTGAAGGTGTTGTTCCACTCTGATGGCGACGTAACCGAAGCGCTGCAACGCCTGGTGGACTGCGGCATTGACGCTTTCAATCCGCTGGAACTCTCGGCCGGGATGACGCTTGAAACCTTCCAGGAGATCTGCGGAACGCGCGTAGCG
The DNA here is from genome assembly GCA_016188985.1 of Lentisphaerota bacterium. GTDB lineage: Bacteria > Verrucomicrobiota > Kiritimatiellia > JAAZAB01 > JAAZAB01 > VSJD01. Next base: position 7,905 of record JACPGM010000100.1, on the reverse strand, counting down.
CTGGCGGGCGGTATTGACGCCGTGGACGTGCTGGCGCGCGGCACGCCGAAAGTTGTCACTGAAAAAACCAGGGCCCTGATTGACCGCTTCCGCGGCGCCGGCAATTTGCTGGTGGCTTCGGCCTCAGGCGAGGTTGATAACAGCATGCCGGCCGCAAACGTGTTGGCCATGTATGAAACCGTGTGGGACTATGGCAAGTATTGAACTAAATGGGGTGTCTCCTTGACCGGCATCGCCGCAATCCCGACCTCTCGGAGAGTTGGCACGGCTTTCTGTCATCCCGAGCTTGTCGAGGGATCTCATAGTTATCAATAAACGTTGAGATTCCTCGACTCCGCTTTACTCCGCTCGGAATGACACAGGCGCGGTGCCGTAATATACAGGCGGCACGCCACCGAAGCAGATACATCAGTTGAAACAAATGGAGGATTGACCTATGGCCAATATTAAAATTGCGGTTATCGGCGCGGGCGGCTGTTTTGTGGTCGGGTTGATTCATGACATCTGTGTTACGCCGAGCCTGCACCAGAGCACTATCAGCTTTATGGACATTAATCCGGAACGGCTTGATAATTCTTATGAACTCTGCAAGCGCTATTGCGCCGAGTTCGGAGTAAATTTGAAGATTGAGAAGACGCTCGATCGGCGCGCGGCATTGGCCGGTGCCGACTTTGTCGTAACGATTGCGCTTGTTGATGGACCGCGCCGGCTATCGGAAGGCTGGCGGATAGCGCGGGAACTCGGCTATAAGTGGCCCGGAAGTTATCATATTCTCTATGACGAACCCTTCTGGCTCAACTTCTACCAGTTGCGGCTCTTCGAGGATATTACCCGGGACATGCTGGAGCTGTGTCCCCAGGCCTGGCATCTGCTGGTGTCCAATCCGGTGCTGGCGGCCACCACCTGGCTGCAGCGCAAGTATCCGCGGTGCCGGATGGTAGGGCTGTGTCATGGTTTTGCCGCGGCGTATGCCATTCCCAAAGGCTTGGGACTGCCCGAGGGAAAGTTTGATTTTGAAATAGCCGGCGTGAATCATTTCGTGTGGCTGACGCGCGCCACTCACGAAGGCCGCGATATTTTCCCGTTGCTGCAGCAATGGCTGACGCGCGAGGCCCGGGCCTACTGGGATCGCAAAGAACCGCGCGCCTGGTATTCGTGCAGCGATCCGCTTTGCCCCAAAGCCATGGATTTATTCCGCCAGTTGGGCGTCATCCCCATCGGCGACACGGCCAACTGGACCGGCGCCTCGTGGCCGTGGTGGTATCATAGCGACCCGGAGGTTGAGAAGTTCTGGCAAACGGAATCGGAAGCGCCCTGGTTCGAGTATGTCAAATATATTAAGAACACGCCGCGGCGTTATCAGGAAATGGTCGCGGATAAATCCCGTAAAATTGCCGACGAGTTCAAACTTGGGAGCAACCCCTCGGGCGAACCCATGATTCCCATCATGGAGGCCATCACGCAGGACCGCTCACGGGTAATCATCGTTAATATGCTTAACCGCGAAGAATACGTTGAGGGTATTCCGCGGGACTTTGAAGTTGAGATTCCCGCCATGGTCAGCCGGCGCGGCATTCAGGGCCTTAAGACCACGCCCTTGCCGCGGCCAATGCTCGCCCACATCCTCAGAGATCGCGTAGCGCCCGTGGAGATGGAACTCTCCGCCTACGAGCAAGGCCGCCGCGCCTTGCTGCGGCAACTTATCCTGATGGATAAATGGACTCGAGACCTCCAACACGCCGATGATTTGATTGACGCTATTTTTGCTCTGCCCTATCATGCCGAACTTCGCGAACACTATAAATAAGATCCGGTGAGTAATATCTAACCATTCGCGTATGTTATGAACATCAATGCCTGCCCAGCCAAAGGTCGGGCTGTCATTCCCGCGCAAGCGGGAATCCAGTCCATCACTGGCGGAGTTTTTTCTGGATTCCCGATCAAATCGGGAATGACAACAGCCTTCATAACAGAGACGTTCCTCCTGCCGATGTTGTGCCAACCTGAGATCGCTGGACTTAACGAGATGGACAAGAAACGCTTAGCCTGAGAGAGTAAATCATGCAACTTGCCGATAACGCGCTGCTGGCCTTGGACACGATTGGGCGCAAGCCGACCCGGGGCATCCCTTCCTGGGTGATTCATCCCATGGAACACGCCATCATTGACCGCCTGGCTGATGTGCCGGAGGGCTCGTATGTCCGGGACCCGGAAACCGTCTATCTGAAAATGCAACACCGGATTGGCGTGTGCATGATTGATCAATTTATTCCCACAAATCCATTGTCCATCGGCGCGCGGGGCTATGCGGGTGATTCCAAAAAGGGGGCCACGACCGGAGCGGAAGAGCTCATTCTCGACGGGATCGCGATTGACTCGCCCGAGGCCGTAGTCGTGCATCTGGAGAAAATCGTGTTTCCGGCTCTGCGAAAGCAAGCTGCGGAATTTGATGAGGAAGCGACCGTCCGCGCCATTCTGGAGCGCGAGCGCGAAGTGCAGACCAAGTTTGGGCCGACAATACTTAAAGCCCCGTACGGCCTGATCGCTTTCCCCGGTTTTCACTATGGCCAATATGGTTATGCCAATTACTTCATGGCTTACGCGCTTTATCCGGAAGTCATCGAAAAAGATTTTGCTCTACAGGCCGACTGCGCCGTACCGCGTAACCGGGCCGTGGCGCGCGCCTATGCTGAAGGCCGCCTGCCACCCTTTATCCGCCTGGACCATGATATGGCCGACTCGCGCGGCACGCTGGTGGATATCCGGTCGCTGGACACTCTATGGTTCCCGCATTTTGCGCGCTCTCTTGCGCCCATCTTGAAGACCGATATAAAAATGATCTGGCATTGTGATGGCAATCTTGCGGCGATGGTGCCGCGTCTGCTGGAAGTGGGCCTGGCGGGGTTTCAGGGCTTTCAGTATGAAGATGGCATGGATTATGAAAAAATCTGCCGGATGAAAACCAGAACCGGCGATGAGCTTTTAATCATTGCCGGCGTTTCGGTCACCCGCACCTTGCCGCAGGGCACGCCGGAGGATGTGCGCGCCGAAATGAAGTGGCTGGTGGCGCATGGGCCGCGCACGGGAATGTTTCTGGGTGGCAGCAGTTCCATTGCGCCGGGAGTGTCCTTGGAAAATATGCAGGCCTTTGTGGAAGGCCTGAACTATTACCGCGAACACGGACGGGGGTAGGGGAGAGTCCCGCGCTACACGGAGTAAACATGAAAACAATAAAACGCAGCCAAAAGCCCATTCGTGTTGGGGTAATCGGGTTGAGCCGGGGCAGATCATTTGCCAGCAGCGCCAAGTACGTAGGCCTGGAGTTGGTGGCGCTCTGCGATCAGTGGAAGGCAAAACTGCGCCAGACCGGCAAACAATTTCCGCGCGTGGCGCTTTATACGGATTACGATAAGTTCCTGGAACATGACCTGGACGCCGTAATCCTGGCCAATTATTTTCATGAGCATGCGCCCTTTGCCGTTAAGGCGCTGAAGCGCGGCTTGCACGTCATGAGCGAAACCTCGGCTTGCAAGACCATGGCCGAGGGCGTGGAGCTGGCGCGCGCCGTGGAGCGCTCGAAGAAGATTTACCTGCTGGCGGAAAACTACTGTTATTTTGCCTACAACCAGGAAATGCGGCGGCTTTACCGCTCCGGTGAAATCGGCGAGTTCCAGATGGGCGAGTGCGAATACATGCATCCGATGCTCGCGCGCGACGTGGCAGCCATCTCGCCGGGCGGCAACCACTGGCGCAATTTTATTCCGCCCATCTATTATTGCACCCATGCCCTGGCCCCCATCATGTATATCACTGAAACCCGGCCTGAATACGTCAATGCCCAGAGCGTGCCCTATTCGCCGGTGGATACCGAGCGCCATTGGACCAAGCGGACCGATATCGGCTTCCATATATTGTGCCACATGAATAACGGCGCCGTAACCATCGTCAACGGCATCTGCTACCGCGGACACGGCAACTGGTATCGCCTGCACGGCACGCGGGGCTTGATGGAAAATCTGCGCACGCAGGGTTGCCAGGGCAAATTGCGTCTCGTGCACGAGCACTGGGACCAGCGGCCGGGGGACGTGGCCGAAAAGATTTACACGCCCGATTTTCCCGCGCATGCCGATCGGGCCCGTCAGGCCGGCCACGGTGGCGGCGACTTTTTCACCAACTATTTCTTTGCCGAGGCCATCCGGTCGGGCCGCCAGCCGTTTTTGAACGTCTATCGCGCCCTGGATATGACCCTGGCCGGCATCCAGGGCTGGCGTAGTTGCCTGGCGAAGGGCGCGCCGATGGAAATCCCTGATTTCCGCCGGGAATCCGTCCGCAGGAAATATGAAAACGATCATTGGTCGCCTTTCCCGGAAGATGCCGGCCCCGGCCAGCCGCCCTCCAGTATTCTGGGCTTCATCAAACCGACCCGTAGGCAATTTCGCCTCTCCCGCGCCGTCTGGCGGGAAATCGGGTATAAAGGGCCTTAAGGAAAGGTAATTGCTCACCACGGATTACAGACACGGATCACACGGATACAGTGAGACCGTTGCCTGTCACTCGCCGACTGTCAGTATCAGTGTAATCAGTGGCATCCGTGGTAAATATGTCTTAGCTGACTAGTTGCAAGGAAAGCACTGCTATGCCGCTGTTTGAAATCAAATCCGTGGACCGCGCCTTCTATGAAAAGCGCCTGCGCGATTTTTTGCCGGAGCACATGATTGACGTGCACACCCACGTCTGGCGCAAACAGTTTATCAGCGCGGCCGCCAGGAAGCCGCTCCGCCGGGTGTCCTGGCCGGACCGCGTGGCGGCGGAATGTACCGTGGAGCAGCTTGTCGAGACCTATGCCCTCATGTTTCCGGGGAAGTCGGTGACACCGCTCATGTTCACCACCCTGGTGGGCAACAATTTTGAAGAAGCCAATGCTTATGTGGAGCGCGTGGCACGGCGGCATAACTTTCCGGCGCTCATCTTTTCAATGCCCAAATGGAGCGCCGAGCAGCTCGAGCAAAAAATTGTTGCCGGCGGGTTCCTGGGAGCCAAGAGTTATCTCTCGCTGGCCGAACCATACCTGCCGGAAAATGAAATCCGCATTTTTGACTTCTTCCCCCATCACCACCTGGAGGTGATCAACCGGCACGGCTGGATCCTGATGCTGCACATCCCGCGCCCCGGCCGCCTACGCGATGAGGTTAATCTTGCCCAGATGATCGAGCTCGAGCAGCGTTACCCGAAGATCAAGGTTATTGTGGCCCACGTGGGCCGCGCTTATTGTCCGGGCGATGTGGGCAATGCCTTCAAGGTCCTGGCCAAAACAAAGAAAATGCGCTTTGACATTTCGGCTAATACCAATCGCACAGTATTCCGACAATTAATAGAGGCCGTTGGGCCCAAGCGGATCCTCTTCGGCAGCGATCTGCCCATTACCCGCATGCGCATGGCCCGGATATGCGAACGCGGCAATTACGTGAACATCGTGCCGGCCGGACTTTATGGCGATATTTCCGGCGATGCGCACATGCGCGCCGTGCGCGGCGCCGCCGCCGAGCGCCTGACCTTCTTCATGTATGAAGAATTGGATGCCTTCCGCCAGGCCGCCGAGAAAACCGGCCTGTCGCGGCACGACCTGGAGGATGTATTTTATAATAATGCGGCGGAGCTGCTGGCAGCAGCCCGCTCTAAGCCGCCGCTGCCGCAACTACGGATGAAACGTATTTAGTGTTATTAACTGTGAACCGTGAACTGTGAACTATGCCTTTATAAGTCATCCCAGGAACATTACGATGAAACCGTATAGCATTGGTTTGTTACCGCTCTACCTGGAGTTGTACGACCGTTCCTTTACCGCCTTCCGCCCGTGTGCGGAAGCGTTTTATCAGGATGTGGCCCAGGGCTTGCGCCGCCAGGGACTTGAAGTGGTAACCGCGCCGGTATGCCGCCTGGCCGCCGAATTCAAAAGGACAATAGCCTCATTTGAAAAAGCCCGCGTGGATGCCCTGGTAACCCTGCACCTGGCTTATTCCCCTTCGCTGGAATCGGCCGCGGAGCTGGCGGCCACCCGCCTGCCGCTCATTGTGCTTGATACAACTCCGGATTTTGACTTTGGCCCCCGGCAATTGCCGGATAAGCTCATGTATAATCACGGGATCCACGGTGTTCAGGATATGTGCAATCTGCTGCGGCGTAATGGCAAGCCCTTTATCATCCTGGCCGGCCATTGGCAAAAATCCGACGTACTGAAGCGCGTAGCGCAACAACTTGCTTCCGCCCGTATGGCCTTGAGCCTGCGCGCCGCCCGGGTCGGGCGAATTGGGGAACCGTTCAAGGGCATGGGCGATTTTACCGTGCCTGAGCGGGTGCTTAAAGCTCTGGGCGTAACTACCATCCCATCCCATGGTCCGACCATCAAACGCTTGGTGGCCGCCATCCGCCCCGCTGAAATCGAAGCGGAACTCTCCGCCGATCGCCAAAAATTTTCAACGGCCGGCCTGAGCGCCGCCGCGCATCGGCGTTCCGTGTTAGTGGGTCTGGCAATCCGCCGGTGGATAAGGAACGAACATCTTGGCGCCTTTACGTTCAATTTCCTGGCCATAAACCGCCATAGCGGGTTTGCCACCGTGCCGTTTCTGGAAGCCAGCAAGGCCATGGCTCGCGGCCTCGGTTATGCCGGCGAGGGCGACGTGCTGACCGCCGCCCTGACCGGCGCACTGATGAGCGCTTATCCGGCTACGACTTTTACCGAAATGTTTTGCCCGGATTGGAAAGGCAATAGAATTTTTCTCAGCCACATGGGCGAGGTTAATCTCAATCTGTTGGCGGGCCGGCCAAGGCTGCAAAAGGCCGGGTATAAATTATGGGAGGCCGAAGATCCGGTTATGGCGGTCGGCTGCTTGCGGGGCGGAGCGGCCGTATTGGTCAACCTGGCGCCCTTGGCGGCAAGGAAGTTCCGGTTGATTGTTGCGCCGGTTACCATGCAGACCGTGCGCGGCCGGGATAATATGAAAGCTATGATTCATGGCTGGTTCCGATCACTCCTGCCGGTGGCCGATTTCCTGGCGGCTTACAGCCGCGCTGGGGGCACGCATCATGCCGCCCTGGTTTATGGTTCAGCGGCGCCGCAGATTATCGGCTTCGGCGAGCTTATGGGCTGGGACACGATGGTGTTGGCGTGAAGCGGGTATTGCCAAAGCTGAATGAATAGATACACCCGCTGAAAGTAAATTTTCCGTGAACGATATTGAACGATTCCTGGCGATTGCGCATTTTGAAAAGCCCGACTATGTGCCCATCTTTGGATTCTGGGGCGCCCCCGGTATGTCGTTGGGATGCATGAAGAACACCCACGACCATTTAATTGCCACCGGCATGCCGCGGCATGTCGGCGGCTGCGTGGATAACTGGGTGTGGCACGATGTGGAGGGCTGGCGCCGCTACTGGGGAACGACCAGCCCGATCGGCCCCGGTTTTTCGCTGGCTTGGGGGGCCGAAGGCTTCCGTACCACTACTCGCCGGGAGGGTGAATTCGAAGTCATCGAGTCGGAAAGCGGCGAGATTACCCGGCAGGTAATTGACAACGCCAACACTTACAGCATGCCCGAGTTTGTCCGCTACCCGGTGCGGGACCGCGCCTCCTGGGAATTCTACAAGGAGCGCACGACGCCAAGGGCGTTCATGACACGAAATGAAATGCACGAGCGGGCGAAGAAATTCGACAACCGCACCAAACCCCTTGTCATCGGCGCCGGCAGCACATACGGCGCCTTGCGGGGATTAATGGGGCCGGAGGGCGCCAGCCTGGCTTTCTACGACGATCCCGAACTGGTCCGCGACATCGCCGACAACAATCTCCGCGGGGTTCGGGAACACGTGTTCCCGCTCATCGAAAGACTCAAACCCGAGGTGGTCGCC
>JACPGM010000104.1 GCA_016188985.1 Lentisphaerota bacterium | reverse complement strand
GGAGAACGGATCCCAGGGCGACGGATAGCCGCCAATGCCCACCAGGCTGTCCCGTTCCAGCGGCCGGGTGTAGTGCAGCGCCTGACAGGCGAAACGGCCGATGAGCGATTCGGGTTTGACGCCCATCAGCTTGCGCGCATGGGCGCGCAACAACTTCATCCAATGCGCATAGAGTTCCGTTTTGATTTTCCGTCTGAGGCCCGGCAAATCGCGCTGGTCGAAAAGCAGCCCCATCCCGACCCGCGGCTCAATGGTCTTGCCCGGGGGCAAGAGTAGCCCCTCCCAGTTCTCATCATAGTATCCCTGCGGCGCCAGCCGCTCCTTCTCTCGGCGCAGATCAACGAGGGCGGTCCATACCAGCGTCACGGCGCCAGCGCCTTCCCGCTGCGCCACGACTTCAAACTCGAGCGAGCGGATCCGGCCGCCCGGAATCGGAACCGTATAATGCTTCGTTTTGTCACGGCCATGGAGTTCGTGGACCCTGCCGTTGACGATCAGCCTGACCACGGCGCCAGCGCCGATCCCCCCGCAAAAGCGCAGGTGCCGGCGGTCCGGCATGCCCACTCCCGCGCGCGGCAACACACGCCTCAGCCGCGCCACGGGGCAAGCGGCCTTGCCCCTTTCCCAGTTCACCTCCACGCGGCACCAGTTCTGTTTCACCTGCGCGCCCATGCTGGACACCAGCCACTGCCGATAGTGGCGGAGCGCTTCCGCTTCATAAAACAGGTCCCAGGCCAGCTCGCTACTGCTCATCGGAATCAGTCGCATCGCGTTCTTCTTCTCCCAAGGCGGCCTTTGGCCGCAACCAAATTCTTTTATCGCTTTTCGTTGTCCATAGCAGAGCGAATTTCGTTTGAAAAATGCGGCGGTGATTCTGGCTCATCTGTGCCGTTGTCGCGTTCACGCATACACGAGTATAGCGTTTCACGCGCCGCCGGCACATCTGAGCCAGACTTGCCTTGCTTTTTCAAATCCCGACAAGTCGGGAAGCGAAATTCGCCCTGCACCCATGCCGCCCAACCGCGGCGGTTGTGCGGAGTAAGCCTAAAGCCCGTCTCCGCCGTAACCAAAGTCTTTTGTTAAAATGCTGATATAATGCCGGTCATTATTAACTGAAATGGAGGTGTCCAAAAAGATCTATGCAAAAGTATGTCATGTTTTGACGGAACAATATAAATAGTCCAGAACTGGGTCAGGCAATAATCAACAAACGGCGTGGCGCGGAGAGGTGCTGTCGGTAAAGCGGATGCAACTGCCCGCTGGGAACGCGCCCTGGCAGGCGATCACCGTGCGCTCGCCGTCCAGCGTGTGTTCAACGCCGACGCGCGCACAGGGCGAGTCCAGGGGCCGATCGTTAACCCACACCGTCACCCCACCCCACGCCACGCCGGGTAGAACGAAAACGGGATTGATCAGGAGCCGATCGCTCGTGCTTCGTAGCGAAGGGGCTTCACCACTTCGCAGAGTAGCACCGCCCACGGTTCGCTCGCTCTCCGCCTGACCCTCGACCACATACGCGCGTTCCCCCGGGCAATAACGGGTGTTGGCTATCGGCGGCGGGCGCAACCAGGCGCGCGCGATATCCCGCAACGCGCCGTCTTCGGCCGGTGCCACCCCGCTCAACCAGATCCAGGTGACCGCGCCGTCCGGACACGTTGCGGCGGGCGGCGCGTTGGCAAATCCAAGAAACGTGTGCGTGGGCCGATCCCGAAACTGCGCACGATCGGTCAGCGGCGTCGTGCCCCAGCCGCGCGTGACCGGCCAATGCACGCCCACATAGAAGTCGGTGGGGACGCCGGCCACCGGTTCCCACCGATCGTCCTCCACGCTCTCGCCGGCGACATAGCGAAACGCCTTATCGGCGGATTGCACGCGCACCTGCATGCCGGCGCCGGGCGCGGCCGTAAAGACCGCCGGACGGTTCCGATAATTCATGCGAAAGATGTAGGCGCCCAACGCCGGCGTCGGTTCGCCTTCGATCACCGCATCCAATGGCCAGCGGAAAGTGCGGGAGAAATCCGCGTCATCCAGGATCGTCAATGCTTCCGGCGGCGTCACGTCCTCGGCGGCGGCGCCCGCCGGGTTGACGCTGATGAACTCCATGTCGTTGAACGATCGTGTTCCCTTCGGCATTGACATCATCGCATAGGGGATGCGCCTGCCATCGGGCGCGTCCTGCCACACCGCCGGATCGTGCGGATCGAGATAGAGCGTCGCCTGACGCGCCGCGACGCCGTCGGGATAGACGTAATACAACTCATCCACCCAGTAATTCCGGCAAATGTCATAGTCGGAATCGCACAAGGCGTAGCGCCAGTGCAGCACCACGCGCGCATCGGAGGTGTGCACGATCCGCGCGTGGCTGTAGCGGCATTCGCGGTCGCTCATGATCTCGCAGCAGTCGCGATAGCGGCCGGGTTCCAGCGTTTCCACGAAAAAGTTGCTGGTCAACGAGTTGGCCAACGCCCAGGAAGGCGCATAGGACATGCCGCGCCAGAGCACGAACTTCCAAGGCGCCGCGAAGTCAACGACAATATCGGCGACCGCGCCGGTCTTCCACAGACTTGCCCATGACGCGGTTTGTCCCGGACCGGCGATCACCGGCAGATCGTATTCCAGGGCGCCGTAGCGCGCGCCAAACCGCCGGCACACACGGCCCGGCTCGACCAGGAGCAGCTTGACGGGCTTTTCCATGGCCGCGCCCTGAGCGTCCACCACCCGCAACGCGCCATCGAACGTTCCAGGACCCAGTGCCAGCGCCGCTATGGAACCGGAGGTTGTCTTGCCCTCAACACTCAGTTCGATCCTAGCATTGGCCGGCGACACGACGAGCGTGTCCCCGGTTGTCGCCACCAGCGTATCCGCGTGAAGCAGCCCATAGCCTGCCTCAATGGGGCTGACGCCACTTGTCGTGGATATGTGAAACGCACCGATATTCATTTCGTCACTCAGATGTCTTTCCGAACTGGAACGCATACAATTTGGCGCCCCGCGTTGCCGGTGCAGACGAACAAGACATGGGGGCGTGTGGGTCTCATTTGATCTCAAGAACCGCCTTTTACGACCAATTCCCTTGGCGTGAGCGTCAGCACTTCGCGGCCCGTCTCCGTGATCAGCACGGTTTCGCTCATCGCCGTTCCGTACTCGCCCGCCTGGCGCAGACTCGTGGTCGCATGGAAACACATGCCCGGCTCGAGGACGAGATCCGAATCCACGGTGATGGCCGCCGGTGTATCGTTCCAATCGGGCGGGAAGCCGATGCCGACCGAATAGGCGTAGTAGCCGTGCCAGATCAGTTCTTCGGATATGGCGCGCCACGCCTGGCGCGCTTTTTGCGCGATCTCGCGACCAACCGCGCCCGGTTTCATCTCTTCGATCAACACGTTCAGACTGTCCCGGCACGCGTTCGCGGAGCGGCGGATGGCGTCCGGGACCGGCGCAATGGCCGCCGTTCTCATCTGCGGCGTTGAGTAGCGGCAGATACACGCGCCGATTTCAATAAAGATGGCGTCGCCCGGCTTGATCGCCGTGCGCCGGAACGTGGAATGCGGAATGCCCGAACGCGCGCCCACGGTCACGATAGGGTCTATGCACATGAACTCGCTTCCCCCGCGCACGGCCGCGTCAAACGCGACGGCGGCAATGTCATTGTCGGTCGCGTCCGCCGCGCAGGCGCGCAAGGCGGCGTCCATGGCTTGCGCGGTCAGTGACGCCGCCTGGCGCAGATAGGCGATTTCCGCCGGGCTTTTCTTAACCTTGAGGGAATCCATCAGGTGGCTGGCATCGAGGAATTCGGCGCCGGGCAGGTGTTGCCGGAGGGCATCGAACCGGGTCGCCGTAAGCGTTGAACGCTGCACCCCGATGCGCTTGTGGCCGAACCCCCGCGCCGCCAGGATCCGGCACGTCTCCGCGATCGGGTCCGCATTGGCTACGGGAAAGCTCTCCCGTTCCGGGGTCCATGCGCCCACCCGCGCGTTGAGCATCTCAAAGTCCGAGGCCACGATGATGGGCCGTCCGGCGGCCGGGACGATGGCCGCGTGGTAGGCGACCATGTAGCCGGTCTCGATGCCCGTCAGGTAACACACGTCGGCGCGATGATTGACCAGAAACGCATCCAGTCCGGCCGTTTCCATCGCGGCCTGCGCGCGCGCGACGCGCGCCGTGTATTCAGCGATCGTGAACGCCAGATTTTGCAGGCTCATTACGGCAACCTCAACAATCGCCTCGCGTTATCCCGCAAAATCGCTTGCTTCTCGCCGGCGCGGAGGTCGGCCTGGTCAATCCGGCTTCGTTGCATGGGCGCGAAATACAACGGCGTATCCGTGCCGTAGAGAATGCGGTCCGCGCCGAGCTCGCGCACCGCCCATTCCAGGAAGCCGGACGTAATTTGTTTCGCGCTGGATGTGTCGGAAAACAGGTTGCCGTGCTTGCTTGCGGCCAGCGCCCTGACCTGGTGCGTCATGTCGCCATCCCACGCGTACCCGAGGTGAGCGATAATGATGCGGACGCCCGGAAAATCGTTGACCAGGGTCAGAAAATCAGCCGGCATGCTGTTCTTATCCCCGCTATGCGACTGGAGAACAATGTCATGCGTTTCCGCAAACTCGAATATTTTTCTGCCGTGTTCGCGGATGGGATATCCATGTTCTTCGGGATGAATCTTGACGCCGACGCACTTGGGCGACACCAGCATATCCAGCGCCTGCGAATAGGTCTCCGGTTTGAGCGGGTCCACCACCGCCCACTGGCACAGCTCGTCCCAAGCTGCGATAGCGTCGGCTGTTTCCGCGTTGCCGGTTAGCGGGTCGGCGCCCTGGCGGGGGAGCAATGCTTTCAGCGAAGACACAACGGTCAGCGCGGTCCGCGCCTTCCGCGCGCGTTCGACGACCACGCGCGCATCGCCCGAATAAAACGCATCGGTCAGATCGTGCCCCGAACCACGATAGGGGCCGAGGTGGCCGTGGATATCAATAGCCGCTAGGTCTTCAGCCGGCATCCTAAATCACTCCATGCTTACGCCGCACAATACGTGTGCCATCGGAAAGCGCAGCCCTTTGTGGGCGCGGAACAAACGCGTAACTCCCGTGAAGCTAAATCGTTTGTGATCGCCGATCATATCGCTATGATTGTATAATTTATCCCTGCGCGCTTGTCCACCACGCACCAATACACGACCATGATTCTGTTGCCGTCCAGTGACATGGCGGACGGCTGGCCGAACTGGAAACTGGTCACCGGATAATTGCCCTTTGAAATCGTGCCGACGGCCTTGCTCTGCGGTGACCACACCATATCGTCAAACAACGTCACCCATTTTTCGCCGTCAAGTTTCACGATCTGCGCTTTCACGCCCACGGGCGGGCGGCGGTGGTTGTACACAAAAAGGAAGGTATCGTTGCCGAGCCACAATGGCCAGCCGGTCTGTCCTTCGGCCATACTTTCTTTCGGTTCCGTCCACGTTTCCCCTCGGTCGTAACTGACTGCATAATGGTTCAGCAGATCTTCATCCGTTTTCCAGTCATGGGCCCAGCAGGTCGCAAGGAGGCGGTTACCTCCTGCTTGAACCACGCGGCCCTCCCAGAAACCCAAGTTGTCAGTGGTATCGTGAAATATGGTTATGAGTTTCCAAAATGTCCTGCAATGGTCTTTAGATTTTACCATCCGCACGCTATGGCCGTGCGGCAAAGACCCGTCCCATTTCTTCCACGTTCCAAACGACATCATGTTCGTCCCGTCGTCCAGCGCCACCATACCCGTCGGCACTTCAAACGGGCAGTCAAGCTGTTTGGGAATCGTCCGCCCTTCCGTCCATGTGCGTCCCCCGTCGCGCGAGCGCCTCGACACCACGGCGTTCTCTTTCATTCCCACTGTTGTCGGATTGATCAAACTATCGTCGGGGCTCGCCGGATTCACCTTCCAGCGCGCGCCCAGACACATCAAACTTCCGTCGCTGTCCTTGCTGATGAATCCTGTTTCCGTCGGCGGAAACCGCGCCGGACGTTGGCGGTCAACCGGCCCTTCCACGGCCCAGGTTTTCCCGGCGTCGAGAGATCGCGTGATAACGGGATGGCAATCCGGACCTTCCTGGAGCGTGCTGGCCACGAACGAACTCACGAATTCCTTTGCGCTTAACCTCACCACCCGTGCATAATAGCCCTGCAATCCCGCCTTCTTGCGGTAAATGACTCCTTCGCCGGCAATTATAAACTTATTGAACCTGTTCATTTACAGCTCTAGAAACTCAGGATGATTTTTTTTCAGCCACGCGCGGAAATCGGCCAGATGCTTTTCCGTGCACGAGGGGTAAGGCCCGCGGCACCGCAGGCTCGTCTTCAGAAACCCCGCGCTCAAGCCCAGCACGCGGTCAATGGCGCTGTCCACGCACCCCGCCGCGAACATATGCTTCAATCCCTCGTGGATGATGTGGTCGTAGGTCTCCATCCAAGTCTTCAGCTCATCCCAGCGCTCCTTGAGCCGGAGCTCGAACGTCCGGAGCAGGAGGCGGGGATTCTGATAGATGAACGAACTGCACGCACCGATCGCGCCGTAGGGGCCCAGCGCGTGCCACCGGTTTTCCCCCACGAACACCTGGTGGTAAGCGCTCAACGCCTTGCATCCTTCCGGGTTATCGCCGAGCGTGTCGGCGTTGCTCTTCACGCCGATAATCGTGGGAACCGCCGCATGGATGCGCGCGTGCAATTCCAGCGAGATCGCTTTCTTTGCGCGGAGCGTCTCGTAGATCGTGATCGGCATGCCCGGCGCGGCATCGGACACTTCCTTGAAAAAACGCACCACGGAATTGTCGGGCACTTCCATCCAGAACGGCAGCGCCACCTGGATCGCGTCCGCGCCTTTGTCCAGTGCGTAGCGCGCCTTGCGCATCGCGCCGCGCGTGTGCGTGGACGTGCAGCCGATCATCACCGGCGTCATGCCGTTGCGGCATTCCCGGATGGTCGCGTCGGTGATGGCCGTGAATTCCTCGAACTCCTGCGCGTAAAATTCTCCGGTCGTCCCGCCGGTATAGACGCCCGGGACTTTCGCCGCGCAGCAGCGCGCCACGTCTCCGCTGTATGTTGCCTCGTCGAATGTCCCGTCGTCCTTCCACGCCACGGGCAAACCTGCCCACGGCCCCTTGAATTGTTGCTTGGTCAGCATACCCTTCCTCCTGGTTTTGCCTCGCGCCGCCTATTCTTTAACCCGGGTTAACCACACTGCAACGGTGAACCATGCCATTTTCTGCGCGAGTGTCAATGACGGAAGGCGTAAGACGATTCCAATGGCCTCAGCGAGCTGAGGCCCTACGTAGGGCGCGACCTTGCGTCGCGCCATTTCTCCCCGCGAGATTAAGGCCATACCAATATTTTAGTTTTTGCAACGACCGGATAATTCCGCTAAGTTATTTGCCTGACGATTTGCCCAGGCAAACCTTAGTTCGGCAATGCGGACTGGGCGCTTCGCGCGCGGCAAGAACCCTGCGCATATTTTGCCAAAGAAGCCGGGAGTGGAACGGATGAAAGCCATCATGGTGATGTTTGATTCGTTGAACCGCCACCGGTTGGCGTCTTACGGATGCGCCTGGGTGCGCACGCCCAATTTCAGGCGACTGGCTGAAAAAACGCTGACGTTTGACAACGCCTACGTCGGGAGCATGCCCTGCATGCCCGCGCGCCGGGAAATCCACACCGGCCGTTACAATTTTCTCCATCGCAGTTGGGGGCCCATCGAGCCGTTCGACGACTCTATGCCGGAGATCCTGAAAGAGAACGGCGTCTACAGTCATCTGATCAGTGATCACTACCATTACTGGCAAGAGGGCGGCGCTAACTATCACACGCGCTATTGTTCGTGGGAGATCAGCCGCGGCCAGGAAGGCGATCCCTGGAAGGGGGTGGTCGGCAAGTTTGACGCGCCGGAAAATCTGAACTCTCAGGACACGGGCTGGTGGCACCGGCAGGACGGGGTCAATCGGACATATATGCCGACGGTTAAAGAGCAGCCGCAGGCCGTGACGTTTGCGCTGGGTCTCGAATTCCTGGAGCGGAACCGCGCCGAGGACAACTGGTTCCTGCAGATCGAAACATTCGATCCGCACGAGCCGTATTTCACGCACCAGAAATACAAGGACCTTTATCCGCATGAATACAAGGGGCCCCTCTGGGACTGGCCGCCCTACCGGCAGGTTCAGGAAACGCGCGCGGCGGTTCAACACATGCAGTATGAGAACGCCGCGCTGGTCAGCATGTGCGATGAGCACCTCGGCCAGGTGCTCGATTTCATGGATCAACACGACCTGTGGAAAGACACCCTCCTCATCGTGAACACGGATCACGGTTTCCTGCTCGGCGAGCACGCGTGGTGGGGCAAGTGCGTGATGCCGTTCTACAACGAGATCGCCCGCATGCCGCTTTTCATATGGGACCCGCGCTGCGGCAGGAAAAACGAACGCCGCCAGGCGCTGGTGCAAACTATTGATCTCCCCGCGACCCTGCTGGAGTTTTTCGGCATCTCCCTGCCGCGCGATATGGATGGCGTGCCGCTCAGGTCAACCTGCGCCGCGGATCAGCCGGTCCGGGAAGCCGGTCTGTTCGGTCTGCACGGCGCGCAGGTCAATGTAACCGACGGGCGCTACGTGTATATGCGTTCGGCGGTTACAAAGGACAACACGCCGCTTTATGAATACACCCTCATGCCCACGCACATGGGGCGGACATTCTCTCCCCAAGAGCTCTCGGATATCCGGCTGGCGGAGCCGTTTGCGTTCACCAAGGGATGCCGAACCATGCGGATCGCGGGCCACGCCTGGGTGAACTCCTGCCAATTCGGGCACACGCTCTTTGATCTGGAAAAAGATCCAGGGCAGGAACACCCGCTCAATGATCCGGGAACGGAGGCCAGAATGATCGAACACCTGGTTCGGCTGATGCGCAAAAACGACGCTCCCTCCGAACAGTTCGAACGCCTGGGTCTGAAATAAAGTTTCCCGCCGCTATGCGGAACTGGGGTGGAGATTATTCCCTGGCCTACCCCTCGTTTACCTGCCTGCCCCAAAAATAAGTCTGGTTGCAGCTCAAGATTGATTTCAGCAGCCGCCGGCATTATAGTCCGCTCACCAAACAGGCAGCCATGGCCGACAAAAAATTTTACATTACCACGCCGATCTATTACGTCAACGCCGCGCCGCATATCGGCCACGCCTATACCACCATCCTGGCCGATGTTCTGGCGCGCTATCATCGCTTGCAGGGAATCCCCACTTTTTTCCTGACCGGCACGGACGAGCATGGCCAGAAAGTCCAGCGCGCGGCGCAGCTCCAGGGCATGACGCCTCAGCAACAGGCCGATCAAACCGTGGGACGTTTCCAGGAGCTGTGGAAAAAACTCGCGATCACGAATGACGACTTTATCCGGACCACGGAAAGCCGGCATGGGCGCGTGGTGCAACGGATTCTGCAGGCCCTTTTTGACCGCGGCGAAATTTACCGCGCGGAATATGACGGCGGCTACTGCGTGCCCTGCGAGCTTTTCTTTACCGGCCGGGAACTGGCCGCGGGGGTCTGCCGGGAATGTGGCCGCTCCCTGGAACCCATCCGCGAATCGAACTATTTCTTTCGCATGAGCGCCTACCAGGCGTGGCTAATCGCTTATATTCATGAACATCCCCGGTTCATCCAGCCGGATTTCCGCCGCAACGAAACCCTGGGCTTCCTCCAACAGCCCTTGAACGACCTGTGCATTTCCCGGCCCAAGAGCCGGTTAAGCTGGGGCATTGAGCTCCCTTTTGACCGCGATTTTGTGACTTATGTCTGGTTTGACGCCCTGGTCAATTACATCAGCGCCATCGGCTACCTGGCGGATGAGCAGCGCTTCCAGCGCTGGTGGCCGGCCTCCTATCACCTGATCGGCAAGGATATCCTGACCACCCACACCGTGTATTGGCCGACAATGCTTCATGCCATGAATCTGCCGCTGCCTGAAACGATCTTTGCCCATGGCTGGTGGCTCCTTGACGATAGCAAGATGAGCAAGTCCACCGGCAACGTGGTCAATCCCATGGAATTGTGCGACCGCTATGGCGTGGATGCTTTCCGTTATTTCCTGATGGCGGAAATGACCCTGGGCCAGGACTGCAATTTCTCGGAAGAAGCGTTCGTCCGCCGCTACAACGCCGACCTGGCCAATAACCTGGGCAACCTGCTTAGCCGCGTCATCAAGCTGGTCAGCAGTCATTGCGCCGGCAAGGTCCCGCCCGCCGCTGCGGAGAATACCGGCGCCGATGAACAGCAGTTGCGCCAAGCGGTCATGAACGCCGCAACGCGCATGGGAGAATGTACTGACCAGATGCGCCTGGACCTGGGATTGGCGGCGGTGGCCGAAGCCATCCGCGAAGCCAACCGGTACCTGGAAAAGCGGCAGCCCTGGACGCTGGCCAAGCAGGCGAAGCAGGGCGAGCTCAATACCGTGCTGTATTACGCGCTGGAAACGTTGCGGGTTGTGAGCGGCCTGTTGGCGCCAATCATGCCCGCCAAGATAAAGGAGCTGCGCCAGGTTCTAGGATTGCCAGGCTACGCCGACTTGTCCGCCATAGCCCCAGTGCTTCGTAGCGAAGGCTTACTTCGCAGAGTAGCATTGGCGACGGCGGAGGAACTCTCGCTTGCCCAACCGCAGACCTGGGGCGCTATGGCACCGGGCACGTCCGTGGGCGCCATGGTCTCCTTGTTCCCGCGGATTTAATCGGGTCAAAACGGGTCAAATACGGGTCAGACCGTTTCAAATACGGGTCATTACGGGTCAAATACGGGTCAAATCGGGTCATTGCGGGTCAAATCGGGTCAATTGCGGGTCATACAGTATTTTAATGGAGCTATTATTCCACACCGCCGTTCCGACGGAGCAAATCGGCAATATCTTTTTTGCGCAATTTCTCCGCAACCGCCAACGCGGTGTAACCTTCAGCCGTGCGCAAGTTCACGTCCGCACCATAAGCCAGCAACAGTTCCACCATATTCTTGCGCCAACCGCAGACCGCCAGCAGCAGGGGCGTCACATTATGGAGGCGCACAAACTCATGCTTGGTCTCATCCCGCCAACCCACCCAGCATAATGTGTCGGACTCGGTAACTATCACCTGGTTAATATCCGCGTCATTATCCAACAGAAGCCCCAAGGCCTCCGGCGAACCGCGCAACAATGCGGTGAACAGCGGCGTCATTCCTTTGTAATCTTTTCCGTCTGCATCCGCGCCACGGTCCAACAAATATCGCACGAACTCTGCATTCCCGACGGCCCAATGCAACAGGGGCGTGCCGCCGTGTTTTTTGTTGGCATTTCCGATTTTCGCGCCGCAT
>JACPGM010000103.1 GCA_016188985.1 Lentisphaerota bacterium | reverse complement strand
TAACGACATGACAACTAAGGAAAAACTGGTTCATGCGGTTGAAGACCTGTCCGATGATGCCACCATCGAAGACGCCATGGAACGCTTGCTGTTTCTGGCAAAGATCGAGAGGGGGCTTCAGCAGGCTGATGCCGGACAAACGATCACTCATACCAAAGTGAAGGAAAGAATGGCTAAATGGCTGAAGTAAGGTGGACGCCGCAAGCATCTGATGATCTTGAGGCGATCGCCAACTTCATTGCAGCTGATTCGCCTCACTACGCCAGCCTTTTTGCTATTGACGTTCTGGCCTCTGTTGAACGACTGGCGACCTTCCCGCACTCCGGCAGAATGGTTCCCGAAATGAATGATCCCACCATGCGGGAAATCATCCTCGGCAACTACCGAATTGCGTATCGAGTAAGACAAGACTTCGTTGAGCTTTTGACCGTGTATCATGGAGCAAGACTGCTGGACCCGTCTCGTCTGACATAGGACGGCCAACAACGGCGCCGAACCTATTTGGTGGCCCGCGGGGGTTTACCCAAAGCCGAAGTTCCCTGTTTTATGAATAAGGATAAACAAGCGATCAACCCCCATTCCGGGCAGTTCATTCTGGAACAACTCCGGAGATTCGGGTCAGATCTGAATCGAAAGCATGTGGTTTCGTTCTGGCTGTACTTCCTATCAGAGGACTTGGCCCAGCAGGCAGCTCGGCGCGCCGAAAGCGCCGGGCTCAAATCCGAAGTCTCACCACCTCTGAAAGATTCGCCCGATTCCAAATGGCTCTGCCTGCTATACTGCCCGCATGTTCCCGACGAAAGCCTGCTCGACGGCATCAGCGGGTTTTGCGCGAAGCTTGCATCCGAGTTCAATGGAGAGTTCGATGGCTGGGAATCAAGTTTGGAACTTGAGGAAGGACAACCTGGGGCTAGGGAGTAATGTTTGCGCCGGATGACTATCTTGGTTTCGCTGCTCAATCATGTAATCACGGAGAATAAAGTCAAATCAATAAGTGGTTGGCTCCAAGAGCATGGACGATAAACCTCCATACCGAAAATGGGTTGGTGTTCTGATCGGGTTTCTGATTAACGGATCAGCGCATTTCCTTTCCGGTTCTCGTGCGGCAGGTCTCAAATGGTATTTTGCTATTCTCTCATGCTCCTTGCTCCCTATTCTGATCATCACTATGCCTGGGACCGTGTTTTTGGGCGTCGGTGTTATCTTCTGGCTCATTGCGATCGTCCTCTGGTTCATTATGCTAAAGCAATCCTACCGGCCTGTTCCAAGGATTGGCTTTCTGGGCTGGGTGCTTGTCGTCCTTATCAACTTCTGTCTAAATTGGGCATGGGCATACGGAATTCGGACTGTTGTTCAACCGTTTCGAGTGCCAACGAGCGCCATGTCGCCGACAATCCTTCCGGGTGACTATGTGCTGGTAGAAAAGGTTACCTTTAGGATTGGAGTTCCGAAGCGCGGAGATGTTGTAGTGTTCAAAACTAAGGGGATCGCGTCACTGCCAGAAGACGAGTACTTTGTTAAGCGTATTGCCGGGGTGCCTGGCGATAAAGTTCGCATTGCCCCACCCAATTTTATCGTGAATGATCAGGTCGTAACCAATCCGCCGATCTTTTATAGAATCGCTTCGGCACAGACTCCCTTTGCTGGATTTCAACTGGCCAGTGGCGGACTACTGAAGAAACCAACCGACGCGATCATTTTAGAGAAGGACCAATATCTTGTCCTTGGAGACAATTCGCGCAACAGTCTTGATAGTCGTTACTGGGGTCCAGCCCCACGAAAAAACATTGTAGGTAGAGCAACGCGTATTTACTGGCCGTTTAAAAGAATTGATCAATCATTGGGAAGAGAATAGGAAAAAACCAACCAGCGAATTCACTGCACACGCTCCCGCGCGCCGGTGATTCGTTCCGTTAGGGACTCTACTTGACGATGAAAGACAAGAACTCAGCGGACAATCAGCTCAAAGTATTTATCGCCAATCGCGAGTCGAAATGTGATGAGTGTGGGGGGAAGCTTGGTCGTCATGCGTGGATCGTCCTGAGGGAAAACAGAGGAGCAGCATGTTTGACCTGCGCGGATCTGGACCATCTTGTCTTTTTGCCCTCAGGCGACACGTCGCTCACCCGTCGCTCGCGCAAACACTCGCGGCTTTCCGCCGTGGTGTTGAAATGGAGCCGTGCGCGCAAGCGGTACGAGCGGCAGGGTCTTCTTGTTGAGAACGATGCGCTTCAACGGGCTGAACGCGAGTGCAAAACTGACGCGCCGCAGCGGGAAATCCGACAAGCCCAGGCTGCTCTTCGACGCGCTGAGCTTGATGAGGAATATATCGAATGTTTCGCCGCTCGTATTCGCGAGGTGTATCCTCACTGCCCGAGCGGACGGGATACGCTCATTGCCGAACATGCCTGTAGGAAGTACACTGGCCGTGTCGGACGCAGCGCCGCGGCAAAAGAACTGGATGAACAAGCCGTTCGATTCGCCGTGACCGCCCATGTCAGACACACCGAAACGAATTACGACGAGCTCCTTGCGACCATGTTTGAGAGAAGCGCCGCGCGAACGATGGTTCATAATGCTGTTGCTGAAGTGCTGAAATTGTGGGAACTCGGCGGTTCCTAACAATTACTTCCGCTTACGTCGCCACACGCGGGATATTGACATATTTTATGAGTTCATTTCCGACCCCATGGAATCATTGCTGATACTGGAGTAGAAGAAACGTGATCCGACCCATCGGTTTCAACCTGCGCACCCGTGGCGTGAAACGATGGTCACGCTAACATGACGGAAAACAATGCGGGAAACCGCGTGAGAAGCAATGACAAGGCGCTTGACGCGCTCAGCGCCATCATGTATAGTTTTAGCATACAGAAACAGAAAGGGAAGTGTATGGAAGCGAGCGTTGTTGACTTGCGATATCACATGAACGACGTCCTGAAGGCGCTTAAAAGGAACGAGAGCGTCAGCGTCCTGTACCGTGGCAAGGTGAAGGGCGTCATTCAGCCTGCGGTTGGGGCGACCGCCCGCAGGGTGCGTGATCATGCTTTTTTCGACTCTCGAGCATCGCGAGAATCAGTCGAGAAGACCATGGAGCGGCTTCGCGGGGGACGCTACCGTGATCTTTGATACGGACATCTTCGTTTGGATTCAACGGGGGAACCCCAAAGCCGCACGGTTGATTGAAGGCGAAGACGAGCGGCTGTTGTCCGTGCAGTCGTATATGGAGCTTCTTCAGGGAGCGGAGAACCGAAAACAACACGAGCAAACGAAATCGTTCCTGCGGGACTTCGGCTTCTCCACGCTTCCACTGAGCGAGAACATTGGGCACCGAGCTGCCGTCTACATCGAGGAGTATGGTCTGTCGCACGGACTGAGAGCCGGAGACGCGATTGTCGCAGCCACGGCCACAGAACATGGATTAATTCTCTGCACGGGTAACGCGAAGCACTTCAGCCCGATCCGGGACTTGAAGACGAAAATATTCAAGCCGTGAAGATCGGCTAATCGGGTCGCGGGGAGTGATTTCGACCATAGCGGATCCGCCAAGGCGGAAGCTCCCCGCTCCCACACCACTGATCATTAAATGATATCGGCCGGGGCCGCCTCCCCGAACAATTTTTGGCAGGTATTGCGGACGTGGCTGCCGTGCCAGAAAACGGTCCGGCAGACCGGGCAGGTGAAAAAGCGCTTATGCCGGGCAAAAACGTTGGGATGCACCCGGTCACGGATTGCGGCGGGATCAGCCACTATTTCCAGGCGCATGTTGCAACGGATACATTTGGAGAATAGCCCCGTCTTAGTCTCCAGCTTCAATTCGGCTATCAGGCGCGAGAGTTGAAGGACGGGCTCCGCTTCGGTCAGGAGCACGGCGCGCGCCACCGGCGGAAATTGCTCCTTGAGATGCGTGTTGCGCGTGACGAACACGCGGCCTTCGGCGTTAGCGCGCGCGATGAGCGCATGGGTGCGCAGAAGAGAGTCCCAGACGGCGTCATACCCCAGGATGCGCAGGTACTTCCCCAGCTTGATCACCATGTGATCCATCATGAACCGTACGGTTTCCGGTGCAGCCGGCATGGCGGATGGTCTCGTTCTTACTTATCAGCCGAGGCGGGGCACACGCACGCCTCTAAGCCGCGCGACTTTTGGCAGGGGGCCGACAATTGGGCGGGCGTAGTCAAGGAAAGCCTGGGTCACGTCATTGCCCTCCTTGTTGATGAACTCTTCCGGCATGTGGCGGGTTGCTTTGGCCACGGCGGCCAGCGGGACACACTCGAAAAAGACGGCATATTTTTTGCCGGGAGAGCGGCGGATGGCCACGGAACCGGAAGGGGCTTTGCCTACTGACCAGCGCGCCGCTAGTTTACCCACGGTCTGCGCCTCGCGGGCATCGGTCTCGGAAACGAGGCCGGGGAACGAACGCTGCAGGTAGCCAAAGGTGTCGGCGCGCACCCGGGTTATGCCCGCCTTGCTTCTAATTTCATTGGCCAGCAAGTCACCCAGGGCGCCGGTGCCGCTCAGTTGGATGTTGCCGTGGGAATCCTTTTCGCTGCTGAACTTGGTGGCAATGGCCGTGCCCGCTGCGTCGGAAATGCCCTCGGAGACGACCACCACGCAACGGCCCAGGCGGTCATAGACCCGTTTGACGTCGTTCAGGTATTGCGCCAGGTCGAAGGGCCGCTCCGGCAGATAAATCAAGTGCGGGCCGTCATCTGGGCAGACGCGCGCCAGAGCGGCTGACGCCGCCAGAAAGCCGGCATGCCGGCCCATGATGACGTCAATCGTCACGCCGGGCAGCGCGGAATTGTCCAGGCTGCTGCCCAGGACGGCGCAGGCGACGAACTTGGCGGCGCTGCCGAAACCGGGAGTATGGTCATTCTCCAGCAGGTCGTTATCAATCGTCTTGGGAATGTGGAAGCAACGGAACTCATAGTTGAGCTTGATGGCCTCGTCCGCGATGATCTGCGTGGTTTCCGCCGAATCATTGCCGCCGATGTAAAATAAATAGTGGACATTATATTTGCGCAGGACATCGAAGATCCGGCGGCATTCCTCTTGAGTAGGCTTCTTGCGCACGCTGCCCAGCGCCGCGGAAGGCGTCGCGGCGACCGCTGCCAGGTTCGCCGCGCTTTCCCGGCGCAGGTCAATTATATTTTCATCGAGCAGGCCTTTGATCCCGTGCCGGGCGCCATAAATGCCCTGAATTTCTTTGTGCCTTTTGGCCTCCTGGATGGCGCCAACCAGGCTGCGGTTAATGACCGCCGTTGGTCCACCGCTCTGGGCAATCAACATATTCCCTTTGAGGGTCGGGATCATTGTGCTCCTTAAAAAACGGCCCTCAGCATGGAAAATGCCGGCGGTTTTGTCAACGGCATTCTCAAGCTGTCCGTTCCCAAAAATACGGAAGAAAGGCTTGACAGGCAGCAAGGGTTGACTATGATAATTTTAGTTTCCTACGGGTATGGGCAATTGGCCGAGGTTGCGGCAATGTTGAGCTCAGCGACCTAGTTAAAAAATGAAAAACAAATTAAAGCGCCTGCTTCCGCGGACGAAAATCGGCAGGTGGTGGTGGTTGCCCGCGCTTTTTCTGCTGGCAACCATCGCGGCAGTCCAAGCCGGTGATTACACTTACACGATAAATTCCGATAATACACTCACCATCACACGCTACACCGGTTCTGGTGGCGATGTTGTCATCCCATCCATCATAGAGGGTAGGACTGTGACTATCATCGGGTACCGTGCGTTTGGTGCCGACTATTTTAATCCCAACACCAACATTACGAGTGTCACGATCCCCGACAGCATTATCAGCATCGGTGATTATGCATTTTCATTCTGCACTCGACTGACGAAGGTGACAATCGGCAATGGCGTGACCAGCATTGGGTATGGGGCGTTCGGTTATTGCGGTGCCCTGGCCAACGTGACGCTTGGCGCCGGTGTCACCAGTATTGGAGAAGGTGCTTTCCTTCTGTGTAGCAGCCTGACCACCATCACGATTCCCGACAGCGTGACTAGTATCGGAGACAGTGCGTTCTTTTTTTGCGGCAATCTGACTACCATCACGATTGGCAATAGCGTCGTCAGCATCGGGGCCGATGCGTTCCGGGGCAGCGGTCTGACGAGCGTGATGATCCCCAGCAGTGTCGTCAGCATCGGGGACTGGGCGTTCGCTTTTTCCCCCAGCCTGACCACCGTCACGATCGGTAATGGCGTGACCAGCATCGGGAACACGGCGTTCGGATACTGCACCAGCCTGACCACCGTCACGATTGGCAATAGCGTCGTCAGCATCGGGGCCTGGGTGTTCTGGCGCAGCGGTCTGACGAGCGTGATGATCCCCAGCAGTGTCACCAGCATCGGGAATGGGGCGTTCTTGGCTGACAGTCTGATCGCGATCACGATTGACCCGGGAAATTTAGTCTATAGCAGTGTGGATGGAGTTTTATTCAACAAGAATCAAACCACGCTCATCCAGTATCCGAGGAACAAAGCCGGAAGTAACTACACGATTCCCGACGGTGTGACCAGCATCGGGGACTATGCGTTCGGATGGAGCAAACACCTAACGAGCGTGATGCTCGACAACAGCGTGACCAGCATCGGGGACTGGGCGTTCGCTTTTTCCCCCAGCCTGACCACCATCACGATTCCCGACAGCGTGACCAGCATCGGGGACTCTACGTTCTATGGTTGTTCCAGACTGACCAGCGTGACGATCCCCAACGGTGTGACCAACATCGGGAACTCTACGTTCCATGGTTGCACCAGCCTGACAACCGTCACGATTCCCGACAGCATGACCAGCATCGGGGACTCTACGTTCTATGGTTGTTCCAGACTGACCAGCGTTGCGATTCCCAACAGTATCATCAGCATCGGGGACCAGGCGTTCGAAGATTGTATCAGCCTGACCATAATCACGATCCCCAACAGCGTCACCAGTATCGGGAACTGGGCGTTCAGTCTTTGCAACAGCTTGACCAGCGTCATGATCGGCAATAATGTCACCCACATCGGGGACTATGTGTTCGGTTCCTGCGACAGCCTGATGGGAGTCTATTTCATAGGCAATGCCCCCGGTATTGGTTGGGATGTATTCGGGGATGATAACATTACGACGGTCTATTACTTGCCGGGGACCACGGGCTGGGGTGCGACTTTTGGCGAGCGTCCGACCGTGAAATGGTGGGACGGCCCGCAAATCGGCGCTAACGGAACAAGGGAAGATGTGTCTCTTAACCGAGGCGATACGCTTAAAATCACCGTGGCAATGAATGCGGGTAATCGTGCCGGCGTTCCAGTTGACTGGTGGATCATTGCTCGCGCAAACAACAGTATGTCCTATTTCTACCTGAATAATTTCGGACAGTGGACGCAATTTGATGGGAGCTTTTCAAATTGTCAGCCGGTCTACCAGGGTAGGTTGTTTAATTTGCCGGCCACGGAAGTGTTGAGCGCAGCCGGTTTGCAACCAGGCTCATACACCTTCTGGTTTGCGGTTGATTACCCGATGGATGGGATTCTGAACTTGGGCGGATATATTCTGCTCGATTCAGTGAACGTTACCGTGCAATAGTACTACCTGATATGTCAGGAACCGCTATAAAAAAAAGATGTTGTTAAAGCATGAGGGGATTCACCACAGAGACACGGAGGCACGGAGTTTGACACCGTCCGCTTAATCTCTTCCCTCTCCCTATAGGAGCGTTGCGTGCATTCCAGGCGCGCAAGCGCGCCTCGGAATGCACGCAACGATTGGTCAGGAGAAAACACGAGAGGAGCAGTCCTGTCTCCGTGTCTCTGTGGTGAGGTTTGTTTTGTTTGGGTTGCGGGCAAGGCCAGCGTCAGTCAAAGATGAAGAACATTTCCTTGGGCAAGTAGGCCGGGCGCCAATGCGGATCAGCGAGTGTGCCGGTCAGGCGGAACTCCAGCATCTTGGTGAGGGGCGCCAGGGCCGTTTGCACGACGCCGCCCAGGAGACTGTCTTTCTTGAGCAGCTTGACTTGCACGGCGAAGTCCAACTCGCCGTTCCAGTGATAATCGCCCTTGCCCGTGAGCGTGATAACCTCGCCCGCGATGACTATATCGTCCGAACGGAGCTTGCCGTCGGCAATGACGAAGGACGCCCGCGCGTCGGTCAGGCGCATGAACAGGTTAAGTCCCGGCACAATGCGCCCCAGGAATTCGGACAAGCCCCCGAACAGCGGAATCTGGAAAAGGCGGCTGCCGTCAATTTTAATCCAGCCGTGGCCCATGGCGGATTGACCGGCACCCGCGCCCAGGGCGCCCTCAAGTTCCAGCGCTCCCGCCAATGTGCCGCGGTGCTGTTCGGCCGGCAGGCCGAGCATATCCCGGGCCAGCGCCTTGCAATCCACGTCGCCGACCTCGGCCGCAAACTGATAGCGCATATTGGTTGCGTTCAACACGGGATAGATCATGCCCGAGCCACTGATGCGCCCCCGGCAGAAATCCGCCTCAACGTCATTGATATAGGCGGTATCGGCCACTATACGCACATTGAGCGTGCAGCGGTCCAGGAGCAACGCTTTCCAGCCGGAGCGCTGGGCGTCAATCTCGATATCCAGGTCATTGGTGGCCATGGCCATATAGCCGGCCGTTCCCCGGGCGGCCACTTTGACCGGCCCTTCAAACCGGAACAGTCCCACAACATTGGCAAAGAAGGGATCGAGCATTCTGGCCACGGCCTGGGGATCGGCCGTGGAGAGGCCATCAAACCGGATGGTTTCTTCACGAAAATCCAGACGGGCCTGGCCCTGGACGGTGCCTTCCTCGCGCACCACCAGCAGCGGCGCAAGCGTCAGCGCGGAATTGGTGGCCGACAACTCAACGGCCAATCCCAATTTCATGAACAGGTTGCTGACGGTGTTATAGCGGCAATTGTCGGCTTGGGCCTGTCCGGATAAGTAGAAAAAAGCGTTTGTTCCCCAGCGGCCATTGAAATCGGCTTTAGCCGTTGGCGGCTGATCAGGGAACTGGAACCAGGTAAGGACGGATGCCATGGTCTTATCCAGCTTAGCCAGCGGCGGCCGCAGAGCATTAGGATCAAAGGCGCTGACAAAAGCGCCCTGATATTGCCTGGTCCGCCAGTCGCCGTTGCCGGAAAGTTTGAGTGATCCGCGCCCCGGTTCCTTGCCCACGGTGGCTTCCAGCGATTGAACTACAAGACCCTGTTCGTTAATTTGAACCCGGCTGTTGAGCGCTGATAAGGGAGCGCCTTCAATTACGGCGTCCTTCAAATCCAGCGTGCCTTCTGCGCTCAGGCCTTTGATGTTTAAAGTCAAGCCCCAGGCGCCGAGCACCGTTTGACTGAAGCGGGTGTGTCGGGCATCGGCGCGCATCTGGGCATCCAGCGAGCTCAGATCGGCCGAGTCCAGAAAAAAAGCGACATCCACATTGATATCATCGCTGGGGCTCAGGCTCCGGCGGCAGCGTTCCCAGGTGGCAATTGCCCGGTGGAGCGAAAGCGCCCGTTGCGGCGTGGCGAGGGAAACAATTTCGTCTTCGGCGGCGCCGGCGGTCCGGCCTAGGCCGGACGTCGGCTCCTCACGCGGCAGGACCAGTTCGCCGCGGCCGGAAAAGTTAAGGCCGGGCGCCTGGACGCGACATTCTCTCACCTGCAAGCGGGCAACCCCAGGCGACCCGCTGAAATCCTGGCGGGCCTCGTCCCAAGCCAGGCGCGCAAAAGGAACCTGAATGACAAACCGTTCCGCCGCGGGCGCTCCGGCCTTGGCCGGCCCCGCCGCGCCCGGCAACGCGGCAAAGCCATTTTTGATCAATGCGCCCGACAGTCCGCTGCGGCCTCTCAACCAGGCGGCGGGCTGGAAACGCAGAATGATTTTTTCGGCTTCCAGCAAAGGCGCGCCGATATCGCCCTTGCGGTAGCAGCGCACGCGAGTTCCGATAATGCCTTCAAAAATTCCCAGCTTCACTTTTTCGAGGGTGATTACCAGGCCGCTGAATTGCAAGCGTTTTTCAATCCGCCGCGCCGCGGTCTCCGGCAGACCGATCAGGCTTAAATAGAGCGTGGCCACGAGCAGCACGAGGAAAACAAGGAAGGCCGTATACTTGATTTTACGCAGAATCATACCTTTAGACTCTTTCCGTAAAGATACACCTTTTTCCGTGTATGTTTCGGGAAATTGCTCTTTCGTAGCTGCGCCCGTAAGGGCGTGGATTCTTCCTGAGGCCACGGCGTCACCGCCGCGGCTACAAGACTCCGCGGAAGCTCACCATAGCTGTGCTCGCGTTAATCGCGGGGCAGGATCGCCGCTCACCCGCTGGTAACGCTTCCCGATTCTATCGGGATGCGGGCAGGTAGTACGCCTCCCACAAAAGCCATTAGGATGCGGGCATAAGCCTGCCTTAACGCGTTAAGTCCTGTAGCAGCTCTTCGGCCAAAGCCTTTGGAAGGACAAACACGCTGTCCTGTCCTTGCACCATCCCATAGACGCCACGGTCTTCGGAAGTTTCCCCCAGAAGCAGGGTTTTCTGCAGGCCGGATTGTCCGCTCAGGCTGAAGGTCAGCTTCCCGCGCGGATCTTTCAGGCCATACACGCCCAGGTCACGGAGTTCCGACCGCTCGAAACGCAGGACCCGCAGGGCCGTTATCTGTTCGAGCAGCGCCGTGATAGCCGCAAGGTTGACTTGCGCGCCGGGAGACGCTGCGGCCCGCCATGGTCCGGTTCCCTCGCGGACCACGGAGTGCTCAACATCCTTTTTCCGCAGCACAATCGCGGTGATGGCGGCGGGATCAAGCTCGAGTGCGACAAGGTCGCGGTAGGCCAGCGGGTCGAGCGCTACGGTGGCGGCCGCCGCCACGGAGATTTGATAGATCTCAGTTTCCTCTTCGAAGCGCGCGTGGACATATTCCCGGCCGCTCATGGGTCGGCTCAGGAGGAGCGTTCGCCCGTTTGGCGCCACGGCGGCGCCCGGCTTGGCGCTCACGGCCGCGGCGGCGACGTTCTGGGTGGCATTGGCGGAAACAAGCGGGAGCGTGGCCATGCGAATCACGCGTTCGGGAGGACTTAACCCCAACTCCGCCAGATTGGTGCCGCTTAAAAAACTTTCGATCCGCAGGGTGTTAAGCCGGTTAATCAGGTCTTCCACCCGCCGGGTATCCGCTTTACATTGCTCCGGCGCCGTCACTTGCCAGAAGCCGGCCGGGTCTTTTTGCAACTGCAAGGCTTTCTCGCCCTCCTCGATCCGGATCCAGACGATCGCCGCCGGGGACAGAAAGTAGAGCCGCGAATCACGCAATTCGCTCAGGCTCATGCCCAAGTTTTCGACCTGAGACTTTTGAACGGCAAATACTTGCCCGGTTCCGCGAAAGGCCGCATAAAGCAGGTCGCCTTGTCCACTGACTAGACGGCCGAAATAAAGCTTCAAGCTATCCGCGCTTTTATCCTGCCGGAGGCTGAACTGCAGCGTGGCTTCATCATCGGAGAGCCCGTAAATGGCCGGCTCGGCCATGTGCTCTGCCACAAATTGTTGAATCGGCAGGTTGAAGAGTTGTTCCAGCAGGTGGGTTACCTTGAAAGCATCGGCCCGCGCCACCAGCGGTTTCTGGATGATCCATTCCGCGCCTTCCCGCGCGATCTCAATGCGGGGACCGCCCAAACGTTTGATTTCAAGGCCTTGGATATAAGCGCTCGTGCCGGGTAGCAGGCGGCGGTCGCGCAGGTCGGCCACTGCGCGCGGGATGATCTCCAGCAGGTTAGTTGCCGTGACAATGACCTCATCGGACTCCTCGAAGCGGACGTAAAGAGCGTCGCGCAGGGGCGCGAGCGCGCCGACGGCGAGCGGGTAGCGCTGTTGGGCATTGCCCAGAACCACGCGCGCCCAAGGTTTGGCCAGCCCATAATCCTCCAGGGAAAGCGCGCGGCTCTGGCGTTCCGGCGCGGTGATTATTTCGTGCCGCGGCAATTTGCCCAGCACGAAGAGTATATGGTTGAGCTTGCCATTGTCGGCCCGCGCGGCCACCGGCTGCTGGATCATCCATTGGCCATCGGAGAGCAGGAACTCGACGAACAATTCATCCCGGGCAAACGAGCAATAGCTTACATTTTCCGCCTCGATCTCCAAGAGCCGCAGCTTAGGCTTCAAGGGCTCGACGGACTCCCGGCCGCTGCGCTCAACAATGGCGATAAAGGCGGCTAAAAGCAGCGTCA
This sequence comes from Lentisphaerota bacterium, assembly GCA_016188985.1. GTDB lineage: Bacteria > Verrucomicrobiota > Kiritimatiellia > JAAZAB01 > JAAZAB01 > VSJD01. The sequence goes on along the minus strand of JACPGM010000103.1, from coordinate 19,304 downwards.
GGACCAGCAAAAAAAATGTAGTGCGTAGATGCATGGCTTTCTAACGCGGGGCTATGCCCGCAACCCAAAAATTACCACTGATTACATTTCACGGATGGTCAGACCGTTGACGGCCGCCGGGCGTCCGTCAACAATCAGTGTTATCCGTGCCATCCGTGGTTAAAATTTTTTTTCATGGTAGTTCCTCATGATTGAGGTACTATTTCCGCCGGCGCGCCCAGACGGCCAGTCCCAGCAGGATCACCAATCCGGGCAAGCCGGCCACCACCAAGACCGCCAGAGCGCGTAGTTGGGCGAAGTCCATGGCCACTTGAATCGTGGCCGGGGCGCGCGCGGCAATTGCCAGCGGAACTTCGCGTTCCATCAGCCAATTCAGAGAGTTCAGGAAGAAATCGGCATTGTACCCGGCCAGCAGCGCGCCATTGGCCACCAGCGTCGCGTCGCCGATAATCACCAGCCGGGTGGGCGCAAGTTCCACATCCAGCCCGGCGACCGGCCCTTTCTCCACCGCTACGGCCACCGGCACAGCTCCGGGCTGGTCCACGCCCGGGTCGAATTTTGGCGGATTCTGATTGGCCGAAAGCTCGGCCCAGCCCTCTGCGCCGCTGGCGGCCAGCACGGCCACGCGCGGTTTATCCGCCGGCTTGAGCGCGGCGGAAAAAGTTGCCAAAAGAGGTTGCACGGGCCGGGGCATCGTGAAAATGGTGCCGACATTCTTGAGCGGCGCCGTAATGGGGTGCGCGCCGTAAGCGGTTACCAGCAGTTGTTTGAAAGCCATGCTCGAGCTTGCCACGTAGCCGGGGCCTAAACGCACGCCCCAGAGTTCAAGCATCTTTTCAAGTCCGCAGTCCACCCCGGGATTAACCAGCAGAAGCACTCGTCCATGATCATTCAGATAGTTTCGGATCGTTTCGACTTCGGGATGCGCCAGCGGCCGGCGCGGCCCGGCGATGACCAGTGCTTCGGCGTCGGCGGGCACGGCGCTGGCGGCGCTGAAATCCAGCGATTTGATCTCCAGGCCTTGCTTTTCCATGGCGCGCGCCACGATGGAATAACCCGCGGAGGGATCAAAATTATCGGTCTGGTGCTCGCCGTGACCAGCGAGAAAATAGACCACGCGCGCGCGGCTCTGGCGCAGCAGGTTCTGCAGGGCGGTGGTAAGCACCTGCTCGCCGCGGAATTGCCGGGGAACGCGCGCGCGGTCCTGCGCCGGGTGGGTTTCGCCGTAATCGGCCAGATCCGTCACGGGCACAACCAGGCGTTGGGCGCCGGAGGCCAGCACGATTACATTCGGCTCGCGCAGATCATATTGCAAAGCCAGCTCCTTGCTGCGACCGAGATCGCGATGCGGGTCGGTGTATTCGATGCGCAAGCGGGGCGCGGCGTACTCGTATTCCCGCAGCAGGCTTTGCACCGCGCGATAAAGTTCATGCTCGCTGCTCAAGTAAGCCACCAGACGGATCCCCGGCGGCAACTCTCGCAGCAGGTTCCTGGTTTCGGTCGTCAGGCCATAATGGCGCGCGCGGCTCAGCTCAAAACGCAACGGATAATAGCCGGCCAGATAATTAGCCATGATGACCACCAGTGCCGCCAGCGCCAGCGCCAAGCCGGCGTTGAATCCAGTCAGTCCCCGCCGAAATGTAAGCAATAATTTCATCTTTATAGGTTCTTATTTCCACTGGCGGGCTTCAAGCACCTTAACCGTGGCAAAAACAAAGAAGAGCGCCAACGAAAGATAAAGCGCTACCGGCCGCGTATCCACAATGCCCTGGGCAAAATCCTGGATGTGCTGCGCGCTGGCCAGATAGGCCAGCGCGTTCCGGGCGGCCTCGCCGGGAACCAGCGCCGAGGCGCTGTCCAAGAAAAAAAATAAGCCGATCACCAGGAAACTGACGCCGGCCGCTGTAATCGGGCTGCGCGTCAGCGCCGAGATCAACATTCCGGCCCCGATAAGACAACCGCCGATCAGCCACAAAATCAGATAGCCGCCCAAGATCGGCGCCGGCTCTAAAGCCGCCAGGCCGGGCGCCAAGACTTGCAGCAGGACAAAAAAGGATAGCGTGGGCAAGGTCAGCAGCAGGAAGAACCCAAAAGCGCCGGCGTATTTTCCCAGCACGACCTGCAAATCCGTCACCGGCATGGTCAGCAGCATTTCCAGCGTGCCGCTGCGGCGTTCTTCGGCAAAAAGCGGCATGGTAAGCAGCGCCACGGCTGCCAGAACCGCCACCCAGAATCCAGATGCGCCGAAGAGCAATTCGCCGACGCCGATCTGCCGGCCCAAGTGTTGCTCAAGCGACCGGCAGAAACTTAAGCCTGCCGTCGGCAGGAACGCCAGCATAATCACGTAAGCCAGGGGTGAATAAAAGTAGGCCCGCAATTGCCGTTTCAGCAGGTTGATGATATTAGCCATTGGTTCTGTCGCTTTCGTCCGCCGGGGCAGTTAAGCGGAAATAAGCGTCTTCCAAGGCCGGTGCCGCCGGCCGGACGCGCCGAACCCCCTCAACGCTTTGCAGGCGTTTGATCACTTCATCGCGCGGTCCCGCAATCTCGGCCACCAGTTCAACGTGGCCGTGCAGTTGTTCGGTCAGGCGCGCGGGTGAATCGGCCGCCACAATACGCCCGCCGTTCATGATAAATACCCGCTGGCAGATGGCTTGGGCTTCCGCGACCAAATGCGTGGCCAGGACGATGGTAAGACGCCGCGCCAGACCGCGGATCAATTCGCGCAGGGCGCGCGTCTGGTTCGGATCCAGTCCGCTGCAGGGCTCGTCAAGGATCAGCAGCTCCGGGTTGTGAACCAGGCTGTCGGCCAGCGCCAGGCGCTGGCAAAAGCCTTTGGAAAGCCCTCCAATAATGCGCCGTTCCACGTCCTTGACGCCGCAGAGCACCTTGACTTCCTCCAGGCGGTCGCGGCGGCGGCGGCGGGGCACACCTTTGAGCTTCGCCCGGAAGGAGAGATATTCATCCACGCGCATTTCCGGATAGAGCGGCGCATTTTCCGGCAGGTAGCCAAGGCGCCGCCGCGCCTCCAGGGAATGTAAAAAAATATCCTGCCCCTCAATCAGGATCCGGCCCTTGGTCGGCGCCAGATAAGTTGCCAGGAGCCGCAACAGCGTCGTTTTGCCGGCGCCGTTCGGTCCGAGGAAGCCGACAATCTCGCCCTTGAGCACCTCAAACGAAACGGCGTCCAGGGCCTTTATCGGGCCGAAGCACTTGCTAACCTGTTCAACTTTAATCATGATCGGGCTTAGCTGCGCCAGGCCGATTGGGCGCAACCGAGCCATGCAACTCTACCGCTCATCCAGCCTGTTGATCAATGGCAAAAAAGGGCTATAATTACCGGCCAAGCACGAAGTGGGAAGACAATGATGAGCTCGGCATCACGATCAAATCAGGCGACTCCGGCGGAGCATACCGTAAAACCCTCCGGCGGCAGAACCGGCGCCCGAAATTTTTCCGCCATAGGCGGATCCGCCTTCGGTGGACCCTATACGGAACGCCACCTGCAATGCGTCTGGTTCGATGAGGGCTTGCGTCCTAAGAACCTTAAAACCGAGCGTGGGCAGGAAATCATCGTTGAGCATCCCGGCCAATGGAACCTGGAGGAGGGCCCTGATTTCCTGGGGGCGGTCTTAAGGGTGCTGCCCGAAGGGCGGCGCTTGACCGGCGACGTTGAAATCCACGTTCATCCGGGCGCCTGGCAGCAGCACGGCCATGCCAAGAATCCGGCCTATGCGCGCGTGATTGCGCATGTAACTTATTTCCCCGGCGCGGCGCCGCGCGCGGCTCTGCCGGAGGGCGCTATCCAGGTTGCGTTGCAAGACGCTTTGGCCGCCAATCCGTTTTTCTCATTTGAAAGTCTTGACCTGAGCGCTTATCCCTACGCCGCGCGCGCGCGGGCGACGCCTTGTGCCCAGGTGCTGCAAGGGTGGGATCCTGGCCGCGTAGCGCAACTATTGGAGACCGCCGGCGAGCAACGCTTGCAGGCCAAGACGGCGCGGATGGCCGGCGCAATCGCCGCGCAAGGGTTCGCCCAGACCTTGTACGAGGAAGTTATGGCCGCGCTGGGCTATAAAAACAATCGCGCGCCCTTCCGCTGCCTTGCGCAACGGTTGCCGCTCGAAACCTTGCGGGCCTTGTCCGCCGGCGACCCACTCAAAGCTTACGCGCTGCTCATGGGCGTGGCCGGCCTGCTGCCGCGGCAGACGCCCGGGCGCTGGGATGCCGCCACCCGCGTTTTTGTGCGGCGATTGTGGGATCACTGGTGGAAACAACAGGCCGCCTTGGGCGCAACCGCCCTGCGGCGCGCCGATTGGAAGCTGAGCGGCTTGCGGCCGCAAAACCATCCGCAGCGCCGGCTGATGCTCGCGGCCCTGCTCTTTGCCGGTAAGCCCGAATTGGAGGCGCGCTTAAGCGCGTTGCCCGCTGCTGAGGCTGCCGAAGCGATCAAACTCATGGCGGCACTGTTTCCGCCATTGGCGGATGCTACTCTGCGAAGTAAGCCTTCGCTACGAAGCACGAGTCCGCCTGCGGACAAACCGGAGACGGAAACTTATTGGCAGCGGCGCTTGACATTTGGCGGCAAGCCGCAAGAGACTCCCATCGCGCTGATGGGCGAAGGCCGCATCGCGGCGCTCATTGCCAATGTGCTCCTGCCTTTGCTGGCGGCCGCGGGCAATCGAAGCGTTATGCGTCCGGCCTTCTTGCGACATCTACCGCCCGAAGAAGACAATCAGATTCTGCGGCAGACGGCCCGCAACCTGCTGGGCGCGGACCACAACCCGGCGCTTTACCGTTCCGGCCTGCGCCAGCAAGGCTTGCTCCAGATTTTCCATGACTTCTGCCTGACTGATCGGTCGCGCTGCGCCACCTGCGCGCTGCTGGCGGCGCTGAAAAAAGAATCGCGCGATTGAATCCGTGGCCGCAACTACTCAGCTACCTGAGAAAACAATTTCCGCCCGTGGCGGATCCGCCTCAGGTGGATCATGCCTTAGGCAGACCCGCCTCTGGCGGGAACTACGAAATGCGCGAAACACACGAAATTTGAATACAAAGTCCATTCCCATTTTTAGCGCCTTTCGTGTGTTTCGTAGTTCCATTTCTTGCTTAGAGCAGTCACCCGAATTCAATGAGAAAGCAAACTATATTCGCATGAGTCCGGTTCGCGCGGGTTTGTGTAAGAATCCCGGTGATTGGCCGTGGATGCTGAACTCAAATAGCGCCGTTGATATGCCGATCTAAAGGTGGCCGCCGACGTCCCGGCGGCGGCGTTTGGATGCGGCCGGCCGGGGCGCCGGCCGCCACCGTCCCGGCGGCATGCCAAAACTATTTATGAATCATAAGAAAAAACTCACTATCGCGGTCGGCATGAGCGGTGGGGTGGATTCAACGGTGGTGGCGTGCCTGCTGAAACGCCAGGGCTTTGATGTCCTCGGCGTTACCATGCAAACCTGGGATGGCTCAGTGGAACTGCCGGCCGCGCCACGCCGCAGCGGATGCTATGGGCCGGGCGAAGCGCAGGACCTGGCGGAGCTGCGCGCCTTGACCGAGCGGCTGGGCATTCCCCACGTTACCGTTCCGCTGGCCGACGAATATCGGCAATGGGTCCTGGACTATTTCCGAGACGAATATCTGGCGGGGCGCACCCCGAACCCCTGTGTGATCTGCAACTGGAAGCTCAAGTTCGGATTGCTGCTGGAGCATGCGCGCGCGCGCGGGCTCTCCTTCGATCGCTTCGCCACCGGCCATTACGCGCGCGTTGAGCGCGACCAAGCCCATAAGCGCTATCTTCTCAAACGCGGCCTCGATACTGAAAAGGACCAATCCTATTTTCTATATCACCTGACCCAGGAGCAGTTACGCGAGCTGGTGTTCCCGCTCGGCGCGCTGAAAAAGACCGCCGTCAAAGCCCTGGCGCGCGAGCTGGGGCTGGATTATCTCAGCGCGCGGCCGGAAAGCCAGGATTTTATCGAGTGCTCGCACTACGCCGCGCTCTTCAAGGACAACATCATCCGGCCGGGACCAATCGTGGATTGCGCCGGAAAGGCGCTGGGCGAACACAAGGGCATTATTTATTACACTATCGGTCAGCGCAAGGCTCTGGGCTTGCGCGGCGCCAAGCAGCCGCTCTACGTGGTGCACATTGACGCTCCCACCAACACGATTATCGTGGGTCCACATGCAGATCTTTTTAGCGACCGTCTGCGGGCCACGGACGTGAACTGGATTGCCTTTGATGCTCTGCTCTCACCACTGCGCGTAAAGGCCAGGATCCGCCAACGCCATAAGGAAGCTGATGCCACCGTGACTCCTGATGACGCGAATGGCCGCATGGTCAGCGTGGTCTTTGATCAGCCGCAAGCGGCCATTGCGCCGGGCCAGGCCGTGGTTTTTTACCGGGACGAGATCGTCCTCGGCGGCGGCACGATAGACCATGAACGATGATTCGACGATTTGCCAATTCGTAAGATTGTGTCTTGGAATCCACACCGACGAATCAACCAATCATCGAATTACCGGTATGGCCTCAGTCTCGTGGGGGTACCAGGTAGGGCGCGTTCGCCCTGGCCGACGCTCGGGCAGGCCGAACGCGCCACGGACGGCTCGGCGAGCCGTCCCTTCCACCCTGGCGGATCCGCCTGCCGGCGGAACCTTCACGCAACCACCACATAACCGACCGATTACAATTACCGTCTTTTCCTCAAGCTTGCGTCACGTCCGTTACCTGAAATCCGGCGGCCTCGATCATGGCCAGATCAGCGGCATGTCCTTGTCCTGGTGTGGTCAGATAACCATTGGTAAAAATTGAATTAGCCGGGTAGAGCGCCAGAGCCTGCAAGGGGCCCAAGCAAACTTCCCGCCCGCCCGCCACGCGCAGCTCGCGCGAGGGGTTGACTAACCGGAACATAACCAGGATGCGCAAGGCCTCGGCGGCCGCCAGGCGCGGCCGATGCTCAAACGCCGTGCCGGGCCGCGGGTCCAGGAAATTAACGGGAATTGAATCGGCTTCCACTTCGCGCAGGGCAAAGGCCAGATCCACGCGGTCTTCGGGCGTCTCGCCCAGGCCCATCAGTGCGCCGCAACACAACTCCACTCCGGCGGCCTTGACCGCGCGCGCCGTCGCCAGGCGGTCGCTATAGCTGTGGGTTTGACAGATCGAGGGGTAAAAGCGTTCTGAGGTTTCCAGGTTATGATTGAACCGGTCCACCCCGGCGAGTTTCAGGCGGCGGGCTTGCGCCGCATCCACGAGCCCCAACGAAGTGCAAACTTGGAGCGAGGTGGCGCGTTTAATCTGCTCGGCCGCGGCGCACACCGTATTGAGTTCTTCTTCCTGTGGGGCGCGAGAGCTGGTGACAATGCAATAACGCACGGCTTTGAGGGCTTGGGCTTCCAGGGCACCCTGAAGAATTTCCTCCACCGGTTGCAATTCATAGCGCGGCGCCGCCGCGGCCGATTTTGCGCTTTGGCTGCAATAGGCGCAATCTTCGGTGCATAACCCGCTCTTGGCGTTACGGATGACATGCAGGCTGACTCCCAGCCCGAAATAATGCCGCCTCACGGCGAAAGCGGCTTCCAGGAGCGCGAGCAATTCTTCCGCCGGCGCCATCAACACGGCCAGCGCCTCAGCCCGCGTCGCGCTTCCGCCTTCGCGGCACGACAAAGCGCCGCTACGGCGCGACGACGGCCCGCCGCCGAGCACGCGCTCTGCCAAAGCCATCCAGTTCATTTTGACAAAACTCTGTTAAACCCTTGTTTAACGGCCCTGTTTGTATTATTTCGCTGCCTCGGTTCCAACTATGGGGCGGAACCCAATAGTTTGGCTTATGTTTCTTTCCATCCATTCCGGGCCTGCCTCAGGTTTTCTCACCTTCCGCGGGCAAGAGATGCCGTGTTGACAGAAACCGGATCAGCAAGTTGCCGATTTTTCGGGTATGGGTCTCGTCTTCCATTGGAGCGATTACCCAGTTCTCGCCATGGGGATACAGCGAACGGAAATGTCGGAACATGTCCGCGTCAAAACGCCCGGGATTGATCTTGCACTCAATGGCATCTACGCGCTTGCCGGCGCGGCGGATAACAAAGTCAATTTCGCGGCCGCTTTTGTCGCGCCAATATGTGATTGTTGATTCCATCATGGTTGCGCGCAAGGTGTCCAGGACCAAGTGCTCCCATAAAACACCGCGATCTTCGTCGCGCAATGTGTCCCACCCGCGCGCAAAGGTCACAAAACCCGTATCAAAGGCGTAATATTTTGGGCGGTGAATGATCTCGCGCCGGCCGCCACCGTGGAAAGGCGGGATGAGAAATACGGCATGAGCAACTGTCATGGCCGCAAGATGCGCCTTCACCGTGAGGCGACTCACTCCCACTTCCGAAGCCAGTTTGGAAATATCTACTAACCCGCCGCTTTGGCACAGCAAGAGCCGCAGCAGGTTAAGAAAACCAGAGCGATCTCTCAGGCCAAACAATTCCGATATATCGCGCGCATAGTAACTATCCATCCATTCGGCAAAGAACTGCGGGTTCTTGGCGTCGGCCAGCAGCGGCTCCGGCAGGCCGCCGTGTAACAACCGTTTATCCAGATCAGGAACTTTGAACGCTGTCCGGCATTCATCCCAGAGAACGGGACATAAATAGATGGTCCACTTGCGGCCGGCCAAGGAGTCTCTGAACTTGCGGGTGGCGGCAAGCGTGGAGGAACCGGTTGCCAGGATGCGGAGCTTAGGAAAATTGTCGGCAGCGATTTTTAGCGTTTGGCTGGGGTCGCTCAGGCGGTGAATTTCATCGAGGACAACAATCTGACCATCCTTTTGCGATTTAAAAAAACTCTCCGGGTCTTCCATCCGGCGCAGTGTGGAAACAAGGTCGCAGTTAAGAAGCACCGTTCCGGATAGCTGCCGGGCTAAGGACGTCTTGCCAACCCGACGCACCCCTGAGAGCCAAACAATGGGCCGCGTGCGCCAAGCCGCAGCTACCTTCTGCAACCAAAACGCCCGGTTAATCATGGAACCGTACTTATCATTTAGACGTCCAGATGTCAATTGCGTTTATGCTCATGGACTGCGCTGGGCAACTGATAGACATGAAGTTAAGGTTATGTCCCGTGTGTTCCGACCCCGCATAGCGCCCGTTGTACTAAATCTTCGGATAATTTCAAAAGTAGCCACAAAGAGGCACAGAACTCACAAAATACTTGTGTTTCCCTAGCCTGCGGCAGGTCTGGCTTGTGCATTTTTGTGGTAACAAATAGTTCTGAAACTGCCTGGCTTTCCTGCTCATTTCATTGTTCGGCATTCCCCAGGAATGAGGTCAAGGGGCTGGTGGGAACGGCCGCATCGCTCTGGGGCATAATTCCGGCCAGGCGCGCGGCGCGACCGGCTTGCACGGCTTTAGCAAAGGCCGCGGCCATAGCCACGGGGTCGCCGGCGGCGGCAATGGCGCTATTGACCAGCACGGCGTCGCACCCGATTTCCATGGCCATGGCGGCCTCGCCGGGCGAACGCAAGCCCGCATCCACAATCACCGGCACTTGGGCGTCGCGGATAATGAGCTTCAACAATTCGGCGGTGGCCAGACCGTGGCCCGTGCCGATCCCTGAGCCCAGGGGCATGACTGCAGCGCAGCCGACCTCCTCCAGGCGCTTGGCCAGGACCGGATCGGCCGGCATGTAAGGCATGACGATAAATCCTTCCGCGGCCAGAATCCGCGCGGCCTCCAGCGTTTCAATTCCGTCCGGCATCAAGTGCTGGGGATTGGGATGGATTTCCACCTTGATAAAGTGGCTGCCGCTCAGTTCCCGGGCGATATGGGCGGCCTTGACCGCTTCATGCGCGTTACAGGCGCCGGACGTGTTCGGCATGAGCGTCAGGCCCTTAATGGCCCGCAATGGCCCCAGCAGGTCATCGGAAGGCCGCTCAAGATTAAACCGGCGCAGCGCCACGGTTACCAGCTCCGCGCCGGAAGCTTGAATGGCCCGCCCCATGGTTTCGGCATCGGAAAACTTGCCCGTTCCCAGGATCAGCCGCGAGCTGAAAGTGTGTTGGCCTATTGTTAATGTATCCATTTCTAATTCTTTCCCAATACGATATCATCATCTGTGTTCGGCTTCTTATCGGGGCCGACCGAAAAGGCTCGGCCCGTTCGTTCATCACGCCCGTAAGGGCCATCGGAATAATAGTCATCGAGAACCACTGGCTGGTTCAAACGATTTCCAATTTCAATGGCCAGAAGGTCGCTCAATACTTTTGTTCTGACAGCAGTTTCAGAGCTTCGCGTGAAACTTGGTATTGCAACGGAAACCATAAACCATCCGCCCAGGTTGCGAATATCCGGATGCCGGATATAGTTCTTAACAAATCTGTCGGCTCGTGACATGTCTGGAGGATGCTTGCCAGCGCCTTCAACCAAAAGGTCAAAGTGTTTGCGGAAATCCCTGAATGTGCGGTTTTTCCTGAATGTCAGATAATAGACAAAGGAAGATGCGGCTTTACGAAATAATGACGGTGGCTTGGGATTCGCCCCAACAACCTCGGTCATGCTGAAAGCATCGAAAAGATTGCTTGGTCTCAACCAAACTTCGCAAATGTTTTTTAGTCCCAAATATTCGCCAATGAGAACGCGACTAAAAGAAACGTCTTCTTCGGAGATCGAGGGGAAGGCGTCCTTAAGTATCTCCAGAGTTTTTGGATTACATTGCGGGTGCTGCAGAATTACGTAGGCGGCCTCGATGTTGTTGCGAGCTACCGAAATCCAGATCATTTTGTCAACAAGGATTGCCGAATGAGGCAGAGCTTTCCTGGTAACGCTCTGGATTTTTGCCAGTTGTTTAACGCCTTCCTCGGGGTGTCCTTCCGCTGTCTTGAGGCTGGCGTATGCCGCATAAGTCCAGGAAATAGAACGGAGCGTCACGAAGTTAGGGATGGGCGTGTTTGTGCCCAACGGTACTTGAGGTGTCAGGTCGGCAATACCCGGAAATGTATCCAGCTTTTCTATTACCGAACGCGCCTCCGCGATCCTGTTCCATGCGTAAGATATGGATTCGGAATATACAATGGTATTTGTTAGATAATTTGAAAACCAATTGGTTTGAAATTGAGGATAGTTGGCTGAGGTATCTGTCGTTTTGACTTGCATCCCCCCATCTTTCCGGAACACCATCAGGGTGTCATAGCTTGCAAGTATCTTCGGATCTCCCGGCACGATGTCCTTCATGCTGTAGTCGTGTTCAATCGGTGTTGCATCGCGCATCAGGCAGACAACGGGAATCGTCAAAAGAACCAAGAGGGCAAAACGCCAACGACCCCGCGAATCCCAATTGCGTCTCCGCCAAAGCCAGGACAAGCCAAAGCAGCAGCCGATGAATACGGCAAGCAGTGCGAGAAAGAGGAGAAAAAGAAATGATAATCGGGGCTCGTCGGTCTCTTGAAAGCAAAGCAAGAAACCGTAGGCAGACAGCAGTAAGCCGTAGATGAGACACAGAATAACGGCATACAACCAGCCAATAATGAGTTTCACCCGCATGGCGATCCTCCGATTCTGGATTTTATATCTTGAAGCATAGGAATTTTCCGCCTGAGGCGGATCCGCCTGCGGAGGACAAAGTTGTAGTCGGGGTCGCCGACCCCGGACCGGCCTCAGCGAGGCCGGCTACAGTTTTTAGTTGCCGAAGGCCTAATTCGCACAACGATGTCTTTCACTCTCGGCGCGGCTATCGCAATCTGTGGCGCAAAGCCGGGTTTGGCATAAGTCATTGCCACAGTTTGTCGCGGTCACGCGCCAATCGGTCCCTTATTTCCTCGATTTTTTCCTGAGGAATAACCTTCCTATTTTCTTTATCTTTGCTCTTGAGGCGCGACCGTATTGCCGCATACATCCTGGTAAGCGTCTCGCGGGCTTCGGAATTCTTAAGGAGACCCATTCCTCTTTGATACAATTGTTCGGCCAATTCAGCGTTATTCAATCGAACTATCGCAATATTAATCAAAGCAAGATGCGGTTTCACCTCATTCGGGAATTCCTGAATAATCTTTTCGTATTCCCTTTCCGATTCTTCATAGTTTCCCTTGGCCGCGAGCGCTTCTGCAATGCTGTAGAGGGGCCGTGGCTCAACTTTGCTCTTAGGCCACAGCAAACGTCCGAAGAATTGCGAAAAGTAGCCGGCAACGTCTGGAGCGATGAGAATGCCGCCCAAAGCCACAAAGAATGGGCCGAACCACTCTCCCAGCAGTGGAATCGAGAACATAATCAGAAGGATGCCAACTCCCCAGCGGATCAGACGGCTCCAGAACACGTGTCTTTTTTCGCTTTTCCATTCGGCGATTCCATCAGATTGCGATTCGTCCTGATTCGGGCTCATGTGGTCTCTTGTCCAACGTCGGCGTCACCCGCGGTACGATAGCGACGTGTGGTGTCTTCCATTCGGCGTTGGGCGTCCCGCTCCGAGCGGGATAAATTGGATGCTTGCCACGCGTTTCGCGTGGTTGGACGTTTTCTTTTCTGCTCCGCCATCCCTGCTTCGCCAAGGCTTCGCAGGGCAGGCCGTCGTCCCGCCTTCGCCCTCCGGGCTCCGGCGGGCAGGCTGTCTTCCGAACTACCCGCCACCGGCGAAGGTCAGGATTTCAAGCCGGTCGCCTTCCTGCACCTGATAAGCCGCGCGCTGCGCGGCGGGCACGATTGTCTCGTTCACCACCGTTGTTACCCGCTCCGCCTTGACGTTCAGCTCCTGCAGCAGCTTTGCCAGCGAGCACGGCTCAGGCCGCTCGATCGTTTCGCCATTAATCATCAGGCGCATGGATTTATTCCAAAATTTTCAGCAACTTCCGGCGCTGGGTGGCGACGATTTCATTAATCCGTTGCGGCCGCGGCAAACCGCGGGCAATCAGCTCGTAACCTTCCACGCCGGAGGTGGCCATTTTGATATTGCCAATCCGCAGCAGCCGCTGGAAAAACGTCTGGTGAATTTCGACGGTATTGATTTCGGTAATGGCCAGGTCCACCGTGCGTTTAGCAAGAAGGCCGGTTTCCAGCACCACGCGATCGCGATACACGCGCAAGGTCAGGCTGGCCTGCTTCCAGACGGCAATCAGCAGCGGAATCAACAGCCAGGCGAACGCGAGATACCAGAAGTAATGCCACCAGGATGGCTCCACTTCCAGCAGCAATTCATCGTCGTAAGTGAACTCGTCAGCCACGCCGTTCAGTCCCAAGCTATTGGTTAGCCCAGAGAGCCTGCGCGATGGGCGGCAATGAAGTTCAGGCCGAACTCGTCGGTACCCAGGAGCAGCGCCTTGGCCAGTTGAAAGGGCTCAGCCGTTTCATCTAACTTTTGGAGAATCCCGGCATTGATCTGGAGCGGGTCCACGATGCCGCCATCGCCGCCGGCTGCCACCGTCAGACAGGCAAAGACCTGGTTGATCAGCTTGCGCGCCGGCATGCCAAAGGACACGTTGCTTAAGCCCCCGATAATATGAATAGCCGCCCCATATTTGGCGCGCACGGCCTTGACGGCGTCCAGGAACATCTTGCCATTATTGGGGTCCGTGGAAATTGTGTAGACTAAGGGGTCCACATGAATCCAATCCATCTGCAGGCCTTTTGTCGTCAACTGCGGGATCAGTTGCCCCAAATTGTTTAAGCGTTCCTCCACGGTGCTGGGCAATCCTTTGGCGCCGGCCGCGGAGGCCACCACGGCGGGTTTATATTCGGCCACCACGTCCAGCAGCGCAAGGCGTTCCAGGGAAATGGAGTTGAGCATCGGCCGGCCGCGCTCGCGCGCGCAGGCTTTCAGGCCCGCGCGCATAATGTCGCTGTTGGAGGAATCAATGCTGAGCGGCGCTCGCGCAGCGCTTTGGAGTAGCGCCACCGTCCACTGCATGGCCTTAATCCGCTCTGCCAGGTCCAGGCTGAACTCATCAACATTGACATCGAGAAACGTCGCTCCGGAGCGCTCCTGCTTTGCCGCCATGACCCGCAGATAATCGCAACCGGCCGCCTGGGCGGCCCCCTGGCCGTAAAGTCCCTGCCAGATGGCCGCCACGCAGTGCTTGATCTTCCCGTTCTCCCAGTCGGCGCTCTTCAACAGAATTTCGGGAATAGGCAAAGTTTTGTGCTTGCCGCTGCCGTCATCGTAGCGGATAACTTGAGCGGCCTCATCCACCAGGTTGCCGCCGCGCTTGAGCACGCGGGTGCAGTGAATGTTTTCGCCGATTACGATGAAGTTCTTGATCTGCATGAGCGCTGTCTCTGGTAAATCTCCATGGAGGGCTTAGCTTAAGTCCGTGCAGGGGAGAGCGGCAGAAGTCCCGAAAACCGTCGGGACCACTCTTGATTTGGCTTAAGCCTCCGTGCCTCTACGGGGTAGGGACCGTTCGTCATTCGCGGCGGACACGGAGGTCCGCCCTCCATGTAAACCCTAGCAGGGCGCGGCTTTCTTGCGTAAGGCAGATCCGCCTTCGGCGGAAAGTCCGCGCCGTCTGTTTCGTTTTTCAGCGCACGCCGGAAAGTTTCTTGGCCAGGTCGGCGGCGGAGGCGGCATCCGCGGCATAGCCATCGGCGCCGATCTCATCGGCAAAGGCCTGGGTTACCGGCGCGCCGCCGATCATGACCCTGACTTTGCCGGTTAAACCGGTGGCCTTGACGGCTTCCACGACCAATTTCATATTGGTCATGGTGGTGGTCAACAGGGCTGAGCAACCGATCAGGTTAGCGCTGTTTTCCTTGGCCAGTTGAACCATCTTGTCGGGCTCAACGTTAATGCCCGCATCCACGACGCGGAAGCCCGCGCCTTCCAGCATCATGCCCACCAGGTTCTTGCCAATATCATGCAGGTCGCCCTTGACCGTGCCGATGACCGCCGTGCCTTTGGGCTGAACGCCGGCGGCGGCCAGCAAGGGTTTCAAGATCTCCATACCGGACTTCATGGCGCGGGCGGCAATCAGAACCTCCGGCACATAGACTTCGTTATTCTTGAAGCGCTCACCGATAATGCTCATGCCGGCGAGCAGGCCCTGGTTGAGAATGTCGGCCGGCTTGACTTTTTCGGCGATAGCCTTCTCGACCAGTTCCTTAACTTCCTTGGCCTTGCCCTTGATCAGGTTCTCCTTGATTTGCTCCAACAAGCTCATCGTCAGGCTCCTTTTGGTTATTGGTTTAAATGTTGCCTTGTCTGGCGTTTGCGGTGTAATTTATAACACTTGCCACCGGCGTCAAGTAGTTTTTGTCCTGCTTTGTAATGGGTCACTCTCCGCCAGGGTGGAAGGGACGGCTCGCCGAGCCGTCCGCGGCCTGCCTACCGAAGCCGCTTCGGCGCAGGCAGGCGCGTTCGGGCCTACTCCGCCGTAGTAAGCCTACTGGCTACGAAGGCTGGACGAACGCGCCCTACCTGTTACCACCATGAGACTGAGGCCATACCCTGCTTTTCATCTTGACCGAAACGACCATACTGAAATCTAATGCCTGGTTGCCTATACCCTGGGATTAAGGCGGATTGCCAGCAGGGACGCCGTCGAGGTCGGCTGCGCCAGGAAACAAGGACTACATGAACATGACTCGTCAGGAACGTTGCTTGGCGGCCATCGGCGGCCGGAGCGTAGACCGGCCGCCAAGGTACATACCGGGAATTGCCTGCGAGGTTTCTTCAAAAATCCTCGGCCGGAGCGTCAACACCGGCGCCGGTTCCCTCATGTATGCCGAGGCTTGTACCTGGCTGAAGGGGGAAAGCGCCCATGCCGAGTTTGAAGCCAAGTTGTTTGAAGACTTGGCGGCGGTCTTTCGCGCCCTGGATATTGATGTGTATCGTATGCCCTGGCGGGAAAGGAGAAAACCCGCCCGCCGCCTCGACGAATTTGCTTTTCTCTACGGCGACGCCGAGGGCGCCTATTCCATTTACGAATACAATCCGGAAAGCGCCGACTTCGGCCTGGTCAAGGCGGTGAATCCTTCGGCCCGGCCCTACGCCGAACAGGCCAGGCAAGCCATCGCGGCCCAGGAGTGCGCCATTACGCAGGGAGCCCTGGATAACTTCCAGGTTCCTGACGAGCACCGCGCCATTTGTTCGCGGTATGGCCAGGAATTTTTCGTTGTCAGCAATGGCGGCGGAATTAGCCTTGGTATGGACGCAGAAGCCCTGATGTTCCTGGCTTCCGAGCCGGCTTGGGCTGCTCGCGCCGTGATGAATCAGGCCCGCCAAGCCATTGCGCTTGGACAGGCGCTCCGCCGTGCCGAACTGCCCAAGGTGCTGATTGCCGGCGGCGATCTCGCCGGCCAGAATGGCCCTTTTTACTCGCCGGAGACATTGCGCCAGGTCATGTTGCCGGCCATTATTCAGGCCATGCGCGCATTGCGCGAGCTGGGCGCGCATTATGTGTTTCGCTCGGACGGCAACCTCTGGCCAATCGCCGATATGCTCTTCCGCGAAGCGGCCTGTCCGGGTTACGGCGAGGTGGACCGCGAAGCCGGCATGACCGTAGGCGCGTTGCGGAAAAAATATCCCCAGCTCGTCTTGTGGGGCAATATGTCCTCGGCCCGCTTGGCCTGGGAATCGGCCGAATGGGTCCGCGCCCAGACCCGTAAGATCGTGGCGGAATCAGGTGGGACTGCGTATTTCCACGGGCCTTCCAACGCCATAATCAAAGGCACACCGCCGGAGAACGTGGTGGCCATGTTCTTCTGATCTTTTGCTCCGCATGCCCGGCTGATGGTAATGGGCAGATCTGTAGCCGCGGCACTTCGTTGCCGCGTCTTTCGCCTCAGCAGAGTGAGGCGGCTACAAAAATCGCCTTAATAACAACTTGTCCTGGGCGAATTGCTTGGGTCTTGCCTTCGCCCCAGCTTTGCGATAGAAACAATTCAACCAGTGTAACTACTCACCACGCGCGGCGCGTGGCAAGCCACGGACTTGTCCCGCGCTTCGCGGGATTGCACGGATTACACTGATATGGGGAACTTGATTAATATCCGTGCCATCAGTGTAATCAGTGGTGGAAGACTCTGTTCGGGTTGCATGAATGCAGACACCTGAGTAGTCACCAACCCGTTTCTATTACCATTGGATTTCCCGATGCTGACGCTTATTTTCATTGGCGCCGCGCTGGCTTTTCTGGCGGCCTTTTTTTTCTACGGCCGATTCCTGGAGCGCCGCTTTGACGTGAACGACCAGCGCCCGACGCCCAGCCACACGGATTATGACGGCATTGACTGGGTGCCGGCGCACCCGGCCATCCTGTTCGGCCACCACTTTTCTTCCATTGCCGGGGCCGGGCCGATCGTGGGCCCGATTATTGCCGCGCTGGCCTTCGGCTGGGGGCCGGCGCTGATTTGGGTGCTGCTCGGATCCATTTTTATCGGCGGCGTCCATGACTTCTCCACTCTGCTGGCCTCCATCCGCCGCGCCGGGCGCTCTATCGCGCAGATCGCGCGCGAGACGATGTCGGGCCTGGCTTTCCGTCTGTTACTGGCATTCATCTGGCTGGCCCTGATTTATGTGCTGACGGTGTTCACGGACCTGACCGCCGTTACCTTTGTCGAAGAGGGCGCGGTGGCGACTTCGGCAATCTTGTTCATTGCGCTGGCCATTGGTTTCGGCCTCGTGGTGTATCGCGTGAAAATGCAGGTCGCGCCGGCCACGCTGATTTTCGTGCCGCTGGTTTTCCTGGCGGTCTGGGTCGGCCAGCAATTCCCGCTTTTGCCCGCCAGCCTCAGCCACGTCCTGGGGTGTGATCCCAAGCGGGCCTGGTGCCTGGCGCTGATCGCTTATTGCTTTGCGGCCTCCACGGCGCCGGTCTGGGTTCTGCTGCAGCCGCGCGATTATCTTTCCAGCTACCTCTTGTATGCTTCAGTGCTGGGCGCTTTTCTGGGTATTCTTTTCGGCGGGTTTGCCATCGAGTACCCGGCTTTCAAGGCCTGGCATGATCCCCAGTTAGGGATGCTGTTGCCGATCCTGTTTATTACCGTAGCCTGCGGGGCTTGCTCCGGGTTCCATGCCCTGGTCTCGTCCGGCACCACTGCCAAGCAGTTGGACAAGGAAACCCATGCACGTAAAATCGGCTATGGCGCCATGCTGGTGGAGGGCCTGGTCGCGGTTATTGCCTTGATGGTGGTGGCGGTGCTGCCGGGCGCCGGCGCGGCCGCCGGCCAGGCGCCCTTAACCATTTATGGCAACGGCCTGGCCCGTTTCCTGGGCGTGTTCGGCGTGCCGCAAAAAATCGGATTCTCATTCGGGCTCCTGGCGCTCTCGACCTTCATTCTTACCACGCTCGATACCGCCACGCGCCTGGGCCGCTATATCTTTGAGGAATTTTTCGGCCTCAAGGATACCCGCTGGCGCTATTTTTCCACCATTCTGACCCTGGCGTTGCCGACCTTGTTTATGCTGATTCCGTTCCACGATGCCGCGGGCAATCCCATCCCCGCCTGGAAAGCGATCTGGCCGGTCTTCGGCGCCACCAATCAGATGCTGGCCGCTCTGGCTCTGCTGGTGATCCTGGTCTGGCTGAAAAAGATGGGTAAAGGAATCGGCTTCATTCTTGTTCCCATGCTCTTCATGCTGGGCATGACGGTCTGGGCTCTGGGACTGTTAATCAGCCAATATCGCTTGTCGAGCGTCGGAATTATTGCAATGCTGCTGTTCGTTCTGGCGGCGTTGTTGATTGTGGAAGCCGTCCGGACGCTGGCGACCAAACCGGAGCAAAATGCCAGGAGCTTTTCATGAAAATGGTTAAACGGGCCCGGGAAATTCTGAACGTCGAAATCAAGGAGCTCCAGCGCGTGCGCCAATGCCTTGGGCTGGAATTCTCGCGGTCGGTCAAGCTCATCCTGGAAGGCCTGAACCGGAACGGCAAGATCGTGGTCGCCGGCGTGGGCAAGTGTTTTCATGTCGGCCAGAAGATCTCCGCGACGCTCTCCAGCACCGGCTCGCCCAGCGTGACTTTGCATCCCTCGCAGGCCTTGCACGGGGATATCGGCATCCTGGGCGGCAACGACATCCTGCTGGCCCTGAGCCATAGCGGCGAGTCCGCCGAAATCCTGGAAATCCTGCCGGCGGTCAAGCGCCTGGGCGCGAAGGTCGTAGCCATGACCGGCGCGCCGGCCAGCGCCCTGGCCCGCTCCAGCGACGCCTTCATCCTGATTCCGGTGCGCCGCGAGGCCTGTCCCTTCAACCTGGCGCCGACCGCCAGCACCACGGCCATGCTGGCCGTGGGCGATGCCCTGGCTATTGTGCTCTTGGAGGCGCGCGGGTTCCGCAAGGAGGATTTCGCCAAGCTGCATCCCGGCGGCGCCATTGGGCGGACTCTGTTGCTGCGCGTGGC
>JACPGM010000108.1 GCA_016188985.1 Lentisphaerota bacterium | reverse complement strand
GACTGGGACGGCATCATTGAGATGCAGGTGGCATGCCTTCGTAACGGCATCAACAGGGTGGGCATCCCGGACCTCATCGTTGCTCAGCAGGCGATGCAACACAACCTCTCGCTCTTCTCGCTGGACAAGCACTTCCGCCTGCTGGGGAAGCACGTGCCCCTGAGCCTTCAATGAGGGAGAAGACACTGCCGAACACGGCGTCGCACGGTACGGCTTCGCCGCCCGTGAACGCTGACGTTCAAGGCTCTACAACCAGTTGCAAGGCAGCGCGTTCGTCCGGCCGCACGGCCCAGCCATGGGCAATTCTGAACCCCGGAATCCAGATAATCTCACCGCCGCATTCGATAATCGGCAGGCGATGACGAAGGCCCAGCGGCAGCTTGCCATCCGTAAAGATATCCTGCAGTTTTTTTGAGCCTTTCAGTCCCAAGGGTCGCATCCGGTCGCCAGGTCTCCAAGACCGCGCCGTCAGAGGCCGCTTGCGCCAGGCGCGAAGCGAGAGCGAGGCGCGCGCCGGCAGGGCGCCGATCGTAAGCCCGCGTTCTTTTACGATCCCAGGGCCAATGCGCGCCGTGATCCGCAGGCCCTGCCCCGCCAGCCGGGTCTGCCCCGGCACAGCCACTCGCACGGAAAATGGCCGGACTGAAGAATCCACGCCCTCGCGCCACGCGGGGCAAGCCTCACGTTTCCTACCAAAGGCAGGTCCGCCTCTGGCGGAACCACGCTTATAGCGTGGGGCGCGGCTACCCACATCTTCCAATGCCAACTTGCTTCCATCCCGGCACACCCGCCAACCGCCCGGTAATGTTACTGTCCGGCTACTACGACAACCCTGGACGAGACAATCGAGCCGTTCAATGGCGTCAAAACCGCGCGCCTTGGCCGTCAGGTTGCCGGCTTCCAGCCAGCGGCGCAAGACCCTGCGGCGCGCCGCCACCGGAAGTTGCTTTAACCGTCCAGCATTCAGGCGCGTGGCGGATTCCCGGCACTCAGCCAGCAGGCGCTCAGTTAAGGTTGCTAACCACTCATTCTCGCCGGCCAAAATCTCACTTGAGCGCAACAGGGCCGAGCGGATGCCGGGGTTAAGTCGTTGGGCCAGCACCGGCAGGATTTCGTGCCGGACGCGATTGCGCAGGAAAGCGGGATCCGCGTTGGTGGAATCCTCCCGCCAGGCCAGACGCCGCTGGCGCAGAAACCGCTCAATGCTTTTTCGGTCAACATCGCGCAAAGGACGAATAACCCGCCAGCCACCGTGAGAGCCGCTATAGGGAATACCAGCCAAGCCCGCCGCGCCGGCGCCGCGCGCGAGATTCAGCAGGATCGTTTCAGCCTGGTCGTCGGCCGTATGGGCCGTGGCGATCGCAGCGCAACGGTGGCGGCGGGCAACCCTGGCAAAAAAATCATAGCGTGCTTTTCTTCCGGCCATTTCCAGCGAGAGAGAGTGCCGGCGCGCCAGCAGCGGCACATTCGCGCGGCCAAGCGCCACTGGCAATTTCCAGCGCCGCGCCAGTTTCCTCACAAAGCCGGCATCTGCTTGAGCAGCCGCCCCGCGAATTCCGTGATTGAGGTGGGCAATGACCAGCCGCAGACGCCAAGTAGCCGCGAGTTCCCGCAAGGCCCAAGCCAAGGCCACCGAATCGGCTCCGCCGGAGACCCCGACCAGGATGCGCTCGCCGGGCGTCAGCAGTTTATGCCGCCGAATGGTTTGGATAACGGAGTGAAGGAACATGACGTGATAGAAGCGAAGCAAACGCCCAACGCTCAACGCTCAACTTCGAATGTTGAATGAAAACTTCTATCATTGATACTTCGGCAATTGCTTCTGTCCTGCTTTTTTATTGGACATTGGGCGTTCGGTGTTGGACGTTGGATGTTTGCTTACAATTTTGCATTTTGATCTGGCTGCAGGCGCCGCACGCCGCCCAGATAAGGCGCGAGCGCTTCGGGCAATTCGACGGCGCCATCGGCGGTCTGGCCATTTTCAAGGATAGCGACCATCAGCCGCGCCAGGGCCACGCCGGAACCGTTCAGGGTATGAACATAGTCAACCTTGCCGGCTTTAGTCCGATACCGGATGCCAGCGCGGCGCGCCTGGAAAGATTCGAAATTACTGCAGGAGGACACTTCCAGCCAGGCTTCCTGTCCCGGCGCCCAGAGCTCAATGTCGTAGCACTTGGCCGCGGCAAAGCTGAGGTCGGCGGCGCAGAGCGCGAGCACGCGGTAGGTCAACCCCAGGCGTTGCAGCACGTCTTCGGCGTTGGCCACGAGCGATTCCAGTTCGGCGTAGGACGTTTCCGGCTCCACGAACTTTACCAGCTCCACTTTGTCAAACTGGTGCACCCGGATGAGCCCGCGGGTCTCCCGGCCGGCGGCGCCGGCCTCGCGCCGGAAACAGGGCGAATAGGCCGTCAGGTAGATCGGCAGCGGCCGTTGAATAATCTCCTCGCGGTAGATATTGGTAACCGGCACTTCGGCCGTGGGAATCAGGTAGAGATCATCGCCGGCAAGATAATACATGTCGGCGGCCATCTTGGGCAATTGGCCGGTGCCGGTCATGGCGGCCGAATTCACAACAAATGGCGGAGATACCTCCGTGTAGCCGTGCTGCTTGACATGCAGGTCGAGCATGAACTGAATCAAGGCCCGCTCGAGGGCCGCGCCCAGGCCGACAAACAAAGGAAACCCGGCGCCGGCCAGCCGCGCGGCCCGCTCGAAATCCAGAATGCCCAGTCTTTCCACCAGCTCCAAATGAGTCTTGGGCTTAAAACCAAAGCGGCGTGTCTGACCGTAGCTGCGAACTATTAGATTATCTTTCGCGCCTTTACCGTCAGACACACTCTTGTGCGGCAGATTGGGAATGGTCAGCAAGAGCGCTTGTAATTCCTGATCCGCCCGCTGAAGCTCCTCGTCCAAGGCGGCGATTTGCCCGCCCAGAGCTTTGACGGCGGCTTGTTTGGCGGCAGTGTCCTCGCCGCTCTTTTTTAATTTGCCGATTTCCTCCGAGGCCGCATTACGCTGGCGCTTGAGGGTTTCCACTTCAGTCACAAGCCGGCGGCGCCGCTGGTCAGTGCCCAAGACAGCGTCGAGATCAGCCGGGACGCCGCGCCGCGCCAGGGCTGCGCGCACCTCGGCTTCTGCATCCCGAATAAGTTTAAGATCAAGCATTAGGGCTCCCTTGCAATTTTAGAAAATTAAAGTTATTGCTCAGATGTCTCGGTTACATGGGTGGTGTAGAGGCGGTTCGATAGAACCGCACCGTGCCGTTCTGGCGAACGGCCGCTACAACCAATGCCCTATCCTGTCAGATGACATTTTCCTTACACGACCGAGGGCTTAGTTTATTTCTGTATCAGTTATTTGAGGTCGGCGATCCCTTGTTTTGTTCAACTGTGAACCGTGAACGGGGAACCTTTAACTCAGCCATTTGTTCCTGCGATTTCGCTTGAAACGCTCCGGGCAGTATGGCATTAAGGATGGCACCCGACAAGCCTTTAGCCCGCGTAGTCCCGAGCGCAATCATCAGACCCATGGCCGGAACACTACAATGAAAAATTCGAGCCAGGATCTCAATCGCCCCGTGCATTTAGGGCGCCGGGACGCGTTTCTCGAAAAAGCTTTTGAGATTGTGCGCGCTTGTTCGGCCGAGCTGCCCTACAAGCAACGCGCCCAGCACGTTGATATCATGCTCTATTGCCTGCATTCCGCGATCGAGCACGGCAGCCTGGCGACCAATGCCACGCCCGGAGCGGAACAGGAAGTTCCCTTCCTGCTCTTTATCCGCCTGGTACTGGCAAACCTCCGTTTAGTCCGCGTGATCATGGAAAGTGAACACGCCTTGAAAGACCAGACTCACCCGCTCGGTCAGTTCCTGCACCGCCATATCAAGGCCAACCATGCCGCCGGGATGGCCTGCGAAAGCGGGTTGTTGCTGCACGACGCAGCCAAGCTCCTGAGCTTAACGGAGGCGCCGTTCCGCGATATCCAGAAGGCCCTGACCGAAGGCCTGAACGCCAACGACCGCAAGCGTTACCAGCGAGCCTACGACGGATTGAAACATCACCTGGCGACTGCAAAACCACCCGAGCATTATCACACCCGGCCGAATTTTTTCGCCAGCTCTTGAAATGAAGTATGAATGAGCGTCGGCCGGCCATGCGGACAAGTATACGGCATTTCGGTTCCGGCTAACTGCCGCACCAATTCTTCGATTTCCTCGCTTCTTAGCGTTGCGTGGGCCTTGACCGCCGCGCGACAAGCCGCCTGGGCAACCTGCTCTTCCAGAAGGTTCGCGGCGCTGCGCCGCTCGCCCACGGTTGCCAGGATAGCCGCCATATCAGCCAGCAGCGTCCGCGCCGCGGCGTTTTGAAAACAGATGGGCAGGGCATCCACCACGAAGGTATCGCCGCCGAATTCGGCAAGGCCGAACCCCAAACGCTTGAGCAACTCGAGATGCCGGCGCACCACCAGCGCATCCTGGGGCGGCAAATCCACGGTCTCGGGCACCAGCAACCCCTGGCTTTCAATGCGGCCTTGACGCAACTGCGCCATGAAGCGCTCATAGAGAACGCGCTCGTGGGCGGCATGCGGATCCATCAGCGCCAAACCGTCCTCGGTTTCCAGCACCACATACAGGTTGCCGATCTGCCCTAAAATCCGGCACCAAGCCCAGGGAGCCGAGGCCGCCAACTGACTGCTCGCGGTCGCGGCGGGGCCCTCGCTCTTTCCGGGCGGGGCTACCGGCGCTCCTGGCTGGGGCGCTCCGGCTGACGGTGCCGGCCGCGACGGACTTGTCCCGCGTGGCGCGGGATAGGGAAAGACGCCCGGCAGTGCCAACGATGGAAACCCTGCGCTCAGCGCGGCGCCGCGCAAGGCGTCATCGGCCGGCGGCATTTTGCCCGGCAACGGCCGGACCGTTTGCGGCACAAAGGCGCCATCGAGCGCCAAGGCCTGGCGGATCGCCGTGATCACGGTTTCACGGACCGCTCCGGGACTGTAAAAACGCACCTCGCGTTTAGTGGGATGCACGTTGACATCCACCAGCGCCGGATCCAGCTCCAGAAATAGAAACACGATCGGGTAGCGATCACGGGGCAGGAGCGTATGGTAACCCTCGCGCACGGCCGCGCTAACCAGCGGCGCGCTGGTGGGACGCCCGTTAATAAAAAAATACTGTTCGGTGCGATCCGCGCGGCTGAGGGCGGGCAAAGCGACCTGGCCGGTTACGCGCAGACCGCCGCTGGTATAATTAACGGCGCGCAAGTCCGCCGGCGCCAAAAAGGAAAATAAATCGCGGCGGCGCTCCTCGAAAGTCGCGCCCGGCGCCAGACTCTCAACCAGGCGGCTGTCAATCGTCAGCTTAAAGCCGACCGCCGGATGCGCCAGGGCATAGGTCATAAAGACCTGCCGCAGATGGGCGAGCTCCGTTTGCTCCGAACGCAGGAACTTGCGCCGGGCGGGCACGTTAAAGAACAGGTGGCGCACCTCCACGGAAGTGCCGCTCGGGCAGCCGGCATCGCGCACTTCCTGAATCTTGCCGCCAGCCATAATGAGCTCGACGCCCATCAGGTCGGCCGCGCGCCGCGTGCAGAGCCGGAAACGCGCCACGGACGAAATGGCCGCGAGCGCTTCGCCACGGAATCCCAGGGTGCCAATCCGTTCTAGGTCGGGCAAGTCCCTGATTTTACTGGTGGCATGGCGCTCGACCGAAAGAAGCGCATCGTCCCGGCTCATGCCGTGGCCGTTATCGGCCACGGCCACCAGGGTGCGTCCGCCACAGACCAGGTTGATTTCAATCTGAGTGGCCGCGGCATCCAGCGCATTTTCGATGAGCTCCTTGAGCACGGAGGCCGGGCGTTCGACCACTTCGCCGGCGGCGATTTTATTGGCCACGACATCGGTGAGGACATGGATGGATTGATCGGCGGGCATGTTTAAGCCTTTGCGCTCTCCTTGCGTTTCCGATATGATTCTATGGCGATGGACTTTCTATTGCCAGTCTTAATCATCTTGGCGGCCGTGGGCCTGGCGGCCTGGTGGCTGCGGCGCGCGCTGCTGGCGGCCTTACACCCGGAGCGCGAAGCGCCGGCGCTGCTGCTGTTGCAGAAGGAGTTGCAGGCGGGTATAGCCCAAACGACGCGGGAGTCGCAGGCGCTGCAACAGCACCTGCGGGAGGAGTTACGGCTGCTGAACGAGCAGGTGGCCCGCGCCCTCACCGAGGCCAATCGCACCGTGGGCGACCGGCTGGACAACACCGCCAAGGTCATTGGCGACGTCCGCGAACGGCTGGGGCAGATGGACGAGGCTTCCAAGCGAATTTTTGACGTCGGGCGGGACATTGCCGAATTACAGCAGGCGCTCTCCGCGCCCAAGTTGCGCGGGGGGTTAAGCGAATACATGCTGGCCGAATTGCTCGATGAAGTGCTGCCGCGCGAGAGCTACGCGCTCCAGTACAAGTTCAAAGGCGGCGAAACCGTGGATGCCGTCATCCGGCTAAGCTCCGGTCTGGCGGCCATTGACGCCAAATTCCCGCTGGAGAATTTCCGGCGCAGCCTTGCCGCCCAGGATGACGCCGAGCGGCTGGCGGCCGGAAAGCAGTTCACGCGCGACGTGAAGAAACACATTGACGATATTGCCCGCAAATATATCCGCACCGATGAAGGCACCTTCGATTTTGCCTTGATGTATATTCCGGCCGAAAACGTTTATTACGGCGTCATTATCTGCGCGGAAGGCAGCGCGGAAGAAACGCTTTTGCAATATGCCCTGCGGCGGCGGGTTATTCCGGTTTCGCCCAATTCTTTTTTTGCGTATCTGCAAACCATCCTGCTGGGCCTGCGCGGCTTGCGGGTGGAAGAGAGCGCGCGGGAAATTATGGATAACCTGGCGCGGCTGACCAAGGAGCTGGAGAGTTTTGCGGAGGATTTCCGGATAGTCGGCCAGCACCTGGGCAATGCCCAGAAGCGCTACGAGGAAGCCGACCGACGGCTGAGCCGCGTGGAAGTCAAGCTGGAGCAGATGAGCGGGTTTTCCAAAGCCGTGGAAGGCGCCGGCGCCGCCGCGCTGCCGGCGGTGCAGTGACCGGCGAATTATTGGCACATGGCCAAGAAATATCTCCATAAAGATTTCCATGGGGCGCTGAGTTACGGTCTGGAGTTTCTGGCGCGCCGTTACGGCCGCCGGGCGCTGGACGAGTATCTGCGGGCGGCAACCAAAGTAATCTACCGCGACCTAATCGCGCAAATCAGACGCAGGGGCCTAAAGGCCCTGGCGGAATACTGGCGGAAAATGTATTCCACCGAAGGAGCGGTTTTTAAGCTGAATGAGGCCCCGGGCGCGCTGGAGCTGACCATAGCGCAATGCCCGGCGTTGAAGCACATGCGCAAGGCCGGGTACAAAATCTACGCTGATTTTTGCCGGCAGACCAAAATCGTTAATGCAGAAATAGCCGCATTGACCGGGTACCAGAGCAAGGTCGTGGCCAACCAGAAAAAGGCGCGTTGCCGCCAGAGGTTCTATAAATGATTTCCTGCACCGAATTCATTGCGGCTTACAACGAACTGTTCAAGTTCATTGATCGGCGCTACGGCAAGAAGGCTGTTCTAAAGTTCTGGGAAGGGATTTCCGATAATTTCCTGGGCAACCTGGAAAAGCTCGTGCGGCAAAAAGGGATTCAGGGAATGAAACAATACTGGCGCCACACCCTGGCTGAGGAAGCGGCTTATTACCGGATAAAGGCCGGCAAGAACAAATTCAAGATTGAGCTGGCTCAGTGCCCGTCCATCGGCCTGCTGAGGAAGAAAAAGATAAAAGTCTACAAGGATTATTGCCGGCACTGCGATACGCTTTACCGGCGGATAATTGAAAAATACGGGTTTGACTATACGATTAATTATCTGGACGAAAAAAAAGGCGAATGTCGCCTCGAAGTCACCCGCCGGCAGAAATGAGCGGCAGGGCTAAAACCAGAAGGGGAAAGTTCAAGCCAGCAGGCCGGCTTTTACGAGAAGCTCTTTCACCCGGCGCCGGTCTTGCGGGGCCAGTGGTGATAAGTGCGAAGGGAAAAATCTTCCGGCAAATCCCAGCAGGTTCATCGCTTCACTGAAGGCCGGAAAAACTCCAAGGCTGAAAAAATCGCTGCGTAGCGCGGTCATCTTCCTCTGAATTGCGTTTATTTTCTTAAAATCTTTGAGCTGGTAAGCGCCCTTTATTTCCTTCAGCCAGGAAGGCATGACTGAGAAAAAACCGTCCAGATGCAGCATTATGCCGTAGGCCAGGAAAAAGTCGGTGAGATCGTACTGAGAGCAGATAAGCTCAAAATCGCTCTGGCCAAGCCGGTCAAAGAGCCTTCGCACATAGACCGGATCGTGCGAGCATTTTATGCCGCGGATGTTGCGATGCGCGCTGAGTTCGAGCACCGTATCCAGCTCAATCTTCACCTTGGTCAACTGGGGCAGATCGTAAAGGTAAAGCGGGAACGGCGAGCGCTCGGCAATTGTCCGAAAATAGTCAAGCAGGTCGTGCTGCGAAGATGGGAAATAATATGGCGTCGTGGCCGCAACGGCGTCTATCTTTAATCCTTCAAGCAGTTCAACTCGCTCCATCGTCCGCTCAATACTGTTATCGCCTATGCCGACCATGACCTTGGCCCGGGAGCCAACTTGCGCAACGGCCGCCTGGGCGCATTGGCGGTAGGTAGCGGCCTTCAGGCAAGGCATCATGCCCATGGTGCCCATCACCAGCAGGCCGTCTATACCGTTGGCCAACTGGTCGCTCAGGTGCCGCCGGAAACTCTCTTCAACCAGATCACCATCCTCATTCAGCGGCGTTCCCACTGCCGTAATGAAAACCGCCTGCTCCTTGGCAAACATCGGTTCCCTCCTAAGGCGGCAATTAACCGCAACCCATTTTTTTATCGCCTTTTGTTGTCCATCGCCGGGCGAATTTCGTTTTCCGCAGCAGCGGATCCGCTATGGCTGAGAAAAAGGCGGCGGTGATTCCGGCTCATCTGCGGGCTTCCCGCCCTCGCGCATACACGAGTATTGCGCTTCGCGCGGCGCACCCGCATTTGAACCGGACTGACCTTGCTTTTCCAAATCCCGAGCGCGAAGCGCCTCGGGAAGCGAAATTCGCCCTGCACCCATGCCACGCAACCGCGGCGGTTGCGTGGTCTAAGACCTGAACAACTCCCGATCATAGCGTTGACCTACGGCTTGGAGGCCAAACTTCTCCGTAAAAGTGTCATGTGTTTTAGCGGAACGATCTAATCGCCTGCGCTTATGCCCGCACGCGCAGGAAAAAATAGCGAATGTTGGAAACACAGTCCTCGACGCACCAGAAAGCCGTAAAAATGTCGCCATTGGCCAGGCGCGTCAGGCTCGGCGCGCCAAAGCGCAGGACGGCAAAGTTCTGAGACATATTTTTGCTCGTGCCCGTCAACCCGGCCAAGTCCACGCCCCACAACGGCAACTCGCTCTCATTGACCCACTGATCGCCTTTCAGGTGGGAGAGATTAGCCCATAACCCCCGCTGGTCCATCCGGCGGTAGACGCTCAAGATCTGGCCGTCAGCGAGCAAGATGGCGGTCAGTGTCTGGCCTTGCAACCCAGTTGACTGTGGCGCAGAAAATGTCCGGCCGTCCTGACTGATTGCATACTGGTTTGGCAGGTCGCGCGAGCGCTTCTCATTGTAGGCCCAGGCCACGGCCAGCAGCCGGCCGTCGCGCAGCTCCAGAACCTTGGATTCCCAGTAAATGATCTCTTTTTGGGGATCAGCCATAACGTCAATATATTCCGGCCAGGTTGCGCCGCGATCGGATGAGACCAATGCAACCGCCTTCATTCCGTTCGGGCAATAGCCCTCCCAATCGCGCCAGGTTGAGGTCGGCAACAGCCAGCGGCCATCGCGCAGCG
The DNA here is from genome assembly GCA_016188985.1 of Lentisphaerota bacterium. Taxonomy (GTDB): domain Bacteria; phylum Verrucomicrobiota; class Kiritimatiellia; order JAAZAB01; family JAAZAB01; genus VSJD01. Next base: position 14,112 of record JACPGM010000108.1, on the reverse strand, counting down.
GGATGATCGGACAGCACATCTCGAACTCCGGCCCGACCAGTGGTGGCGCTAAAGCCGCCGGCGGGGACCAAGTCCGCCCGCCGTCACGCGAACGCATAAGCAGGAGTTCGCCGGCGACAACCCCCAACGTTCGCGGATTACAATGGCCTTCGTCCTGGCGCGAGCGGTCACTCCGGATGACAAAGGCCACGATGTCGCCATTTGCCATTACAGCGATCCGGGCGGTGTTGGAAGCGGGCTTGGCGCCAGCGCCCACCGGCAGCGGCCCTTCCGGTTGCCAGGTTTCGCCGCCATCGCAGGAACGGGCGATATGCACTTGTGAGTTGGCCGCTTCGAACGCTTCGCCCAGGTCGAAAGTCGCCAGCAGTTCCGTGGTGCTCAGCGCCACCACCGAAGGAAAATAAGCGTGGACGCTGCGCACATGCGGCTTGGGGTTTCTGTAAATCAGCCCCGATTTCAGGCACTCGATGTTAGCCATGATTCCTCCTTCTTCCCCGAGGCGGGTTTAACCAGGAGCAACTTGAGTTGTTCTGATCCTAGATTCCCGATCAAGTCGGGAATGACATGTGTAGCACAATAGCAAATCCGCTTTCTTGCGGTCATTCCCGCGAAGGCGGGAATCCAGACACAATTCTTGGTCAAACTTCGGTATGACAATCAAAATAAAGTTGGTTATGGGACACTATCCTAACCGTATTTTTTCTTGGTCTATCATAGGATTTGCCGCTCAACCAAAAAATCTTTTAATTTCAGCAGATCGGCATCGGCAAGGCTGACAAAGGGCTTGCGCCGCCAGCGCCGGGCCAACCCAAAGAGTTCATAAACGCCGTGGATTCCGGCATCAAACCCGCCCGGCAGGCTTAGAATAAAATTGAAAAACGGATAGTCATAACGTTCAATAATTTCCGCCGCCGCACCGAGATTATTTTGCCGGATAGCCTTCCAGTAACGTTGCGCAATCTCCGGCTTGAAGGTTATAAAGGTGGACATATGGCCCTGGCAACCGTAAGGGTGCAATTCCAGGTGAAATTGCTTGCTGCCGCCGGCAAACAAGGTCCACTTGTCTTTGGCCAGCAGAACAATTTTGCGGTCAAACTCGCCCTGCACGTCGCACTTGGCGGCAATAATATTGTCCACTTCCTTGACCAGCCGCCGGGCAACCGCCAATCCCGCCACTTTGCCGGGGTAATGCAGGCAAGCAGTGTTGGCCATCACCGGGATATGCCGGGCCACCTCGGCAAAGTGTTCCACCATCGTCGGAACACTCAGACAATCCGGATACCAGTTTGAGGCCAAGGTCATAAGGATATCAACGCCAACCTCCCGGCAGTAACGCGCAAACTCCACGCATTTACGAGTATTCCACCACCCGGTGCAAGCCGCCACCACCGCGCGCCCGCGCGCGTACTCGACGACCGACTTGGTTACCTGGCTGATTTCCGCTTCCGTGAGCAAAGGATACAGACTGTCGCCGGCCGTAAGCACCAGGGCTTGACTGCCGGCGCCAATATCAAATTCCACCATCGCGCTTAAGGCCGCAAAATCTATGTTGCCTTCGGCGTCAAAGGGAATCCGAATGGATGGCACCGGGGAAGCCAATGACTGCTTAATACGATCGCGATCCATGGTTTTCATTCTCCGGCGATATTAGCGGCTACTCCTCGCAGATATGCCAGACGCTCATATTGGGCGGCACCCGATAGACCCGCAAGGCAAAGACATCCGCCATAACGTCCGAGCCGATCAGCCGGAAGCCAAACTTGCCCGTATCAGGAATCGGCCGCGCATGATCCCAGTCAATGAAACCATGGGCAAAATTGCCATCCACGAATAACTGGCAATGGCCAGCGTCCTTGACCAGGCGCAAAGAATAGCGGCGCTTAAGCTCTTTACAGGGATCGCTGCCATGCCCGATAAGCCGGCAGCCGGGATTACGGCGCCAGTTGGATGTTCCCGTATGCCGGCCATCATCGTCGAAGCGGCTGAACGATATATGGTAAGACTGCAACCCCGTGCGGTTAGCATAGTAGTCAGCCATGATGCCGGTGCGCGGGGGAAGCTTGGCCAGATCGGCGATCAGATCCTCCCCCTGCAGTCCGCGGATGGCGAGGTAATTGATCACCAGTCCCCCGTGGCTGTGGACAATGATGTCATACTCGATGGCAATATGGTCGGGAAGCGTCGGACGGAAGAAAGCCATGCAACCTTCCGCGCCTTGCCGGCTGCCGAAACAGTGCAGCCGCAGGCCGCCCTCGGGGAGCAGCTTTATTTCTCCGGCGCCCTCGTGGTGCCACTGGGCGGCGTCCGCAAAGTCGTCGCGCTGAAGCAGCTCCAAGTTAGCGTAGGCAATCGGCATGTGGCTATTTTCCTCGAAAGATTCTAACCGCTGGTCGGCTCAGCTTGCCCAGGAACAGCCATGATAAGATGGTGCTCTTCATGGTAAGGAACCCCAGGCGACCCTTTTTCTTGCCGTTGATTAAAAAAATCAACCGGTAGTCAACAAAAATTTTCGGATATTTTCCGGATATTTTTGCACTGCTTCATTTTTTGCGGTCAGCCGCAATACGCTGTTGAACAAACTCGCGAAGGCGCCTGATCTTCACACGTAGTGCAGAGCGGTCCGGCAAGACGGGTTCGCCAGCCTCTTCAGACCGGAAAGTCGTGGCAAACGGCGTCAGGTGAAATAATTCGGCAAACTCATCTGGCAAGGGATCGTTAGTTGCAGCCAGTAGCTCCATCAGCGTCAGAAGGTTATGGGCCCTGGGATAGTCCACGCCCAGAGAGACAAGACGGGCTTTAAGCAATTTTTCAACGGCCTGCTGGGCGTGGAACCCGAATATTTCATCGCTGATCTTTGCTCCCGCCAGGGCCGCATCGAGAACATCTTCGTCCTCGGCCGCTTTATTCAGCAAGACATCGCAGCCATTACGCGGCGCACTCATATAATGCCTTCCCTTCCAGCTTTGCGGCGCGATACACACTGCCCGGAATGTTCGACCAGTAGTTAAAATCCCGTTCGCTGATTACAAGGATTTCCACCGGCAGAATCAGCCCGCGCAGAGCTTCCATCAGACGCACGATTTCGGCAAGGCGATTGGCAACCACGCGTTCAACCACAACGATATCAACGTCGCTGTCTTGAGCGGCTTCACCCCGGGCCCGTGAGCCGAATAGAATCACGCGGACAGGATGCGCCGCCTCAACGATCCTTCGTACGGCTTCGGTTATTTTCTCCGGAGTAACCGCCCATAAAGGCTGTGCCTCTGTCATTGTTCGGTCTCCTTCGCGTTAAGGGCCTGGAAAGAAATTAAATGAACAATGATTGCTTCCGTTTTCGCCCGGGGCAAGGCGGCGCAAGCGGAGGCGTGCCGGAAAGGCACGTGCCGCTTGCGTCAACGCCGCCCCGGACGAAAAAAGGCGCAACCCATTCGGGCACAGTCTGTTTTGTCGTTCCGCGGCGTTCCGAACAAAGGGCAATACCTTCCAGGTATTGCACCTTTGTTCGCGCCTTGCGGAGACGGCAAAATAGACTGTGTCATTGCTCATTTAATTTCTTTCCAGGCCCTAAGAGCAGACCTGGCTTTACAAGCCAAGCCCTGCGTGGCACTGCGCCAGGAAATCGCTTAATTCAGATCACATAAAATCGGGCATCAAATAGCGTAGATTGCGGCTAATTACAAGAAAGAAAGCTCTTCAGCATAATGGCGGCCGTTCTCCGAAAACCGTTTCCGCCGATCGCCGCCCTTACCCGGCCTAAAACAATCTTTCATGTTGTTCCCTCGCCGGTAGATAGGCCGCGCCGCCGAAACTGCCACCACGCGCCCGGCATCTCTAAACCCCGCGCAAATACTGCGCGTAGCGCTGGCGCACGCGCTGCTGGCAGGCCGCCAGCTCGGCGGTAAATTGCCCGGCCGTAGCGGTCAAACCCAGGACCCGCCGCGCCAGGGCCGCGCGCGCTTCCGCTGCTTTGGGCAACTCGTGAATCTGGCGGTCTTCAAAAATCTGCAAGGTATGCTCCACCCGGCGCAGGAACGTGTAATCGGCCTGCAACTGGCTGACCGCCTCGGCCGGTAGAATATTGTGCGTCTGCAGCCGCTGGAGCGCCGTGAGGGTATTGCCGGACAGGAGCTCGCTCTGACGCGGAGCATGAATCAGTTGAAGCCCCTGCACGAGGAATTCGATGTCGCGGATGCCCCCCAGCCCGCTCTTCACGTTAACGTCGCCGGCCACATCCTTCACGGCAACCGCCCGTAAAGCCTTGATCGAACTGCTAATTTTTTCCGGCAGCAGTGAGCGCTCGAAGACCGGATGGACCTTTTTCCACCAAGCGGCGCCCAAGGCCTCATTACCGGCCACCGGCCGCGCCTTGAGCAAGGCCTGGATTTCCCAAAGTGCGGCTTTGTTCAGATAATAGTCCGCCAACCCGGAAACGGTATAGACCAGGTGGCCGGCCGTGCCATAGGGCCGCAGACGGAAATCAACCCGGTAGGCGTGGCCTTCCTCCAGCGAAGCCGAGAGGTTCTGGCGGACTTGCTTCAACACCCTGGCAAAAAGTTCCAGCGGTTCCCCGCGGCTCTCGGAGGAAAGCTCTTCCCCCGCATCGGCGCACAATCCCAGCAGGTCAACATCGGAACTGTAGTTCAGCTCCCGGCCGCCCAATTTGCCGAAGGCCAGAACGCAGAAATTATTTTTCCCCGACCGCCGTTCGCAAACCGGCTCTGCGCCGACCGTTTCCCAGGCCCATTCCAAGGCCAGGCGGATACAAACTTCCGCCAAGTCCGAGAGCGCGCCCGTAATCTCCTGGATCGGCGCATGCAGGCAGATGTCTCGCGCGCCGATGCGTAAAATCTCCCGCCGCCGGAAGCGCCGCAAGCCATTGAGCCGCTCCGCCGGCGCGGCGCAGGCCACGAACGCGCGCAGGTCGGCTTCCATCACGGCACGCGGACGCTCGCCATGCAGCACGGCCGAACTTGTCACCCAATCCAGAAATTCCGGGTTGCGGATGAGCGTATCGGCCAGGAACTGGCTGGCTGAAAAAATGCTCATAAGAATTTCCAACCGCCGCGGCTGAGACAGGAGCAATTGAAAGTGGCCGGCGGCATCCGGCAGAGCCCGGACAAAGCGTTCCCAGTTATTGAGCGCCATATCCGGATCGGCCACATGCCGGAGAAAATCACAGGCCAGCACGGCCAGGCGGGCAAACATTTCCTGCTGCGCGGCGCCACCGGCCAGTTTACGCAGATTCACGCCGGAGCGCACCGTATCGCGGAACCCGGCCTTGACCAGAATACGATTCCGCAGTTCCGGCGGCACGGCCTCGGAAAGCACGAGGTCGGCCACGTTGCCGATCGGCCGGCCCGGCAGGGAATCGCGGCCGAAATGGCGCTCGATGAAGGTGCGAACGATGGCCGTGTGAGTTTCAAAATCCACGCGCAACTGCTGCTCGGGGGAAAGTTCCCCGCCGCGCGTATAGCCCATGCGCCGGGCCAGATGGGCAAACTCGTCCGAGAGCGCCGGCGGCAGGAACAAGTCTTGGGCCGAGCCCCGCAGCATCCGCAGGCCGTTGATGAGCTGGCGTAAAAAATAATAAGCCGTGGTCAGCCGGCGGCTCTCGTCAGGGGCCAGCACGCCCAACTCGGAGAGCGCGACTAAAGCTTCATGAATGCGCGGGGTGCGCAGGCGGGGCGAAAGCTGGCCATGCGTGACTTGCAGAATCTGGACATCGTATTCCAGGTCCACCAGCGCCCCGGGACTGAACTTGGCGTTGTAGCTCTCCGGCGCGACTTTTTCCGTGAGCTGCCGCTCGCGCAAATTACGCAAGTCCTGAACGTTCATTGACCCCGTGGTATAAACAAACTCATCGCGCAGACGTTCAAGGCGCGCCCCCAGCTCGGCCTCCGGGCCAATGGCGCGCAGGCGCGTCAAGGCCAAGCGCTCGTAGGCCTGGGCCGCTCCGCCCGGACCGTAGTAGCGGCAGAAACTTTCCAGGCTGCAGGCCATGGGCCCGCTCTGGCCATAGGGCCTGAGCCGCGTATCCACATGAAAAATGCCTTCGCGCTTGGCCTTGACCACCTCGGCCAGCAGGCGCACCAACCGGTCGAAATACTCGGCATTGTCAATAACTTCCGGGCCATCGGTTTGCCCATTATCGCTGTAGACTCCCAAGATCTCGATATCCGAGGCGTAACCCATGGCGACCCCGCCGAACTTGCCCAAGCCGAACAAGGCAAACCGCGCCTCCAGTCCGGCCACGGTGCGCGGAGTTCCAAACCGTGAGCGCAGTTGGCATCGGGCAATATCGGCGGCGGCGCGGATCACTAATTCCGCCAGGCCGGTCAAAGCTTCGGCAAAGGCGCGCATGCCGGCGGCAAAATCATGCGGCGCCGTGGGATTGAGAATATGGTCCAGGTCAATGAGAAAAAGTTCACGATCCTTTAAAGTGTTCAGGCACTGGACCTGGTCCTCAAAGCGGGATTGGCCGCGCAATTGTTCCTGTAAAGCGGCTTCCTGTTCGGCCACTGGCCTGGCAAAGCGGCGGCCGGCCACGTGGGGCTGCAGCATGGGCACGAGCGACTCATACTGCAGACGGACAAAATCTTCCCAGACAAAATCGCTGGCGCCCAACAAGCGGGCCAGGTCTTGCAGCGCCTGGGGATTAGACAGCATCTCGATCCAGCGTCCGCGCTCCTGGGAACTCAGCACTGAATCCACCATTTGCTCGAACCGGCAAAGGGCCGCATAGGGGTCGGGCGCCTGGCTGACAAAATAAGTAAATTGTTTCGTCAGCAGCACCGCCAGGCGCAGGCGATCCAGACTGGCGCTGCCCTGGGCCAGCGCTTGCCCGGCGGCGTCGAGCACATCCATTTCATCCTCGACCTGGCCGTGAACGGTGCGGATGCGGACGCGCTCAATGGAAACGCCCTGGAGCGCCAAGGCCGTGCTCAAAGCGTAGAGAAAAGCCGGCGTATCCTGGGCCAACACGCGCAAATGGGTATAGCCGGAGCGATTGTCAATTTCCATGTTGACCGGATAGAGAACCGGCAGGCTGTTCAGGTCAAGCTCGGCCAGGCGGCCGGCCACGAGTTCATTGACCTTGTGGCGGGCTAAAGTTTTCTGCTCCGGGCTTTGCGCTTCGAGCAGGCCAATAACTGTTTGAAGCCGCTGGTCGAGTTCCCGCCGCCAGTCTTCCAGCGGCAGCTTGTGCGCAATCGTGCCGCAGAAGCGGTCAATGATCTTGCGCCGGGCCGGGCCGGAGCGCGTCGAATTCCTAACACGCCGGCGGCGTGATACGAGCGTTTCCACAGTGGCGCGGGCGTAAGTGAAAACGTCGCCGGAAAGGATATTAAAGCCCAGGGCGGAGAGAACCCCGGTAATCAGCGAAAACTCGCCGGGATAATCGAAGGCCAGGACGGTAGCCGCGATCTGGCCTTCGGGCTCCGGCTCAAAGATGATCTCCACCGGATGATCGGAGGAGAGCCGTTGCAGGGCGCGCAGGTGCTCGTGAATCTGCGAGGCGCTGAACACGGCAAAATAATTGTCATCGAGCCGCGCAAGGTGCTCGGCCAGGACTCCTTCGGAAATATCGGGGCACTGCCGCTGCAAATCGTTAAGCGCCGGTTTCATGATAGGAATAATGTCCGTAGCGCTACTCCCATTGTCAGCGCCAGAACCACTCGACCTGGCGTGGCGGCGGAAATGGCACGCTGTTCCGGGGTCGGCATCCGGTTACCGGCGCCATCATCAGGGCATGGTAGGTGCGCCCGGCAATAATCATTAGCCACTGAAATAGATATAGGCCGCCAGGATAATTGCGAGCACGACGACCGAGGCAGCCACGTCCTTGAAGTTCCAGCTTTGGCGGGAAACTTGGCGATCCTTTTGGCTTAGCGTGCCGAAGGTCAGTCCCCGGATTTGCGCTTCCGCCGGCTTGGCCGTCAGGTAGCTTACCGAAATGAGCAGAATCACGCTCACGCCAAACACCAGCAGGCTGTAATATTGAAAATAGATCCGGCCGGCGGCCCACAGCAATGAGCCTGGCGCCAACGTCAGGAAATTGGCGGCCGTATCTATGCCCAGCCGGAAGGCGCCGAGGGCAAATCCGCCGATCAGCGCGGCCAGGCACCCCGCAGCATTGAGCCGCTTCATGATGATGCCGAAGAAGAACACGGCGAAAATCGGCGGGGCCAGGTATCCCTGCACGCTTTGCAGGTAATGATATAGCCCTTTGGCGTCCTGAATCACGGGGATCCAGAGCAGCCCGATAATGATCATGGCTCCGGTAGCCAAGCGCCCCACCCAGACCAAATGGTGCTCGGAGGCGTCTTTGCGAAACTTGCTGTAAATATCCATGGTGAAGAGCGTCGAGGAGGCGTTAAACACCCCGGCCAGCGAGCTCATCAGCGCGGATAGTAAACTCGCCACAATCAGTCCCCGCAAACCCGCCGGCAGGATGGAAACCACCAGCAGGGGAAAGGCCGCCTGGGCCGCTTCGCGGTTGGTTTGACCAGCGGGGCTGATCAGCCCGGCGAGTTCGGGAAAGTTGCCGGTCCGGGCCAAGGCCACCGCGATCATGCCTGGGATGATGAAGATAAAAACCGGCAGGAGCTTGAGAAAACTGGCGCAGATCGCGCCGCGGCGCGCGATGCTTTCGTTCGGCGCCCCAAGGGCGCGCTGGACGATATACTGGTCCGTGCACCAATACCAGAGCCCGATTATAGGGGCGCAAAAGAGCATGCCCGGCCAGGGATAATTAGCATTGTAATACCAAGGGACCTGGCCAGCGGGATCGTGAAAGGGCTTCCAGAGATTGAAGAAATCGTTGGGCAGCGCAGTGCGCAATTTTGCCCATCCGCCCAGAGTGTCCAACCCGACGAGTGTCAGCAAGAGACATCCGAAAATCAGAATCAGGCACTGCACTGCGTCGGTATAGGCAACCGCGCGCATCCCGCCCAAAAGCGTGTAGAGGCCCGTGCAGACAATTACCAGAATCGAGCCGGTCCAGAAACTGTTCAGCCCTAGGATACTGGCTTCCGGCAGCAGGGTGTTAAAGACCACCCCGCCGGCGAAAATGGCCACAGCAACCTTGGTGACCGTGTAAGCAATCAGCGAGATGATGGAGAGCACCCAACGCGCTACCGGCGAATAGCGCCGCTCCAGGAATTCGGGCATGGTAAATACCAGCGCGCGGGCGTAAAAAGGCACCAGCACCCAGCCCAACACCAAGAGACACCAGGCATGCAGCTCGTAATGGGCCATGGCCACCCCGTCCGTAGCGCCCGAACCGGCCAGCCCCACAAGATGTTCAGAGCCGATGTTGGAAGCAAAGATGGATGCCCCAATGACAAACCAGCCCAGGTGCCGGCTGGCCAGAAAATAATCGGCGCTGGTGTCGCGGCTTTGCCTGAGCCCAAACCAGACAACCAGAGCAATAACCAGAAAATAGGCCAGAACTATAAGCCAGTCTAATGCCGTCATAACCGATGCCCTGCTGATCTGCTCCACCAAGAAAAAACACCTTGGAATCTGGCGCGGGAACCCCCGGCCCGGAGCAGTTAAGCCAGCAGCGTACGAAGGCACCCCGCCAATAGCAATGTGAAATTTTTCAACAGCCACTAAGAGCATGTTCAAGTTATCTTCTGTTGTCAACTTAGGCCCGGTAGTGTAAAGAATCGCGCAACCATTCCGGAAAGAAATGCCTGGAAATCACAATACCATCGTCGCTGAGCGCAAGCAGCGCTGGACGGAGTTTTTAAGCCGGGATAAGCCGCCTTCGCATTTGCTGCTGGTGCGCCTTAATGAGAACGCGGCGAGCCGTCCGCTGCCGCATCCTGACAACAAACAGGCGCGGATTGAGTGGGCCTGGCAGCAGTACCTGCGCCAACGGGAACGGATTGAGTGGTTGGACGACGATGCGCTTCCCTATCTTGACATCTATACCGGCACGGAAATTTTCGCGGAAGCCTTTGGCTGCAAAGTCCACCGGCCGGATGACCAGATGCCCTTTGCCCTGCCGCTCATCACCAAGGCCACCCAAGCGGCGCAGTTGGACACCCCGAGTATAGATACGCCTGGACTGCGACTATTGTTCGATATCGCCGACGAACTGCGCGAACGCGCCGGGGCCGGCGCCGTTTTGAGGATGGTTGATATCCAGAGCCCGATGGATATCGCCGCCCTAATCTGGCAGAAAGCCACGTTTTATGTGGCGCTGGTCGAGGAACCTGAGGCGGTCGGCGAAGTTGCCGCCAAAGCCAAACAGCTCTTGACGACTTTCCTGGACGAGTGGTTTTCCCGCTACGGATTGGATTTTGTGGCCCACTATCCGGACTACTATATGCCCAAGGGAATTACGCTATCCGAAGACGAGATCGGCTCAGTAGGCGCCGACGTTTACCACCACCGGTTTCATCCGGAACTCGCCGAGCTGTCCCAACGCTACGGAGGGATTGGCATTCATTGCTGCGCGAATGCCAGGCACCAATGGGAAGGGCTTAAGCGTATTCCGAATTTAAGGCTCCTTAACCTTGTTCAGCCACCTGAGATTTTGCGTGAGGCCTATCAGTATTTCGGCGCCCATACGGCTCAGATGCATAGTTGGCGCCCGGAAGAAGATCCCTGGGCTTTCCTCGCCCGGCTGCCGCCGGAAAGTCGCGTCGTGTTGCAGGTCAACGCCGATTCCAAGCAACAAGCCATTGAGTTTTGCTCCCGAATCCGGCCACGGCTAACCAACCGACGGCAAATTTGAAACGGTGTTGATACGTTTTGATACGTTTGGAGCTTGCCAGACCGTTGTGGCGCATGGTAAGAATCGGCGCGTGCTCAAGGATATCCAGAACCAGCCGGATGACCGGCAAATTCCCATCGGCAAAGCCGGGATCAAGAACCTGCTCTACCCCATAGACGTGCTCGACCGCGAAAACAAGCTGCAGCACACGATCGCGCGGGTCAGCCTCTACGTGGATTTGCCCCATCATTTCAAAGGCACGCACATGTCGCGCTTTGTGGAAATTCTTAACGAACTGCATGGCAAGGTCTCGCTGCGCAATATCGGCGCCACCCTCAAAACGATGACCGAGCGGTTCGAGTGCACCACGGCGCACCTGGAAATCCGGTTTCCCTATTTCATCGAGAAGTCCGCGCCGGTGTCCAAAACCAAATCGCTGATGGATTATCAGTGCGCCTTTCTGGCCTCCTTCGATCACGAGAGAAAGCCGCACACTGAGGATCTGATTGTGGAAGTTGTGGTGCCGGTGGCGACCTTGTGTCCCTGCTCCAAGGAAATCAGCGACCGAGGCGCGCACAGCCAGCGCTCGTGGATCACCATCCGGGTGCGCAGCCGCGAGCTGGTCTGGATCGAGGAATTGATTGCCATCGCCGAGGCCGAGGCCAGTTCCGGACTATACGCGCTGCTCAAGCGCGAGGATGAAAAACAGGTTACCGAACAGGCCTATGAGCGGCCGCGCTTTGCCGAGGACATGGCCCGGGCCGTCGCCCAGAAACTCAAGCAGGATCAACGCATCGTCTGGTTCCAGGTGGAAAGCGAAAACCTGGAAAGCATCCACAACCATAACGCCTACGCCATGGTCACCAGCAGTTAGCGCGGGTCTCCAAACCGCGCCGGCTTCAATGCTTGAAACAGCGCTGGCCCGTAAAGACCATTGCGGCGTTGGCGGCATTGCAGGCTGCGATCACCTCGAAATCACGTTCCGAGCCGCCCGGCTGAATCACGGCAGTCACGCCCTCGCGCAGACCGACCTCCACGCCATCCCGGAACGGGAAAAAGGCGTCGGAGACCATACAACTGCCGATTAGCCCGCCTTTGCGCTCCTGGACCGCGCGGTCAATTTCCGCCTTGATGGCGGCGTCTTTCAAATCATTGTAAGGCGTTTTATGCTGCTCCCAGCAGAGCCGATCGGCCAGCTTGCGGTAAGCCTTGTCGCGGGCGATTTCGGCCACGCCGACCCGGTCTTGCTCGCCGGCGCCGATGCCGACGGTTACGCCATCCTTGACATAGATGACCGAATTACTGGTTACGCCACATTCGATCAACCAGCCGAAGAGCAGGTCGTCATATTCTTTTTCAGTCGGCAGACGCTTGATTTTATATTCCTTGCCCTGGAAGACGGCCTGGGCCGGCAGGAGCTGTTCCTTGGTGCGGGTTTGGGGCACGAACGACCACTGGGCAATGAGACCGCCATCCATCAGCGACTTGAAATCCACGAAACGCTGGGCGGCATACTCGCTCAGGCGCGCGATGTTGGCGATGCGCATGACCCGTAAATTTTTCTTGTGCGCCAACTTCTCCAGAACGCCCTTGGCGAAATCCGGGGCCGCGACAACCTCGGCATACTGCTGAAGAATCAGCTCGGCCGTGTCCCGATCCAGCGCCCGGTTAAGCACGATGGCCCCGCCGAAGGCCGCAACGCGATCAGCCAGATTCGCGCGGGTATAGGCTTCGGCCAGGGTGGCGGCTCTGGCCACCCCGCAAGGATTGTTGTGCTTCACAATGACAGCGCAGGGCGCATCCATCAGATAGCGCAGGATATTGAGCGCGCTATCCACGTCGGTGATATTGGTTTTGCCCGGGTGTTTCCCGGATTGAAGCAACTCGACATCGGAGGCCAGGTAGCGGCCGGGCTGGACGCTGCGCACTTCGCCCAGGAGCAGATTGCCGTTAACCAGTTTGTAGAGCGCCGCTTCCTGACCGGGATTCTCGCCATAGCGCAGGCCCTTGTTAAGGCCCTCAATCAGCCAGCTCGCTTTCTCGTAGACGAGCGTCTGGCGCGTCTGACCTTCAATAAAACTGATTTCCAGCCGCGGCGGAAAATGATCGTCCATCACGGTCTTATAGGCAGACTTGAAATCCTGAATGGCCATAGGTTCTTCCTTGATGAAAGGCAAAATATATAAAAAATAATGTCGGAATCTTAAATTAAAAGCAAGCCAGGGAAGTGATTGCTATTGCAACCGCAACTGGCATTTCCGAATATAGCCGGCTACATTCAGAACCACTTTGAACGTGCAAGCGTAAAATTCCCGGCTTATCCCGCGACCACAGGATCGGACGGCCACAGAAAGTCAGATGGCCATGCCTTAAGCTAACACTACAAGCCGAGTGCCGCGAGAAACACCCGTGGAGTGACAATCAAAATGCCGCGAAACTCATTTAATCCCAAGAGATGTCCATCACCACTGACAATCGCGTGGGCATGGGCGGCAACAGCGCATCGCAGGACGGGGATGTCCTTCAAATCGCGGAGTTGCTCGGGGACGATGATCGCAGCCGGTTTGACGAGCGTCATGATATTGCGATATGCGACGACCAACTCAGCGGGACCCCAGCCTCTGCTTTTCAGACGTGCCGCAAACTTAGGCCGGCAAAGCACCCCCGTCAGTTCATCCGTCCCGAAAAGAGAGAACGTTTTATCGAGCGCCTGGTCGAGAAAGGACGCTGGCGGGCCATGCCACAGAAGACCTGAAATCAGAACGTTGGTGTCAGCGACGACTCTCACAGGAACGTCTTTCGTCGCGGCAGGCTTGCACTTCCGCCTGGATCTCGTCCATGGTCATCGGTTCGTCGGGCTGAGCGCGCAAGACGGCAACTATGCGGCGGAAATCGGGAATGGACTTATCGAGTTCAATTTCCCTCTCAATCAGGCGGCCGATGCCATCCGGCTTGAGCAACCCTCTGCGGGCGGCCCTGCGGGCAACCGCCGGGGACAAATCTATTGTGACATTCACAGTCATGGCGACATCCGCGCGTGCCCTGCCGGTCTCCGTTGCTTCAACTCGTGCCGCCCGATGGACGGGAACACCTTAGACACCCTGCCAGGGACTTGCCACTCATCCATATATCACTGTATTCAGAATAAGTTGTCAAACACTTTTTGATACAGCAACTTGCTGCTGAGATCACAACCCTGGTGGCATGATATATCACCTGGTGATACATCATTAAGGTGGACAGAAAACACGTAATAGTTTAGCGGCTTGAAGCGGGAGCGGGCAAGAGGACGGCGGCAGCGGCAGCGGGCTGGGTAAGGAGCAAATGCAGAAAGGTCAAGGGATTGAGGTTCAGCTGGCGTGCGGTTTGAATCAGGCTCATTAACACTT
>JACPGM010000004.1 GCA_016188985.1 Lentisphaerota bacterium | reverse complement strand
GTTTATCGAGCGGCGCGTAGGTATGGAAGGAAATCACATCAATGTTGGTGTAAGCCATCTGTTGCAGCAGGGCTTGCGTGTCAGACGTGTCGAACGGATCGTAGGCAAACCACGCTTGGGGACACGCCGAGTGGATCGCCAGGCTGCCCTGGATGACCATGCTGATGAAATTGGTGCGCGGCAGACTGTTGCCGGGGTTGCCGGGGATTGTGCTGGAATATTCGTTGACCAGTTCCCAGACCCTGATCGGATAGGTGAGCCCCGGCATATCGTTGAGGCCGTCGCCGTCATAGCGCTCGACGAGATTGGAAACGACGCCGGCATATTGCGCGGCCGACATATATTGTCCGTTCACGTTGGTGCGCGGGTTGACGATGCCGTAAGGCACCACGCCGGCCGCCTGCAAGTTGGAGACGACCTGGTCCGTGATCCTGTAGAGACCCTCTATAACGTTGGACTGGGTCGCATGATCCGGCGACACGTCCAGAGGCAGACGCGCCCAATGGAACCCCAGGTCGGCGGCGTAGGCGGAGACGACGACGCCCATACCCATGCCGAAACCGGAGGTAAAATCCTCGTCGTACCCTGCCCAAGCCGAGCCCGATATCAGCCATCCGCAGACGATTCCGCACAGCCATCGTTTCTTCATATTGGTCTCCTCTATAGTCAGCGTGCGTTATATCCACTGCCGTTATTACACTAACCATTGCATTCTAATCGTATTTATGCCCGACACAATGAATTTCTTATGGTCAGCGTGTTCTTTCCCCGCGGTAAGTGCTTTTTATAGTGTACCCTTGCTGGAGGGAATGCCCATCTCGCGCGGGTCGCGCTCGGCGGCTTGGCGCAAGGCGCGGGCCAGGGCCTTGAAGACTGATTCATAGGCGTGATGCACCTCGCGGCCGTATAGCTGCGCCACGTGCAGATTCATCCGCGCCTGAACTGAGAAGGCCTGTAAAAAATCTTCAATCAGGCTCACATCGAAGTTCATGATTGAACGGCGCTTGTTGGCGACCTGATAGACCAGGTAGGGCCGTCCGCCCAGGTCCACCACTACGCGGCTCAGGGCATCGTCCATAGGAATGGTGGCGCACCCGTAACGCCGGATGCCGCGCCGGTTACCAAGCGCCTGGTTGAGAGCCTGGCCCAGGCACAGCCCGAGATCCTCCACGGTGTGATGGGCGTCCACGGCCAGGTCGCCGCGGGCGCGCACGCGCAGGTCCATCAAGGCATGCCGAGAAAAAAGTTCCAGCATGTGGTTGAGAAACGGCACTCCGGTAGCCACGTCGTGACGGCCGCGGCCATCCAGGTTCAGCCTAACTTCAATCTGCGTTTCGCGCGTCGCGCGCTTAACCTGAGCTTTTCTTGGTCTCATAAGGCGCCTGAGTATAGCGCTTCGCCCAACCATTGCGAGCGCAATTCGTAACGCCTTAGTTATGTGGTGGAAGACGTTGCCTGATAGGATTGACATCGCGCATCAGGTGTAGCGGCCGTTCGCTAGAACGGCTTTTCCGCGGTTCTTTCGAACCGTATCTTCACCACCACATAACTGAGGCATTTCTGCAATTTGCACGGTGACCGCAGGGTAGGCGGCTTAATGGGCCCGACATTCGAAGATTGTCTCGGACCGGCCCCGGGGCGGGAGAAGCTCGCGGCCGTTAACGCTGAACGAGAAGCAGTCGGCGGCGCTCGCGGCGAGAAGGCGTCCGGCCGGATCGCGGCGGACGACGACTAGTCCGGCCTCGGCGTCAATGCCCCCGAGGCTGATGCGGCGGATGAGAGGATTGGCAACAATGGTGTCGCGCGCGTCTCCGTGGTCCACGACAAGGCCGATTTGCCTCGGGGCATGGAGGCGCTCGATTAGGACCGGCGGCTGGGTGTCGCGGCGCGGCACGAGGGCCGCGAGCAGCGCGCCGCAGTAACCCGAAAGGCGCGCGATCAGGCAGTCGTAGAGCGTCTGGGCGTGGTGCGGGTTGCTCGCATCATCGGCATAAATATGCCGGCGTTGGTCAACCAGAAGTTCGAGTTCCTGCGGCTTAGCGTATTCGCCGGCCCCGTAAGTGGCCCAGGCCAGCTCGAGGCGGTGTTTCGTCCCGTGGATGGTGGCCCGGATCTCGGCGGGCTGGAGTTCCGCCCGGCAGCCGGGCTACACTTGGAACTGCCAGTCGTAGAAGGCCCAGTCATTGTCGTGGTTGCAGTGATCGAGAATAATGACATAAGGCTCGACGCCGGGCAGGCGCACAACCATGGCGTGACGCTGGCACCATACGGCGTGCCATTGCCATGCAAGGTCGGCGGCGATGTAGTTGGTCTGTTCGCCATGTGCGGCGGCGAGGGTGTGGCCCCCGCGCCACGACTCGCCGTTCGCCGTATCCGGACCGTTCGGCGGTTCGCGTCCGTTGATGCACAGGACGTTGTGATAGCGGGCTGGGGTGTGGCCGTAGCCGCGTCCGGCGCAGAAGAGTTCTCCCAGCGCGGCCAGGGCAAAATGTCCGGCATCGCTGTGCTGGTGGATGTAGGAGCCGTGAAAACGGCCTGCGGTAAAGAAGGCGAAGTAGAGATCGTCGTCACGCCAGCCGCCACGGACAAAGTGCAGGCCAAACTGCCCGGCCTTTGGCGCCAGCGGCCATTCGCGCAGATCGAGAGGGACGTCCCCCCGCTTGATCTGGGGCTCGTACCAGAGCCAGTAACCCAAGGCGCCCAGCG
Organism: Lentisphaerota bacterium; assembly: GCA_016188985.1. GTDB lineage: Bacteria > Verrucomicrobiota > Kiritimatiellia > JAAZAB01 > JAAZAB01 > VSJD01. The sequence goes on along the minus strand of JACPGM010000004.1, from coordinate 20,956 downwards.
GGGCATGCAGGTTCGGCTGAAGGGCCGCCGGGCCGCCGGCGCCATCCATCAGCCTCTCCCACGAGGTCTGGTAGGCGGGGTTCCCCGTGCGCCGGCTGTGAAGCAGCATGACGAGCAGGCCGTTCAGATACCAGCCGTTAAGGCGGTCGGTGTCCCCGTGATCCAGGATGCCGTGGCGGCCAGGGAACTGGTAATAGAGGCGGCTTTTCATGATCTGCAGGAAGCGCTCATCGCTTTTCCAGAAGTCGCAGAACCCCATGCGCCGCAGGATCTCGGCGGCGGTCCACCAGCCATGCATCTCGATGGTCCCATAGCCGGCGCCCTCGCCGATGATGCCGGCGTCGTCGGCCCCGAGGTGCATGCCGAGCCGGATGCGGCGGATGACGGCTTCCATGCCGCGCCGGTGCCGTTCATTCTGCGGATCGTAGATGACGGCCAGCGACCAGACCCAGGCGTAGAACTCCCACCAGCCGAGATTGATCCCGAGATTCTGCCCGAATCCGGCGTCCTTTTCGGCGTTGAGCATGTAGTCGAGAAAAGGCTCGACAATGTCGCGCGCGAGAAAATCGCAGGCGGCCTCTCGATCGGTCTTGGCGAGGCGGTTCCACAGCAAATCGAGCATCAGCGGGACCATGCCGCATTGGGACGAGAGGTTGCGCTGGCTCCCGCCCAGAAGGGAGTCGTCGTGGTGGGTACTGGGCGCATGGGCGAAGATGTAGGCCTTGAGCGGGCTGTTGTTCTTGGAGAGGATGCAGAGGGCCGCGGCGAGTGTGTCGAACCAGCGGGCGTCGTCGGTGAGGATCGCTGCCAGAATGAGATCCGGCAACTTTTGCCAATTCCTGCCGCAGTTGGGGACTGCGCCAACCCAGTCGGTGCGATTCAGGCTGTTGTCAATGAATGCCGCATGGGCGGGGTTGAGATACTGTTCGCAACGCTCCAGCACCTTGGCCAGGAAAGCGGCCATCGCGGGGTGGTCGGCCTTAGCGCGCAGGCCGGGCAATTCGGATTCGGACCAGAAGAGGCGGGGATGGGCATGGTCTTCGATCGGTTCAGACGTTTGCATGGGGATCCGCCTGTGGTGGAAAACTCGGCGCCACGCCTATGGTGTGGTAAACTCGCTTGCCACGCGCCACGCGTGGCCCCGCCCCGCGGCGGGGAGCCGTCCCTTCCACCCTGGCGGATCCGCTTGCCGGCGGAACCTTCACGCGACCACCTCATAACTGACCCCGCCAGCAGCTTGGCTGGTAAAAACAATTGACCCGGCCAATGATTGGCCCCATACTCTGAACCAAATATGCTTCAAAAATAGATCGTGTATCTGATTCCAAAGACACTTTCTCTGCCATGACCGCTCCGATAATTCCTGGTTATGAGATTCTCGCGCCCCTGCCGCAGGGCGGCATGAGCACCGTATTCAAGGCGCGCCAGATTTCACTGGACCGGGTGGTGGTCATCAAAATGCTGCCGCGGGAGCTGGCCGCCGATGAAATTGATATCAGCAAAATTTTCTGGGCCGAAGCCCGGCTCACCGCCCGATTGAAGCACCCCAACATCGTGCAGATCTACGACTTCGGCCAGACGCCCGAAGGCATTTATTACTTTGTCATGGAATTCATTTCCGGCTACAGCGTGGCGGAATGGATTCGGCGCAAAAAGCGTCTTTCCCGCGAAGAGGCCCTGGTGTGCGCTCGTTGGGTAGCCGAAGCGCTGAACTATGCCTGGGAAACCGCCGGCGTCATCCATTGCGACATTAAACCCGATAATGTCATCATTGACGGCGATGGCACGGTCAAGGTCGCCGACCTGGGCTTGGCGCGCAGCGTGCGCTTCGGTGCGGACCAGGCGCGCTTTGCCGCGGACCTGGCCGTGGGCACGCCCTATTATATTTCGCCTGAGCAATCAAAGGGCCGCCTCGAACTGGATTGCCGCACCGATATCTATTCCCTCGGCGCCATGCTCTATCACTGCCTGACCGGCATATTGCCGTTCGAGGGCTTGCCCCTTACCGAAGTCATGGACCGCCAGATTACCGACCAGATTCCCGACCTGGTGGATGTTGTGCCGCAAACTTCCATGGCCTTGGCCTGCCTGATTGAAAAAATGATGGCCAAGGACCGCGAGCAGCGCCAGCAGGATTGGCCGGAAGTCATAGGCGACATTGCCCGCTTGCGAACGGAGCAACTGCCCGCAGGACCGCTGCCGCCGGCCGATACGAGCACCATGAAACGCTCGCCCGCGCGGGAAAAGTGGTTGCAAGAGCTGAGCCAAGAGGCGCCGCCTTTTCCGCCTGGGCGGATCCGCTTGATGGCGGAAGTTGCGCCGACGCCGCTGCCAGCGGCGCCGGATGAACCTAAGTTTTACCTCAGCACTTCGCCATGGCGGCAACGCAGGCTGGGATGGCTGGCAGCCGGGATTATCCTATTAACTGTTTCGATTATTAGCCTCGTTGTGCTGAATAGGCTTGTGCAACCAAGCCGTCTTCCGCCCGCGCCGAGTGGCCAGGAGGCGGCCAGCAACATAGCAGATCAAGCTCTTGCTCAACCCGCTCTCATTGATGTCACCACTGCCGTGTCCCATTTGCCGGAGCGCTTGAGCACTGAGGTAACTGCTGCCGAACGGGCTTCCCCGCCGGCCGAAGCGGTATCAAAAGCCGAGAACCTGGCCATGGCCAAGCCCCCGGCAAAGCCGGAGTTGGCCAAGGAGGATGACGCCCGTATAAGGGAAGAAGCTGCCGCGCAACTCCGTTTGGAAATGGCCGCGACTCAGGAACGTGAATGGCAAAACACGCTTGCCAAAGTTGCCGCGTGCCTTGTGGAGGATAATCCCAGCGCGGCGCTGACCGTAGTTCAGGAAGCCGCAAATTTATCGGCGTTGGCCGATAAACGTGCCGAGCTCTCGACGTTGCAGAGCATGCTGGCCGGGACCGGAAATATCAACCAGCGGCTGCTGGATTCATTCCGCTCGCAGAAGGACCTGGAGATTGTGGTGCAGTTGACCAATGGGCCGGAACGATTGGTGGTGCGCAATGTGCAGGACAATTCTATCGTGGTGGAAAAGATAATTACCGTGCGGGCCGGCCAACTTGCTCATTCGAAAGTGATTCGGCTGCAAGACTTGACGCTCAAGGAAAAGATGGCTCGGCTGGGGACCAACCTTACGCCGGACGTGGCCCTGGCGCAGGGATTGGTGGCGCTGCGCGACGGCGAGTTAGCGGCGGCTGAAATTTCCTGGAGCCGCTCTGGGGCATTGCTGTCAGGGCCGCTCAAGGCCAAACTGCAGGGACACCGGCAACAGCAATTCGAAGACCGGGCCCGCGACGGTTTTATGCAACTATTGCGGATGGCTCAGGTGGAGATAGACGCGGGGGAAGGCAACTTGCCCGGCGCAGCAGTTGTGCTGGCGGCTATCTACCAGAAAAAATATACGCCGCGGCAGGCGCAGGTCATAGCTACGAATGTTGCCAGCTTCCAGAAACAGCACGGCCAGAGCGAGTTTGCGCGCGACTATGCGGCCGCCTTGGCGGCGCTCCAACAGTCGGCCGCGGTTGCTTCGGGTGGGGATGAGTTTGCCCCCGCTTCAGAGCCACCATCCTCGGCCAGGAGAGCGCGACCGGACACCGCGGCAGCGCAACAGGAATTGCTGGCGCGGAACCTGGGTTTGACCGAATACAATGTTTCCTTCACGACCGACGACAACGGCCGGGTTGTGCGGGTCGAGTTGATTTCCACCGATTTGAAGGATATCAAGCCGCTGGCCGGTCTCAAGGATCTGCGCGCGGTGGTATGTGCCGCGATTCCGCCGAGCGAGTGGCGTGAGGCGCCGGTTCAAGCGCCGCTGAGCGACCTTTCGCCGCTAAAGGGATTGCTGCTCCGGGAAGTTGCGCTAAATTACACGCGGGTAAAGGATCTGGCGCCATTGGCCGGCATGCCTTTGACCAGGCTTAACCTTGACGGCACCAAGGTTACGGATTTATGGGCTTTGAAAGGCATGCCGCTCAAGGAGCTGAGCTTAGGCCATCTGGACGTTCGGGATCTGCGGCCGCTGGCCGGTATGCCGCTGGAATCCCTGAATATCAGCCATACGGAGGTAATGGATTTGACGCCGCTTTCCGGACTGAAACTGAAACGGTTGACGGCCAGCGCGAGCAAGATCAGTGATCTTAAGGCCTTGACACATATGCCGCTGGTTGACCTGAATGTCAGCCGCACCAAGGTAAATGATCTGCGGCCATTGACGGGCTTGGCACTGGAATCGTTGAGCCTGAGTCAGACCCGCGTGCGCGACCTTACGCCGCTCAGCGGGACGCCGTTGAAGCGGCTGGATATCAGCGAATCGGACGTGCGGGATATTTCTCCCCTGCGCAGCCTGCCCCTGACAAGCCTCGCGCTGATGCGAACCGCCGTCCGGGATTTGAGCCCCATTCAGAATTCACCGATTGAGGAAATCTGGTTGGATTTTAATCCACATCAAGATCCGCCCGCCGATACTTTCTGGGCTTTCCGGGCGGTGCTGATACGGATGCCTCACTTGCAGAAAGTCAATGGCGAAATGATCTTCTGGGAAAAGCGCTGGCAGCGATGAATTATATCAGCACACGCGGAGGCACTGAGGCGGTTGATTTCCAAACAACCGTAATGACGGGCTTGGCGCGCGATGGCGGCCTGTTTCTGCCCGAATCCATTCCTGATATCCACGCCGAGCTCTCCGCCTGGGCAACTCTCGATTATGGCGCGCTGGCGTTTGAGATTATGCGCCGCTACGCCGATCTGCCGGCGAGCGACCTGCGGACGCTGATCAGCGATAGTTGCGCTGCCTTCCGTCATCCGCAGGTTGCCCCCGTAGTGGCCGTTGACGGCGTTCATATCCTGGAACTGTTTCACGGCCCGACGCTGGCCTTCAAGGATATAGCCCTGCAATTCCTGGGCCGCGTGTTCGAGTATTACCTGGCGCGCTCCGGCCGGCGGCTCAATATCCTGGCCGCCACCAGCGGCGATACGGGCAGCGCGGCCATCGCCGGCGTGTGCGGCCGCGCCGGCATCCGCATCTTCGTGCTCTACCCGCATGGACGCATAAGCCCCATGCAGGAACTCCAGATGACCACCGTGCCGGACGATAACGTCTTTTGCCTGGCCGTGCGCGGCAGCTTCGATGACTGCCAGAGCATCGTGAAAACCATCTTCCGCGATCTCGAGTTTCGCGACCGCTACGAACTGGGCGCGGTGAACTCCATCAACTGGGCGCGGCTCCTGGCCCAGATCGTGTATTACTTTTACGGCGTATTCCAAGTCATGGCGCGCTGCGGCGCGCGCGCGGTCCAAGTTGCGGTGCCGACCGGCAATTTCGGCGACATCTTTGCCGGCTACCTGGCGCTGCGCATGGGCTTGCCGATCAGCCGGCTGATTCTGGCCACCAACGAGAATGACAGCCTGGCTAAGTTTTTTACCAGCGGTCTCTACCGGCGCGGGAAGGTGCAGGCCACGTTAAGTCCTTCCATGGATATCCAGGTGGCCAGCAATTTTGAGCGCTATCTGTACTATCGGGTAGACCGTAATCCGCGGGAAATTTGCCGGCTGATGGAAACCTTTGCACAATCCGGCGAATTGCGTCTCAACGGGATTGGCGCTACGGGCGTTGATGAACTCATCGCCGCGGGAAGCAGCGCGACCGCCGAGGCGTTGGCAATTATCAAAGAGTTTTACGAGCAGCACGGTTACCTGTTGGATCCGCACAGCGCCGTGGGGGTAAGCGTGGGGCGAGAGTTCCAGAAAGCGGACGAGCCAACGCTCGCCCTGGCCACGGCGCATCCGGCCAAGTTTGCCGAGGCTGTGCGCCGGGCAACGGGCCGGGATCTTGCGCATCATCCCGAGCTCGACGCCCTCGTCGGGAAGCCCCAGCGCCGCATGATCCTGAACGCCGATGTTGAGGCCGTGCGCGCTTTCCTCCGCGAGCGAATTCCGTGAATCAGGAGGCAGGGGGAACTGTCAGAGATCAGAAAAGTCTGAAGCTACAAGCTGTTCTTGGTAGGAACTCCAGGCATTCGTTATCAATCTTCTTCCGTCTGCTGTCCATCGTCCGGTGTCTGTCTTTTTTCCAGGGCTGTCGTCCGTCGTCTGTTTTTATCAGCGCCGGATGGCATGGACCAGGGATAGTCCGCCGATGAACAGGAAGCCCAGCCAGCAGATGAGGATGAACGGAATGGCCATGAGTTGCAGGTGATTGACCGCGTAGAACAGCGCGAACGAGCTGTAGATAATCAGCAGGATTTCCACCCCGACCGTAACGTTGAACCGGTTGCGGTAATGTGGGGCTAACCAGGAACCGCCCCCGCGCGCCGCGGGGCAAGAGCGGCGGTCAGTCAGATTGAATTTAGGCGTGCGGATGAAAGCGCTTTGGCGGCCCAGCAGTCCGCTGAAAATCGCCTTGGTGTTGATTACCGAGAGCCCGATGGCGCCGGCCATGAGGATGGGCATAAAGAGCACACGGCGCTTCCAGTCGGTGTAGATTTCGCGCTGGGCATAGATGTAAAAGAGCGGATAGCTGAAGGCGTTGACCGTGAACAATGAGATAACCCAGAAAAACAGTGCCGATTGCGGATATTGGATCTGGATAAATAGGATGGGGTAGGACAGCAGCGCAACGAAAAACAGGGCCGGAAACACGAGATGGTTGGTCAAGTGGACCGTGGCTTCGAACTTCAGGAGCCAGGGAATGGTTTTGTTCCGCCAGATCATTGGCAACAGTTTCTTGGCCGTCTGAATGGCGCCCTTGGCCCAGCGGTATTGCTGGTTCTTGAGGCCATACACCTCGGCGGGCACTTCGGCCGGGCAGACCACGTCGTTGACGTACACGAATTTCCAGCCGACCAGTTGCGCCCGGTAAGAAAGATCAATATCTTCGGTCAGGGTATCATCCTGCCAATTGCCGGCCTCGATAATCGCGCGCTTGCGCCAGATGCCGGCGGTGCCGTTAAAATTGATGAAAATACCGGAAGAATTACGCGCGCCATGCTCTAAGACAAAATGAGCATCCAGGCCGATGGCCTGGCCGCGGGTCAACAGGGAATAGTCGGAATTCAGATGACCCCAGCGCGCCTGAACGACGCCGATATTGTCGGAAGCAAAGTAGGGCAACATCCGGTGCAAGAAGTCGCTCGGCGGCAGAAAGTCGGCATCGAAAATGGCGATGAATTCGCCCCGGGCCTGGGCCAGCCCATGCTTCAAGGCGCCGGCCTTGAAGCCTTGGCGGTTGGTCCGGTGCAGGTGGTGAATGTTGATTCCCCGGGCTTGGAACTGGCCGACCAGTTCCTTGGCGATTTCCCTGGTCTGGTCGGTCGAATCGTCCAGAACCTGGATCTCCAGGCGGTCGCGGGGGTAATCGAGCGCGCTAGCGGCTTCCAGCAACCTGCGCACCACATATTGTTCGTTGAAAATCGGCAGTTGCACCGTAACCAGCGGCCACTCGCTGAACGCGCATACGGGCTTGGCCTGGTACGCGCGGTTTTTGCGGTAGAGGTAAAGCATCAGGTAGGCATGGGCAGCGTAAATGGTCAGCACCAGCATGAACGCCGCATATAGAACCAGCAAGAACGTGTCGGATAATGCCATGGGCAACAAGGCCTCAGTACCGGGCAACCTGATATATTACGCCGGTATCTGGTAACCGGGTGGTTGCGTTGCGAGAAGCTTTTTAGCCATCAGGCCGGAATTGTCAATTACATTTCCGTCCAATTCCGTCCAAGCACTTTTCCATACAAGCCAGTTGACATTCTGCCCTATGTCAATAAAGTACCGATTTGTTTTGCTGGCTGTAATGAGCCGGACGAGAAAACATGAAATCAATAGACGTAACCATTATCGGCGGCGGCATGATCACGCACGACCTGATCCTGCCATCCATCTATCACCTCCAGCGCACCGGTCTGGTGGCGAACTTGAGCGTCTGCGCCCTCAACACCCCGCCTTTGAAAGCGCTGCTGGAATCTCCGGAAATCGGCCAGGCCTTTCCGGGACAGAGCTTTAAGCCCTACCCGGCGCTCAGCGAGGCGCCGGAAAAGAATTTCCCGGAACTCTACCAACAGGTGCTTTCCCGAATGCCGCCGCGCCAGGCGGCCGTGGTGGCCGTGCCGGACCAGTTCCATTATCCGGTGGTCAAGGATGCGCTGGCTGCCAACCAGCACGTGCTCTGCGTAAAGCCCTTGGTGCTCAAGCACGAGCAAGCCATGGAAATTGAAAAACTGGCTTTGGAACGCGGCCTGTTCGTGGGAGTCGAATATCACAAGCGTTTCGATCGCCGCTCGCTCATCGCCCGGCGGTACTATGGTCTCGGCCATTTTGGCGCCTTCGCCATGGGCGAAGCCAAGTTGATTGAACCTTATTACTACCGGCACTCCAATTTCCAGAACTGGTTCACCGTGGATCAGACCGATCCGTTCGTTTATATCGGCTGCCATTATGTGGACCTGGTTTTCTTCATCACCGGGCTCAAGCCGGTCGAGGTGGCCGTGGCGGGCGTCAAGGGCAAGTTCCCCAATGGCAACGTGGGCTATCTCTGGGCCAATGGACGCGTGCGCTTTGAAAACGGCGCCATTCTCTCGGTAATAAACGGTTTGGGCTATCCCGATGACGCCGCCGGCAGCAACGAGCAGTGCTTAACCATGTTCTGCGAAGGCCAGGGCAAGAGCGGTTTGATCCTGCATGACGACCAGTACCGCGGCGTGGCCCACAGCTATCTCCAAGGCATCGGTTGCGCCGGGTCGCATTACAATTACATCAATCCGGATTTCTTCCGGTTGGTGCCGTGGGAAGGCGCCGGTTACAAGCCGGTGGGCTACGGTTTTGACTCCATCGCTGCCATTATCGGCGCCATCCAGCGCATTGAGAACGAGGTGGCGGCCTTGGGCGAAACGCCGGGATTGAACCGCCGCCGTCAGCTCATCCAGGAGATTGATCGCCAGGGCCTGATTGCCACGCCGGCTAATAGCTCGATCAATGAACTGGTGGTTGAAGCCGCGCGGTTGTCCATCCTTCATGATGGCGATCGGGCCCGTATTGTTTATGGCGAGCGTCCACACGTCGAGTTATGTCGGGGGTAGGGGGAATTGCCGAAAGCCTGATTTAATCTGATAGGAAATTGCTCTTTCGTAGCTGCGCCCGTCAGGGCGTGGACTTCTCCGGAGGCCACGGCGTCATCGCCGCGGCTACAAGAGTTAAGCGCAAAAGCATTAAAGGATGCATTTTCATGGCAACCTACGAGCTAAAGCCCATCAGCGTGCCCAAGGTACACACCAGCTACCGTACGATTAAAACCAAAATCCCGGTGCCGCAGTCGCTCAAGATATTTAAAAAACTGCAGAAGTCCGAACCGCGCTCCATGGCCGGCCAGCCGCCGATTGTCTGGCACAAGGCCGATAATTTCACTGTCAGCGACCGGTGGGGCAATCGCTGGATTGACTGGTCTTCCGGCGTGCTGATTACCAATGCCGGCCATGGCCGCCGCGCAATCGCCCAGGCGCTCCAGGATGTCATTCGTCAGGGTCTGCTGGCTTCCTACGTCTTCGTCCACGAAAAGCGCGCTGAGCTTACCGGAATGCTCCAGGCGCTTGCCCCCGAACCACGTCGTTACAGCGTGTTCCTGCTCTCGACCGGCAGCGAAGCCGTGGAGAACTGCATCAAGCTGGCCAAGACCTATGCGCTCGAAAAATACTCCTCGCGCAAGCGCTACATTGTTTCCTTTCAGAACGCCTTCCACGGCCGCACCATGGGTTCCCAGTTGGCCGGCGGCATGCCCCGGCTGAAAAAATGGCTGGGCAACCTTGACCCTTCCTTTGTGCAAGTTCCCTTCCCAGACGGCTACAAGAACGAGAATATTTCCTTCGACCTCTTCCTCCAGACGCTTCGCGCCAAGCGGGTGGCTTTCAAGGATATCGCCGGCGTCATCACCGAAAGCTTCCAGGGCGTCGGCCCCGATTTCCTGCCGGGCGAGTATGCCCGGAAGCTGGCGGCTTTCTGCCGCGAGTATGATATTGTCCTGGCGGTTGACGAGGTGCAGGCCGGCTTCGGGCGGACCGGCAAGATGTTTTGCTTCGAGCATTACGGCATCAAGCCCGACCTGATTGCCTGCGGCAAGGGTATTTCTTCTTCGCTGCCGATTGCCGCGGTAATCGGCCGCAAGGACATTCAAAACCTGTATGCGCCCGGCTCGATGACTTCCACTCATTCCGGCTCGCCCCTGCCGGCGGTGGCGGCGATTGCCAACCTCAAGCTGATTGCGAAAGAAGGGCTGGTGGCGCGCGCTGCCAAGTTGGGTAAATTGCTGGCGCCGGAAGTCGAGCGCATCCAGAATAAATATCCGGCTGTGCTGGGTTGCGCGCATGGGCTGGGCCTGGTGGCCGGTATCCAGGTAGTGAAACCGGGCACCAAAGAGCCTAATTCCGAGTTGGCCTCCAGGATAAATATCGCTTGCTTCCAAAAGGGTTTGCTGATGTTTGCTCCGGTCGGAATCGGCGGCGAATGCCTGAAGATCGCCCCGCCCTTGACGATTAGCGAGGCCGCCCTGCGCGAATCGTTGCAGGTCTTTGAAGAGGCCATTGACCAGGTAATGCAAAAAGATGAATAAGACCATGGACCTGCAAAAGACGGCCTCAGCCGTGTTCGCCCGCACCCCGGTAACCGACATCCACACGCACCTCTTCGATCCGGCCATGGGCCCGTTGCTGCTCTGGGGCATTGACGAATTGCTGACCTATCACTATCTCGTGGCAGAGGTGCTGCGGGCCCGGCCGGAACTGGGGACCAAGACCTTCTGGGCCATGCCAAAGGCAAAGCAGGCCGACTTGGTCTGGCAGGAATTATTTGTCAAGCGTTCGCCGGTTTCGGAAGCCTGCCGGGGCGTGCTGACCGTTCTCAAGGCCCTGGGATTGGATGCTCCTAAAGAAGACTTAACTAAGCTGCGGAAATATTTTCGCGCCCAGAAACTTTCCAGCCACGTCGAGCGCGTGCTGCAGCTCGCCGGCGTGAAATGCGTGTACATGACAAATGATCCGCTCAATCCATCCGAGCAGGCGGCTTGGGAAAAAGGATTTGCGCGCAGCGGACGTTTCCTGGCCGCGCTGCGGCTGGAGAGCGCCATCAAAGACTGGCCGCAGGGCGCCGGGGCGCTCAAGGCTCTGGGCTATGCGGTGGATTCATCGCTTTCCGGGCGGACGCTACGGGAAGTTCGCCGTTATCTCAATGATTGGGTCCGGCGCATGAAAGCCCGGTATCTGAGTACGACCTTGCCACCCGAGTGGCGTTACCCGGATATTCATTCCAGTATTACCAACCTGCTGGTCAAGGCGGTGATCCCCACGGCGCGCGAAAGAGGCTTGCCGGTGGCGCTCATGATCGGCGTGCGCAAGGCGGTTAACCCTGCCTTGGGCGATGCCGGCGATTCGGTCGGCTTGGCCGATCTGGCGGCGCTGGAGCGTTTAGCGCTCGGTTTCAGCGATGTAACTTTTCTGGTGACCGTGCTGGCGCGTGAAAATTTGCATGGGTTGTGCGTGGCCGCACGTAAGTTCAAAAACATTGTGCCCTTCGGCTGCTGGTGGTTCCTCAATACTACTTCCTTCATCGGCGAGATCACGGCTATGCGCCTGGATCTGATTGGACTTTCCTTCATTCCCCAGCATTCCGACAGCCGCGTCCTCGAACAGCTCATCTACAAGTGGGGTCATTCGCGCTGCGTGATTGCGGAGGCGTTGGCCCAGAAGTACGCGGACTTGGCGCACTCCGCCTGGCCGGTTACGGAAGCAAATATCCGCCGCGATGTAGCGGCCCTCTTCGATGGCCGCCTCATCAACCAGCGCACGTCAATCAGTTGATTTCTGGTGACTGCTCAGGTAAGCAAGAAATGGAACTACGAAACACGCGAAAGGCGCTAAAAATGGGAATGGACTTTGTATTCAAATTTCGTGTATTTCCCGCCAGAGGCGGGTCTGCCTCAGGCATGACGCGCATTTCGTAGTTTCCACCTCAGGCGGATCTGCCAAGGGCGGAAATTGTTTTCTCAGATAGCTGAGTAGTTACGATTTCTGATCTAGATGTTTAGGCATGATTTGTGCATCAATAAGCGTTGTGTTTTAAAAAGGAAGCCGGTTGGCACGGCGTAAATGTTGCGCAAAGCCGTAAACGGCAATAGGAGTAGTGACATGAGTAGAACGACATGCAGAAATGGGGGCTTTTTTGTGGTGACGTGCGGTATTTGCCTGAGCATGTTTGCGGTGGCGCCGGCCGCCGGCGCGACGTTATCCACCAATGCGGCCTGGGCTTGGGAAGCGGGCGCAACGAACATCAACCAGAACGGGACCTACGGCACGCAGGGCATGGCGGCCCCAACCAACACGCCCGGCGCGCGCTATAGCGCAGTATCTTGGGCGGACGGGATGGGCGCTCTGTGGCTCTTCGGCGGCATCGGCTACCCCGCCTCGGGAAGTTGGGGCTACCTCAACGACCTGTGGAAATACGACCACGTCACAACGAATTGGACCTGGGTGAAAGGCGCGAATAGCACCAACCAGCCCGGGACCTACGGCACGCAAGGCACGGCGGCCCCGGGCAACACGCCCGGCGCGCGCGAAGGGGCAGTATCTTGGGCGGACGAGACAGGCGCGCTGTGGCTCTTTGGCGGCATCGGCTACGGCGCCTCGGGATCTGCGGGCCGTCTCAACGACCTTGGATGAAGGGATCATCAACGACGAACCAGCCCGGGACCTATGGCATGCAGGGCACGGCAGCCCCGGCCAACACGCCCGGTGCGCGCTGGGGCGCGGTATCATGGACAAACGCAGACGGCGCGCTGTGGCTCTTCGGCGGCCTCGGCTACCCCGCCTCGGGAGGCTTGGGCGACCTCAACGACCTGTGGAAATACGACCCGGCCACAACAAACTGGACCTGGATAAAGGGCGCAACGAATCGGAACCTACGGCACGCAGGGTGTGCCAGACCCGGCCAACACGCCTGGCGCACGCGAGGCCGCGGTATCATGGATGGACGGGTCGGGCGCGCTGTGGCTATTCGGCGGATATGGCTATCCCGCCTCGGGAGGTGACAACGAACTAAACGACCTGTGGAAATACGACCCGGCCACAACGAACTGGACCTGGATGAAGGGATCAACGAATACCTCCCAGAACGGAACCTATGGTACGCAGGGCATGCCGGCCGCAGGAAACACGCCTGGTGCGCGATATGGCGCAGTATCGTGGACGGACGGGTCGGGCGCGCTGTGGCTCTTCGGCGGCATCGGCTACCCCGCCTCGGGGAGTTGGGGCTACCTCAACGACCTGTGGAAATACGACCCGGCCACAACAAACTGGACTTGGGAAGCGGGCGCGAGCAGCACCAACCAGAACGGGACCTACGGCACGCAGGGCGTGCCGGCCACTACCAACACGCCCGGCGCGCGCTATCGTGAAGTGGCGTGGACGGACGGGTCGGGCGCGCTGTGGCTCTTCGGCGGCTACGGTCGCCCCGCATCGGGAGGTCTGGGATTTCTCAACGACCTGTGGAAATACGATAACTTCGGCGGCGGTATTTCACTTGCCACGAATGCGCTGGTCTTCAGTGCCACTTATCAGGGCGCCAATCCGCCGGCGCAAATGATCGGCATGACCAACGTCGGCGGGAAAGGGTTCACCTACACAAATGTCATCACTTACAGCACGGGGGCATCGGGATGGCTGACGGTGTTGCCGGCCGCCGGAACTGTCGCCCTGAACGGCGCAACCGTCCTGACCAACCAGGTCAACATCGCCGGTCTTAACGCGGGCACGTATTACGCGACCAACCAGGTCACCGCCGACGCGACCAACAGTCCGCAAACCGTGGTGGTTACGCTGAGCGTGAACGCGCCAAACCAGCCGCCCTCCGCGCCGACCGGCGTGAGCGCCGGCGACGGGACCTACACTAACAAGGTGCGGGTGACGTGGAACGCGTCGAGCGGGGCAACGAGCTACGAGGTCTGGCGCTGGACGAGCGACAGCTCCTACGCGGCGTCGAAGATCTCCAGTCCTGATCCGACCGGAACCAGCTATGACGACATGAGCGTAACGGCGGGCGCCACCTATTACTACTGGGTGAAAGCCGTGAACGCCGCAGGCGCGAGTGGGTTCAGCGCGTCGGACAGCGGTTTTCTCGGGGTCGTCGGGCCGCTGATCACGGCCAACGGTCTGGTGGGCGAGGTGGATATTAACAGCGGCGATCCGGTTACGATCGCCGTTCAGATGATGAATATAGAATCATTTATCAGCGTTGAAGTGGATTGGTGGGTGGTCGCTTCCGCGAATCTCAGCGACTGGTATTACTTGAACGGCGCCCTGCAATGGCAAGAGGCGCTTTTCAGCGGCGACTTTGCGGTTTTCCATCCGGTCTATCAGGGGCTGCTCGTCAATCTCGCTTCCACGCCGGTGTTGAACGGATTTATCCTGCCGCCCGGGACCTATGACTTCTGGTTCGCCGTTGATTATCCCCTGGACGGCATCCTTAACTTAAACGGTCCGATCCTATATGATCAGGTAACCGTTTTCGTGCAGTGAAGCACCCCGCGGCAAGCCGCGGGGCAACGTGCTCCGCCAGAGTAGCCTTGGCTACGCAGGTCGAGTCTTTGCGGAACCCTGCGAAGCCAGGAACGTCATTCCTACCTATGGAAAGCCACTGGGCTTTTTGGCGAAGAAGGGTAAGCCGGGAAAAAAATCGGTATGGTTCACAGTTCACCGGTATGAAGGTTATGGATTTCCGCTTAAATCTGCTTAACTGTGAACTCTGAACCGTGAACTTTGAACCATGCCTGAACTTACCTTGTCCCCACAACACCGCAAGGCGTTCTGCAGCCGCGGACAGGCGCCGGATTGATCGAGTGCTCTTCTCATCATGCGCACTCCCGGCGCGATGTAGGCGCCGAACCAGGCGGTCTCCGGGTTGGCGCTCAAGCGGCCGTAAGCGCCCAGGGCCTGCGCCAGGCGCTCGATGGCTGCCAGCCAGAAAAGTTGCGCGCTGACCCGGTGTGGGCGGCTCACCCGGCAATTATAGGCCTCGCGCAGTTGAGTGGTCACGGCCAGGGACAGTTCAACATAAGGATCGCACAGCAGCGCGGCCAGGTCATAGGCTGCTGGACCTAAGCGCATGCCTTGAAAATCTATGAAAAAGTGGCGCCGGCCCACCCGCAGAATATTGCTGGCCTGCAGATCGCGGTGAACCAATACAGCGGGCGCCTTAAGCAGTTGGCCGGCCACCGCGGCCAGCTCAGCCAGGATTTTCGCGGTAATCGCCGGCGCCAAATGGAGCTGGGGCTGAAGAAAATAACGGCCGAAAAATTCGCGCTCCCAGCGGTATAAATCAGCGGAAAATGGCGCCACCATGATCAGCCGCCGGCGCCGGGCGGCGCGCTCACCCGCGATATGCCAGCGCGCGGTTGAGGCAACGATCTCCTGGTAGAAGTCGGTAAGACGCCTCAACGGCCAGGTCCTGCTCAGGGCCTGCAAGGACTGATCGCCCAAGTCTTCCATGATGAAAAAGTTCTTTTCGGGCGCGTCCTGAATAATGGCCGGCACCGGCAGCCCGATGGATTTCAGGAAGCGGGCGTGGCCCGGATAAAGCTCGTTTTCGGCGCGCTCGCGGCTGTAGCGCACCAGGATGACACGCTGCCCATGATTATCCAGGCGCGTGAACAACCTGGCTGAGCCGCGCGGCTCGAAAGGCATAACCGTTGTTTGCGCCGGCGACCAGCGCAGGAACTGCAGGGCCATGGCCAGGGGGATGTCGGAGGTATTTTCGCTCTGGGATAGAGAAAAGGACGACCGCACCGCCAAGCGTCTTACCCGCCCATGGACCTCGCAGCCTTTGCCGATGATAGCCTGTGCCACGACCGCATTCGCGGCGATGCGGGCATCATCCCAGATAACGGCATTTTCGATTTGCGCGCCCTTGCTGATCGCCACGTTGCGCCCGGCGGACAAGAATCCGTTGAAGCGAATCCGGCGTCGCCAGGCTTGCATGCCCAGCAGGCGCTCACGGCTTAACAGGCTCTGGCCCGGCGCGCCCGCGCGATAAGCCGCCAGAATTTCGCGATGGGCTTCCAAGTAACTTTCGGGCGTGCCGAGATCGGCCCAATAGGAGCGCGCTACCAGGCCTGAGCCGATGCGCGCTGATAGGCCTGCACAATGCTTGAAAAACCTTGACGCGGAATGTATCTCAGGATATGCGGGGAGACTACTTGCACTCCGCAGAAGGTATAGGTGCCTTTAGTTCCCGGCCGACTGCTGGCAAAATCGGTGATGCGGCCCTGGGTCATTTCCACCGTGCGCGGGCCGCGTTCCGGCTGCAGCCAGAGCGCGGCCAGAATGTTGCTTTGCTGGAAAGCTCTGATGAACGGCTGAGGATTCACCTCGGCCGCAATATCGGCATTGATCACCCAGAAGGGGGCTGTATCCAGAAACCAGGCCGCCCGCTGCAGGGCGCCGCCAGTGCCCAGGAGGTCGGGCTCGAACGACAGCGTAATGCGGGGGATGCGCGCGCTCCGGCCCCGCACATAATCGCAAATTGCTTCGGGCTGATAGTGAAGGTTAATTAATACTTCTTCGACTCCCCAGCTTGCGAGCAGCGCGATGATGTGCTCAACGATCGGCTTGCCCCAGAGCGGCATCAGCGGTTTGGGCGTATCTAAGCTCAAGGGCAGCATGCGCGTGCCGAACCCCGCCGCCAGGATTACGGCTTTGCGGGGAGGCAGAGTGCCCGGCTTTTTTGAAGGCCGGGTGGTCATCTGTCTTTTTGGCAAGTCACGGGAACTGCCGGGGCAACCGAGCCTTGAGGGCAAGCGCAGCGTATCCATAAGTGCTCAAAACCAACTGTTTGCCAATCGGGTTTTTCGACGGAATCAAAATTACAGGCTTACAGGTCCAATGGAAAGATTTTTGCCATAAGAAAAAAACGCGAATAAAAAAGGATTTATCCGATTGAAGTTTATACCCACACTTTATAAAGTGTGGGTATGTCGTTATCTGCATCAGAAATCCTGAAGCCGACCCTCTGGCGGACCTGCCGGGCTTTGGCATGCAAAACCAGGCTGCGGGTTCTTAGCGAATTATGCGCGCACCCCGACCAGCGCGTTTCCGACATCGCTCGACGACTGGGCCTTTCTCTGCCTTTGGCCAGTCAATCCCTGCGGACGCTGAACGCACGAGGACTGCTTCTGGCCCGCAGATTCGGTCCGTCGGTGTACTATAGGCTGGGCGCCAATCGGTCCATCCCGTATAGTGAGCACTTACTTCGGGCGCTTAGAAAAACCTTTGCCGGTGACAAAAATGCCGGCAGGAATATCTTTCTCTATTCCACGGCTTTCACGCACCCGCGGCGCGTCCTCATTATCAAAACCATCCGGGAACGTCGCATGCGACTGAAAGAAATTGCTTTTGAGACCAAAATTCCATCCAGCGCGCTTGGTCGTCATTTAATTAAACTGATTGCTCGCGGTTTCCTTAAGCATGCAGACTATAGGTATAGCTGCTCTGTTGCACGGCACGAGTTCGCGCGTGTTCTCCTGTTGCTTGTCAGGCAGGTTTAATCGCTCATTTTATATTCCCACACTTTATAAAGTGTGGGAATAAGCTTGATTGTGCCCCTCGCACAATTTATGCACAGCAGCAAGGCGCGAAAGAGGCCAGTGGCTAAACATACGGCAAGCTGCATGTAATCGGCCAATGGCCGGCGGTAAAATCAGTCATCCCCAGAGCGGCACGAATGTAGAATGGACAATAACCGCTCAAAGGTTGGTTTCCATGATCGCGAACCATGAGTCAACGCGCCCGGAGTGCCGCGCTGCTCTGTGTTCCTTTTTTCCATAAGTCAAAGGGTATGTTTATCTTGGCAATAGACCAGTCCACGGCAACTGGCAGTGCCGCTCTGCTCAATGACCAGCGCCTGGTAGCCGCGCGGCGCTGGCAGGAGACGCGCGCTCTTCCTCAACAATTTTTTCCAAGTCTGCAAGCCATGTTGCGCGAAACCGGGCTTGAGATCTCAGCGATTGAGCTCTACGTGGTTGGAGTGGGGCCGGGATATTACAGTAGCCTGCGGACGGCCTTGGCGGCGGTCAGAGCGATGGCCCTTCCCGGCAAGACCGCGGTCTATGGCATTACCAGCGCCGAGGCCCTGGCCTGGCAAGTGGCGCAAGCCGAGCACGTAACCCGAGTGCGGATTGTCGGCGACGCCCGCCGCGAGCAATGGTGGACCCGCCTTTTCTTGCGGCAGGCCGACTTCATGAGTCCGACGGGCGATTGGGAATTGGTCGACCCGCCCGCAACGCTGGCGCGTAGCGACTGCCTGCCCGCAGTGCCTTCGGCTCAGCCGATGCAGGCGGGCGGGCTGAGGCCCGGCGCGTTTCAAGTGGGCGAGGCCGAAGCGGTAGCCACGCCGGATTGGACGCGCCTGGGCGCGCGCCTGCCGGCGCTGGTTCAATCGGCAGTCAGGCTGATCACAGGCGCGCTGATCCCTGAAGCCGAGACCCTTGGCCGTCTGGCGCTCGCCCGCTTGGCGCAGGGCATCGCCTCCGAGCCGCTCGCACCCATCTATCTGCATCCGGCGGTGCGCGGGATAACCGGCAGTTGTCAGGCGCCTGGCCATGCGCTATAGTGCTGGGCGCAATGGATATGAATCGGAGCAATTAATGGTATAGGAATTAAGGGAGCGATGCATGTATATTCCGGTTGTCAAAGAAGTCCTGCCGTTTTTCTTTGGGTCCCTGACCGTATTCGGGTTGCTGGGATGGATTTTCCGGCGGTTCCAGTGGAAGCGAATAGCCTGGGGCTGTTTCGTGTTGGGAATAGTCCTGGCCGGCTACATGCTTTATTTCTTCCGCGACCCGGAGCGGACGCCGCCCGCCGATCCGGCCGCCATCGTGGCCGGCGCCGATGGAGTGGTGATGAGCATCAAGTATCTGCGCGAGGACGAGTTCCTCAAGACCGAGGCGGTGCGGATCAGCATTTTCCTGCGCCTGTTCGATGTGCATGTCAACCGCGCGCCCATTGCCGGGCAGATCACTTTCCTGGGATATTTTCCCGGTAAACGCTTTTTTACGTTCCAGGAAAAGTCCTCGGAGCTCAATCAGCATAATACGATCCTGATCGAAGGGCCGCAGACCCGCTGCCTGGTCAATCAGATTGTCGGGCCGGTGGCCCGGCGGGTAGTCTACTGGCTTAGGCTTAACCAACAGGTTCAAAAAGGTGAGCGCATTGGCATGATGAAGTTCGGGTCGCGGCTCGACATGATATTTCCCAAGGCCGACGTGGAGGTGCTCGTCAAGCCGGGCGACCGGGTTTTCTCCGGCGTAACCGTGGTGGCCACGGCCCGGGGCAAATGAGGATTGCAGCCATGCCTACTTCCTGGCGCCAGATTATTCCAACGCTATTTACGCTCTGCGCGATGCTCTGCGGGTTTTTCAGCATTCTGCTGGCCTTGGAAGGCGGACCGCATTACCTGCTCGCGGCTCAGTTTATCATGCTGGCCATGATCCTGGATGGGGTTGACGGCAAGATGGCCCGCTGGCTAAAGGGCACGAGCAACTTCGGCGCGGAGCTGGATACTTACGTGGACCTGACCGCCTTCGGCCTGGCGCCGGCCATACTTATTTACCAGGTGGCCCTGCAGCGGCATGACGACTGGCGGATAGCCATGACCGCCTTGGTGGTGCTCTCCGGCGTGATCCGCCTGGCGCGCTTCAAAGTCAAAGATCCCTTGCGCGGGGAGGGCGGCTATCGCGGTCTGCCGATTACGGTAAGCGCCGGCTGGGTGGCGCTCTTCGTTCTGCTCAGCGAAACGCGCACTTTCGGCGATTATTTCCGGCTGGGGCAGGGGCCGGTGGGCGTGATTTTTCTGATCGGCGTCCTGGTTATGATCGTCCTGCAAGTATCCAACGTGCAGTACCCCAAGCCAACCAAGGTGACCGCCATGTTTATTCCCAGTATCATCCTGGTGGCCTTGCTGTTTGTGCGCAACATGAATATAGCCCCCAAGGCGGCGCTGGTGATCATGGTGGCCGGACTGTTTTACCTGGTGCTGGGACCGCTCTATATGCAAATTGTGTGCGCGCGCGCTGCCAAGGCCGGCGCCGGCGGTCAGGCTTTGCTTAATGAAACCGATTGAAATTTTTTTGGTCCAGGAACCATCCCAGTGAACACGTCGCCTTCTGGAGCTCACCGCGCCATCACGCAATCAGAAGCCAAACAGTCTCTAAGCCATTTGCTTGATGATCTTGCCCGGCACGTGGGCTATCTTATCGAGGAAGGCGTTACCGAGATTGCCTGCCCGCCTGTGCCCGCCTGCCCAAGCTCGGCCAGGGGATCGGCCGGGGAGAGCATGCCAGGGAACACACGGGAAAGTCCGTCAGCGTCAACTGTGCCTAATGCTGACCCCAGCGTGGAACTTCGGAGTATTGCCCAGACCGTGGCGGCCTGCAAAAAATGCCCTTTGCATGCCAAACGCCGCCAGGCGGTGCCGGGGCAGGGCAGCTCCAATCCCGATATTCTTTTTGTCGGCGAGGGGCCCGGCGAAGATGAAGATCGGCAGGGCCTGGCCTTCGTGGGCCGGGCCGGCCAACTGCTGACTCGGCTGATCACGCGCATGGGCTATACCCGCGACCAGGTTTTTATCGCTAACGTCGTCAAGTGCCGGCCGCCTGATAACCGCAAGCCGTTACCGGATGAAATGGCGGCCTGCTTCCCGTATCTCAAGGCGCAGATTGCCGCATTACAGCCCAAGGTGATTGTCGTGCTGGGCGCCACGGCCATGGAAGCTCTTGTGTCGCCCCTGGCCCGGATTTCGCGGATGCGAGGCAACTGGCAGACGTTTGGCGACATTCCGCTCATGCCCACTTACCATCCGTCCTACCTGTTGCGCAATCAGTCGGCGATGTGGGATGTCTGGAGCGATATGCA
>JACPGM010000105.1 GCA_016188985.1 Lentisphaerota bacterium | reverse complement strand
CCAGAAACCGGCTTGCGTGGGCACAACCGTCAGGTCAACATGCCAGACGTGATTGGGGTAATAAGCGGAGACCGTACGAACCGATGGGTTAAAGTTATGGTTGATGGTTGATGGGGGTTGCGGTTGCGAAGGCTTTTTGAGGAAACGTCCGGCGGAAGAAGCGCTGAGTTGCAGTCCGAGGCGGACGAGGATTTGGGCGATACGTTTCTTACCCATGACAGGACAGAGGCATTTCAATTGTTGAACAACAAGAGCGACAAAATCAGGGAACCTATTAACTGGCACAGGCAGTTTAACCAATGCCTGTTCGCCATCCTCGTCAAGACGCTTCATCCAGTTTGAAATGGTGGCCGGTTCGACAAGAAAAGCGCTGGCAGTTTGTAAAAGATTCCAGCAGCGGGCAGTGCGGAGGGCGAGGATGGCAAGTCGTTCGGTTGGCGGGTAAAAAGGACGTTGATGCGGCGGTATTTTTGCCAGGCGCGCGTCTTTAATTCTGATTTCTTCCCGGAGCAGGGTAATTTTCTGTCTGGCCTGATCGAGCTCACCGGCCAGTTGAATGCGTTTCAACGGGCTATCGGCGCACCAGCCCCGCGAGACCGTTATGGCGGCATGGGCAAGGGACACGGCATGGATCAATGAGCTTTTTACGCGCCTGGGCCATGCTTTGGGCAGAGGGATATCGGAATATTTCATGATTTTGGGCCTCTCTCTTACAATAGGTTTGATTTACCCCGTGAAATGTTTATCAATAAACTTGAAACCGAAAAGAAAACTGTTAGCATAGCTGTCAATTAAGGGCATGACCGAACCATGAAACGATGCCCGGGAATTGTGGTTCTGTATTCGTAGTGACCTTTGCGGCCTTCTGTTTATAAAGTATCGGAGGAAACGATGGAAATACTGAAGAGATGTAATTTATTACAGAAGCTCGCAAAGAGCACAAAGATAAATGGTATAAATATGGTTTTTTTTGCCGCGCTCGCGGGTCTGCCGGGTTGCATTACCATGCGGTCTTCCAGCGAAACCGCGCGCACACAGGAGGATCTGTTGCTCATGCAGGAGGACCTTGGCCGCACCAGGGGCCGACTGGAAAGTCTGGAGATGGAATA
This sequence comes from Lentisphaerota bacterium, assembly GCA_016188985.1. Classification (GTDB taxonomy): domain Bacteria; phylum Verrucomicrobiota; class Kiritimatiellia; order JAAZAB01; family JAAZAB01; genus VSJD01. The sequence continues at coordinate 37,512 of JACPGM010000105.1, read as the reverse complement.
CCAGCGAGTGCTGCGCGAGCTGGAGGCAACGCGCAGCGCCGCGGCGAGCGGTAAGGGCGAGACCAGCTCCACCCCGCAGCGTTTAAATGAACTGGAACGCCGCGTGAATTTGCTGGAAGAGGCGCGGGTTAAGGACCGCCAGGCGATTATTGACCAATTGAGCGGCAAGTTGGCCGAGATTGTGGGCGGCGGTTCCGGCCAGACCTCCCGTAAAGTCAAGCCGGTGACTGACGTAATCAGCTCCAATGCCGAGGGTTTAAGCGGGTATGAGCATGTGGTTCAGGAGGGCGAAACGCTCTCGGCGATCGCGACGGCTTATAAGGTAAAAGTTGCCGCCATTATTGAAGCCAATAAACTGCAAAACCCCGACACATTGTTGAAGGGTCAGAAACTGTTTATCCCGCAACCGTGAAGACGGACGCCGGACCCTGCTTCGCTCCGGGAGCTACGCAGGGCAAGCGACGGACGGCAGACGACGGATTGCGGACATTGGATGAAGCAAACGCCGAACGCCCAATGTCGAATAGAAGAACGGGGCGACAGACGACTTTGAACTGTGAACTGACGACTGGTTCTGCTTATCTTATCTATCGTCGGCCGTTGGCGCTCTTGCGGCAGGGGCGGCGGGAGACCGCCACGTAGACGCCTTCCTCGCCCAGCAAGCGGCGCAATTCCCGCAGCAGGGCTTCCGTTGGATTCACATTGTAAGCGTTTTCGGTGCTGACAAACACTTCGGCGCCTTTCTGAAACTGCAGGCAGAACACGACCGGTACCGGTCCCGAGTTGGCTTTCAACAGGCTCTTGAGGGTTGAGAGCAACTCCGTCTTGGCGTGCGCGGCAGGCAAATGCAGGCTGATGCGTTCGGTGAAGAAGCGGGGCGCGTCCTCCAAGGCGTACATTTCATAGATCTTCAGTTTGGCGGCCTCTTCTTCACTGACCACCTGGCCGCAGGCCAGCACTGGTTTTCCTTCCACAAGCAGATTCTCGTATTCCTGGTAAGGTCCCGTGAAAACGATCGCTTCCAGGGCGCCCTCGACATCTTCAATCTGGATGACGGCAAAGGGTTTCTTTCCCTCCCGGGTAAATTTTTTATGCACTCTTTCCACCAGCCCGCCCACGCGGGTGATGGTTCCGTTTTCCAGCGTCAGCAATTCGGTTACCGTGGCGAGCCGGTAGCGCTTGAGCAGCGGCTCATACTGGGTCAGCGGGTGGCCGCTCAGATAGATTCCCAGCAATTCCTTTTCCGCGGAGAGCAATTCGCTTTCATGCCAGGGCGGGCATTCCGGCAGGGTATCCAGATCATCTTCCGGCGCGAGGACGGCGGCGCCATTCAGCGTCCCGGCCGTCCGCTGCCGGGCAAAGAGGTCTTCCTGCCCGGCCTGGCGGTCGCGCTGACTGGCCGCCGCGCGCGTCAGGCCGAGGGTGATCCCGGCAAACAGGCGCGCCCGGTGGATCCCGAAAGCATCGAAGGCGCCGCAGCGCACCAGGGTTTCCAGCACTTTGCGGTTCACCACCCGCGTATCCAGGCGCTCGCAGAAATCAATCAAGCCGTGGAAAGGACCGCGGCGAGCGCGCTCCTCCACGATCGCGGCGGCCGCCTGTTCGCCGATATTCTTGATGCCGGCCAGGCCGCAGCGGATGGCGCTTTCCTCCGGAGCGAACCGCACGGCGCTGACATTGACGTCCGGCGGCATAATTTCAATGCCCATGGCGCGGGCTTCGTTCATGAAGACCGGCATTTTATCGGGCTTGCCGATTTCGCCGGAAATGAGGGCCGCCATGAACTCTTCGGGATAATGGGCTTTGAGATAGGCGGTCTGGTAGGCAATGATGGCGTAACCGGCGCTATGCGACTTGTTGAATCCGTAGCCGGCGAACTTGGCAATGTGGTCGAATATTTTTTCGGCCTTGGGCGCCGGCAATTTGCTGGTCTTGCGGCAGCCGGCGATGAACGTGGCGCGCTGGTTTTCCATTTCCTCCGGGTTTTTCTTGGACATGGCGCGGCGCAGAATATCGCCCTGGCCCAGGGAATAGCCTGCCAGGATGTGGGCGGCCTGCTGGACCTGCTCCTGGTAAAGCATGATGCCGTAAGTTTCCGCCAGGATGGGTTTGAGCAGCTCGTGGTCATAGGTAATTTTGCCGGCGTCGCCCTTGTTGATGATGTACTGGTCAAGCATCATCATCGGGCCCGGCCGGAAGAGCGCAATCAGCGCAATCAGGTCCTCGATTTTATCCGGACTGATCTGGCGCACCAGGTTGCGCATGCCGCTGCTTTCAAGCTGGAACACGCCGATGGTGTCGCCGCGCTGGAGCAGCTCGAAGGTAGCCTCGTCATCCATGGGCAAGCGCTCCAGGTCCACAACTTTTTTGCGGGTCTCGTGGAGGAGCTTGATGGTTTCGGCGATGACCGTAAGGGTCTTAAGTCCCAGGAGATCGGCCTTGAGCAGGCCCAGGGCTTCGACGTGGTCCTTGCTGAACTGGGTGACGACTTCGCCATCCTTGCCGCGCGCCAGCGGCACCAATTCGACCAGCGCTTTCTCGCCGATGACGATGCCGGCGGCATGCACGCTGGCGTTGCGCAGCAGGCCTTCCAGGATATAACCGTAGTCGAGAATTTTGCCGGCGTTGGGATTGGTAGCGGCGGCTTTCTTCAGTTCCGGGTTGCGTTCCAGGGCCTGTTTGAGCGTGATCTCGGGAATTTCCGGAACCAGCTTGGCCAGGCGGTCGCATTCGGCCAGCGGAATCTGCAGCACCCGGCCGACGTCGCGGATCACGGTCTTGGCGCCCAGCGAGCCGAAGGTGATGATCTGGGCCACGTTTTCCCGCCCGTATTTGCGCCGGACATACTCGATCACTTCGGCGCGCCGGAACTGGCAGAAGTCAATGTCGAAGTCCGGCGGGCTGATGCGCTCCGGGTTGAGAAAGCGTTCGAAGACCAGGTTGAAGCGCAGCGGGTCCACGCTGGTAATGCCCAGGGCATAGGATACCAGGCTGCCGGCGGCCGAGCCGCGTCCGGGTCCCACCGGGATTTTCTGTTCGCGCGCAAAGCGCACCAGGTCCCAGACCACCAGAAAATAGCCGGTAAAGCCGGTTTTTTCGATCACCTTAAGCTCATAATGCAAGCGTTCGACAATGCGGCGTTCCGGCTCGTCGCGGGGATGCGCGAGATCGGCAACGCCATAGCGTTGGCGGAGGCCCTCGCCGCAAAGCTTCGCGAGGTAACTCTCCGGTGTAAAACCCGCCGGCACTTGAAAGGCGGGACAATGCAGTTTTTCCTTGAGGCTCAATTCCACGTTGCAGCGCTGCGCGATTTCCACCGTGTTGGCGAGAGCTTCCGGCGCCTCGCCGAAAAGCCGCGCCATTTCCGCGCTGCTTTTGAGATAAAATTCAGGAGAGCCGAATTGCATCCGCTTTGCGTCGCTTAAGACCGCACCGGTCTGGATGCAGAGCAGGACCTCATGGGCGGCGGCATGGCTCTTTTCCAGGTAATGCGCATCGTTGGTGGCCACCAGCTTAAGGCCCAGGCGCCGGGAAAGCTCCAGCAGGCCTTTGTTGACCCGCTGCTGGTCGGGCAGCCCATGGTCTTCGAGCTCCAGGTAGAAATTGTCCTTCCCAAAAATCTCGGCGTATTCGCCGGCGCAGGTTGCCGCGCCGGCTTCGTCATTGGCCAGGAGGCGCGCGGCCACGCGGCCCTTCAGGCAGGCCGAGAGACCGATCAGGCCCTGGCCGTAACGGGCGAGGATTTCCTTATCAATGCGCGGCTTGTAATAGTAGCCTTCCAGGTACGCGGCCGAGACCAGCCGGATCAGGTTGGCATAGCCGGTTTGATCGGCCGCCAGCAGCACCAGGTGGTTGGCGGCGGCGGCGCCGGGGCCGTTGGTCTGGCGGTCGCTCCGGCTGCCGGGCGCCTCATAGACTTCACAGCCGATGATCGGCTTGATGCCTTTGGCGCGGGCGGCCTGGTAAAACTCCACCGCACCGAACATGTTGCCGTGATCGGTCATGGCCACGGCCCGCTGGCCGTGTTTCTGGACGGAGTCCATGAGCGGCTCGATCCGGCAAGCGCCGTCCAGCAGGCTGTAGCTGGTATGCAAATGCAGGTGGACGAAAGGCGCTGTCATGGCGGCATTTCAACGGATAGCGGCCAACCCAAGCACAAGTAGCCGCGCCCGTGAGGGCGTGGCTTCTTCCGGCGGCCACGGCGTCACCGCCGCGGCTACTGGCTGTAGAAGCGTTACCCCGTTAGCGCGATTAAGCCGAATGTAGCTGGTCATCACAGAATATGGAACCTGAGCAGAATCTGCGCGGCCCCTTAAACCCCAAGCGCGCCGGGTCAGCGAACCATCTTCAAGCTCAGGTCGTCCAGCATAAATTGCACTTCGCCTTCCGGCATACCGAAAGACAAATGATATGTGAGATTGGACTGGACGGTCTGAGGGCACACGAGGCGATAACTTCGTTTCTGCCAGCCGCCGGAGGGCTGGATCTGATCGGAAAATTGGCGACCTGCATGCACTGCAGGGTGTTCTTCCGTCTCCGGTTCAATCAATTCTGTGGCCGAGAGCGACCACCTGGCTGGCTTACCTTCCAGGATAACAGAGAACGAGAGTTCATATTCGCGGTGGATCGTCAGGGTTACTTGCGGTCCAGACATCCCACGTGCGCCAATGATGGGACCCTCCTGGGAATGGACAAAGCCAGGATAGTTTTTAATATAACGGAAATATATGAAATATTGGCCATCCACCGGCCGGATGGGATAGCCGGCGCGCAAGGCGGCTTCCTTTTCGGCCGACATCATCACGGCCGAATTACAGTAGCCCACGCCAAAGCCGCTGTGCTGCCAGTTGGCCGGCGCCAGCAGGTCTTTTTCCACGTCAGTGCCCTTGACTGGTTCGGCTTTGGGAAACTTGGGGACGGTCTTGCTGCCCTCGTTGAGGGCAATAAGCACTTTGCCCTTTGTGGAGCCCAACAGCAGGTCAGTAAGTCCATCCTCATTCCAGTCGCAGGGGTAGGCAAACGACATGACGTCAATGATTTCCTTGTCGCCGATCTTGACATTGTGGTCGAATTCGAGGATGGCCGGTGCCAGCGTCCCGCGGATGGCGGCCACCATGTCTTTGCCTTCCACGGCTTTCTTAGTGCCCTTGTGCAGCCGGATCTGGCCGGTGCGGGTGCCGACGATGAGGTCCGGCAGGCTGTCGCCGTTGTAGTCGGCCACGGCGGGGGTGAGTTGTTCAAAGCCTTCGCCATAGGCCAGGAAGAACACGCGATCATCAATAAAGACCGGCTTGTTGCGCGAGCCGGTATTGAGCAAGAGCCGCGTGCTGTTGGCCGAGTAGGTGCCCTCGCCCAGGATCAGGTCGGGCTTGCCGTCGTTGTTCCAGTCTGTTACCCAGGGGGCCATGTAGTTGCCCAGGAGCATGACCTGCTTGCCCAGCATCAGCACGAGCACGCGGTCCCGCGGATCCTCCACGCCATATTCCGTGCTGATATAGCGCGGAATCCCCATGCGGCGGGTGAACTGCCACTGCATGCGCGTGCCGATGTTTTCCAGGACGCCCACATCGCCGTAAAATGTGCCGAAGAGCACGTCGTTATCCATGTCGCCATCCCAGTCGCACACATGAATCTTGGCGCTCCCGCCAAGAAACGTGGGCACAAACGCGCCGGTCGTGAACTTGGGCTTGCCCTTCTCGCCCGAGTTCAGGTAAATCCACAAAAATCCCTGCGGGTCGCTGACTACCAGATCCTTCAAGTTGTCCCCGTTCAGGTCCAAGAAGTTGGGACAAGTGGACATGGCCGTGCTGACCATCTCGCCGACATCGTTCAGCACGGGCAAACTGGCGCCATAGACACACAGATCGTTGTTAGCCGCCACGCCATCCCAGTAATTGCTCAGGGGAACAACCTGTTCACCGCTATAGGCCGCTGAGAACAGGTTGCCGGGTTTGCTTGTTGGCGCGCTGGGGGCGGGCGCATTGGTCTGCGCCGGTGCCCGCGCCGCCAGAACCAGAATGGCCCAAAGCACCATCATTAGGCGCTGGAGAACCACTGTGGTTTGTAGCCGCGCCTGTGAAGGCGTGGCCATGCCTATCCCGTGGTTTGTAGCCGCGCCTGTAAAGGCGTGGCTTCTTCTGGCGGCCACGGCGTCACCCCTGGCCGAGCTCGGGCAGGCGCCGCAGCTACAGGAAACAATTACCGGCTGGCCCATCATCTGGATATATGCCTTCACAACCGCTTAAAAGTTTCGGTCGCTTTGTTTGGTTGTTATCCGGCGGGCGCCCGGCACGGTCTTGGGCTCCGGGGCTTCTTCCTCGGCCGGCTGATTGGTGGCGGTTGCGGCAACATTGGTTGACGCCGTTGGCGCCAAACGGCTGGCCAGGTCCGGGCCAGTGGGCAATTCCTTGGGCAGCAGCATTAATTCGCGCTGGTAGCGGGTCAGGAGATGCACCACGACGTTGATGCCGAACTTGTAGGAATTGCGCGTGGTTTCATCATTTAGGTTGCGGTAGATAACCCGCTGATAGTGCCCGCCCGCCAGATGCGGGCCATAAACATGCCTCCAGTAGCGCCACTTATATGGCACATTTTTCTTGCCCATATCTTCGGGCTTGCCCACGTAGACTTGTTGCCACTCGATCTTACCATCGCGATTTAGCCGCGCCTCCCAGAGATGGCCGTAACCGTTCAAGGAATACAGCACGGCCAGCTTGCCATCAATGTTGATCATCTCGACGGGCTCGTCATAATAATTCATGCCGCTGGGCAGCCCGATTTTCTCAAAGAAAGTGTCGAACATCTCGTGATTTTCCGGGACGATCTCGAACTCCCGGTCCGGCAGAACCCGCGCGATCTCGCGCCGGAAAGCGACGTCAAAGCGGGAGCGGCGCCCGGCCAGGGCGCTATCGGCCCAGACGCAGCCGCCCAGCAGCAGGTAATCGCGCAGGTTTTTGACCTCGTTCTCCTGGAAACGGAAATTTTTGTGGCCGGTCAGGTAGATGAAGGGCGGCTTGATCGTGAAGATCTGATCGGTGCCGATATCGAGCACTTCGGGGTGGATGCGGGCGTCAATCCGGTCCTTGCTCCAGGCACGAATCTGCAGCATCATGTTATGCAGCGCGCTGGGGTTGCAATTCCAGTCGCCATCCGCGTACTTGGCCTGGTAGATCGTGAACTTGGCCTTGGTCTGGCGCCCGCTGTTCTGGACGTTCCATTCTTTCTGAAACTTGGCTACGCCCTGCAGGCGCGCAATGCGCGAGGCCTCGATGCGCTTGCTCATTTCCGTTGGCAATTTGATTTCGGCCATTTTCATCACCGGCAACGGCTGGGGCGTATCCGGGCGGACGAACTCCGAAGGCGCCATGGTGGTAATGCGGGTCACCTTGTTTTTCAGGTTTTCGGCCGTGGTGGCGACTTTGATTTCCTTGGTTTCGACCTTGCTCTCCGTCTTTTGCTTCTGCGGTTGCTGCGGCGCCGCCGGGGGCAGGACCAGCAACGCGCCTTCATCAAACGAACCGCGGATGGCAATGTAGGATGAAACCTTGTAGCCGGCGAAAACCAACAGCAGCGAGAGATAAAAGACCAGCGAAATCAAAAAATAGCGCGAGCGCAACAACGGCAGAAGCAGGCGCCCCAGGCGCTTGCTCTCCGCCAGTTTTTCCAGCGCTTCGATTTTGCTTTCCAGGTCAAAACGCATGGCCGTTATTCTTTCTACTGATTGGCGAAGAAAGACAGATTTTTCACGCCGGCGGCCGCGCAGGCCGCCAGGACGTCCACAATCCGCTGCTGGCGCACTTTGGGCTGCGGATGGATAACCACCGGCTGCTTGTCGCCAAAGAGATCAATGCACTGTTTCAGCTTGCCCTGCAGGAGCGGCAGCAGCCGGTCATCGGCGCCGCCGACCGGCATTTCATTGCAAAACACCTGCCCGTTTTCGTTGATCGCGATGGTCAGTTCTGCCGGCAGGGATTCTACCTTGGTTGGGGCGTTGCCCGGCACCAGCAACCCCAAATATTTTTCTTCAATCTTGATCTGGGAGGAGGCCAGGAAATAGAGCAGCAGCAGGAACGTGCAATCCATCATCGGCCCCATCTGCAGTTGGCATTCCTCGTCTTTTTCTTCCCGGAATTTCATGGTCTTGGTCCCGATTTGCCTGGCGGTAGTACGCTAAGTGCTGGCAATTGTTTTTTAGTTCTAACCTGAGCTTCTGGTAACGCGCTAAAAGTTCCTTTCACTCGGTCTGGTTGTTATGCGGCGGGCGCCCGGCGCGGCCTTGGTATCAGGCATCTCTTCATCGGCCGGCGGATTGGTGGCGGTCACGGCCGTCTTTGTTGGCACCGTCGGCGCCAAGCGGCTGGCCAGGTCCGGGCCGGCGGGCAGTTCCTTGGGCAGCAGCTTCAGCTCGTTCTGGTAGCGAAGCAGGAGATGCACCACGACGTTGATGCCTAATTTGTAGGCGTTTTGGGTAGTTTCGTCATTAAGATTCCGATAGATAATCCGGTTGTGGTAGCCGCCTGCCAGGTGCGGGCCGAAGACGTAGGCCCAGTAGCGCCAGGCCCTTTTCTTGTGGATGTCTTCGGGCTTGCCAACGTAGACTTGGCCCCATTCAATCTTGCCTTGGCGGTTGAGCCGCGCCTCCCAGAGATGGCCATAGCCGTTCGGGGTGTAAAGCACGGCCAACTTGTCATCAAGGTTAATCATCTCAAGCGGCTCGTCATAATAATTCATGCCGCTGGGCAGCCCGATTTTCTCAAAGAAGGCATCGAACATTTCATGAGTTGCCGGAACAATCTCAAAATCCCGGTCCGGCAGAACTAGCGCGATCTCGCGCCGGAAAGCGACGTCAAAGCGGGAGCGGCGCCCGGCCAGGGCGCTATCGGCCCAGACACAGCCGCCCATAAGCAGATAATCGCGCAGGTTTTTAACTTCGTTTTCCTGGAAGTGAAACTCCTTGTGGCCGGTCAGGTAGACGAAGGGGGGCTTGATGGTGAAGAGCTGATCGGTGCCGATATCGAGCACCTCGGGGTGGATGCGCGCGTCAATCCGGTCCTTTGACCAGTAGCGGATCTGGAGCATCAGGTTAGGCAGGGCGCTCGGATTGCAATTCCAGTCGCCCTCCTGGTACTTGGCCTGGTAGATCGTGAACTTGGCAATGGTCTGTTTCCCCTTGTTCTGGACATCCCAGTCTTTCTGTAAAGCATACACGAGCTTGAGCCTCTCCTTGTAGGCAATGTCGCGGTACTTGCTCAGCTCGGTTGGTAATTTGATGCCAACCATTTCCTTTACTGGTCTGGTCTGGGGCATCTCCAGGCGGACGAACTCGGAAGGGGCCAAACTGGTAATGTGGGTTACCTTGTTTTTGATGCTCTCGGCCGTGGGAGCTACTTTGATCTTCTCGATTTCGGGCTTGGTCTCTGGCGTGGGGGTGGTTAGTGGCGGTGGCGCCGCCGGAGGCAGCACTAAAATAGTGCCTGTCGGCAAGTCGGGGTTAATGATGTAAAACGAAATCCGGTGAGCGGCAAAGATCAACAGCAGTGAGAGATAAAAAGCCAGCGAAATCAAAAAATAGCGCGAGCGCAATAGCGGCAGAAGCAGCAGCCAGAGGCGCTTGCGCGCCGCCAGTTTTTCCAGCGCTTCAATTCTGCTTTCCAGGTCAAAACGCATGGCCGTTATTCTTTCTACTGATTGGCGAAGAAAGACAGATTTTTCACGCCGGAGGCCGCACAGGCCGCCAGGACGTCCACAATCCGCTGCTGGCGCACTTTGGGCTGCGGATGGATTACCACCGGCTGCTTGTCGCCAAAGAGATCAATGCACTGTTTCAGCTTGCCCTGCAGGAGCGGCAGCAGCCGGTCATCGGCGCCGCCGACCGGCATTTCATTACAGAACACCTGCCCGTTTTCGTTAATCGCGATGGTCAGTTCCGTCAGCGGAGATTCGACATCAATGATGGCGTTGCCCGGCACCAGCAGCCCCAGGTATTTTTCTTCAATCTTGATCTGGGAGGAGGCCAGGAAATAGAGCAGCAGCAGGAAGGTGCAGTCCATCATCGGCCCCATCTGCAGTTGGCATCCCTCGTCTTTTTCTTCCCGGAATTTCATGTCAGGCGGCGCTCCTAAGTTGGTTGGGCGCAAACCTCTTTGTCTGCATATATTATAGCTACCTATTATGCGAAGTAAACTGCTTTTTTTGAGAGCTATGCGGCGCTGCCGCGGCGGTAACTTTTAACTGTGAACCTTGTCCGCCAGCGGCGGAAACTGTGAACCGTGAACTGTGAACCTTCCTCACTGTTCCTTTTCCACGGTTGAAAAGAGCATGTTGGGGACATTGGCGTCCGCGACCGCCGCCATGATCTGCTGCGTGAACTCATACGGTACCCGCCGGTCGGTGCGCAGGACCACCCGGAAATGGGGGTTCTTGCTCGTTTTGGCGCTCCTTTCGATCATGGGCGTCAGCTCCTGGGCGTTGCCGACGGTGATTGTGCCAACCTTGTAGGTTGGTTCGTAAATGGCTTCGTCCCACTCAATATCAATGATAAACCGGCCGGACTCGTCTTTTTCTACGACGCCTTGATGGGTGCCGGGCAACTTTACTTCCTTGCTGATGCGCACCATGTCAATCGTGCTGACTGACACAAAGTAGAGAATCAGCAGGAAGACGCAGTCCATCATCGGCCCCATCTGCAGGGTGCACTCTTCCTCATCGCCCAGAAACCATTTTTTCTTCATGCGGCCTTCATTCCCAATCCAGTTCCGCGCCGCAATGCTGGCATTTCGCGGCGCCTTCGGTGACTTCCTTGGAACAATTCGGGCAGGCCACGCGCGGCGCTTTGGCCGCTGCTGCTGCGGCCGAAGCCGCAGCCGGAGCACTGGAGGCGGCTTTTGTCGCGGCGCCAGTGGCGGCTTTGGCCGTAGTGCCGGTGGCGGACTTGGCGCCCGGAGCGCCGACCACGCCGCCCAGGTAGGCCAGGCGCGCTTCCTTGGTGACAATCACCAGGTCCTCGGGAATGTTGTCAAAATCAATTTCATCGAACAGCACCGACAAACGGCTCTGAACATATTCCATGACCTTTTTGGTGCGGTTGCCCAGGAGGTAATAGGCGCACAGTCCCGGGATGGCGACAATCAGGCCGGCATAGGTGGTGATCAGAGCCTCGCCGATATCTCCGGCCAGCTTGGTGGGATCGCCCACGGCCCCGCTATAGGCCATGGAATTAAATGCGCCGACCATGCCGGAAATCGTGCCGAAGAGTCCCAACAACGGCGCGATCGTGGAGTTCAAGTTAATATAGGCGTTCTTGTTCTTGAAGATATTGCTTTCGGTGGACGCGGCTTCCAGCGCGGCGGCCTCAAAGGGTTCGCGGCCTTGGGGCAGTTTTTCCAGCGCCGCGCATAAAATGCGGGTAACCACGCTGGGATTTTCCCGGCCGATCTTCCAGGCCTTCTGATAATCCTTGACGGTCAAGGTTTGATACAACTGCTGGACGATCCCCGCCGGCGAGACCACGCTCAGGCGCAGTTTTAGTATAAGCTCGATCAGGACGGCCGTGATCCACACGGCCGTGGCCAGCAAGGGCCACATGGTTGGCCCGCCCTGCCGCCAGTAATCCATGAGAGTTTCTGGTTTCTTGTTTTTATCCCAGCCGCCGCTGGCAGGGGCATCGGCCGGGGGATTGGCCGGCGCCTGGGCGTAAGCGGTCGTTACCGGGTTCAGGCCCGTCAGCAACGGCATTCCCGCCAATAAAAATCCAATTACTGTCAAGGCCATTAAGCATTGCCGCGAGCGTGTCTGCATGGTGTCCCTCCTGAATAGCCCGCCTGCATCCCGATGGAATCGGGAAGCATTGCGGGCCGGTTTGCGTTTAATTCCGCGCGTTGAAATGTATCAGTTCGTTCGCCTGCTCCCCAGGGTCTTGCGCAAGGCAACAGCCCGCTCGGCAAAGGACGAGGCCGGATAATTTTCAATCAGCTCGGTCAACATTTTTTCGGCCTTTTGCGGCTGGTTGGATTTAACCAGCAGTTCGGCCGCGCGGTAAAGGGCCTCCGAACAGGAGGGTTCCACGGGATATAAACCAATCACGCGCCAATACTCGTTCAAGGCCTCGGCCGGGTGACCCAGGCCTTCCTGGGTTTGGCCAAGCCCGAGATAGATTTCGGCCACGTACGGCAACTGGTCCTTCGGTGGTTTTATCTGTTGAGTATAAGGCTCGGCCAATTCCTGGAAGCGCTCCAGAGCGTTGGTGTAGTTTTTCCGGGAGAGTTCAATTGCGGCCAGACCCACCGCGGCGGCGAGGCCGAGCGGGTGTTCCGGATAGGTCTGCTGGAAGCTAGCGAAAGCCTGAGCGGCCTGGTCATATTGGCCGGCGCGCAGACTGGCGCGCGCGAAATACACCAGCCCGGTAACCACCCAGCCGGTGTCGAGTCCCCGATAGTGCGTCGTGATCTTGCCCAGGTTCAGCAAGGCCTCGCGCAGGTCGCCCTTCTCATAGGCGGCCAGGCCCCGCACCACGCTGGGCGGCGGCTCAACCGTCAATTGCACGATGCCGGCGCGCGGCACCGTGACTTCGCCGCCCTGGGAAAGTTGAATGTGGACGCCGGTTGCATCCACGGAGGTCACCCGCCCCCGGAACGTTTGCGTCTTGGTCTGAACCACGTCTTCCGGCCAGGCGCGCACGGCCGCCAGCAGAAGGGCAACGGCAATGAGTGCGAGCCGGAATAATCCTGGTTGGTACATAGCTTAAGTTGCCTATCCTGGCGCTGAGTTGCTCGGCTACCGCATGGATTATGCCCCTCAAACGGCAAGTCTCAGTCTTGAGGAGGGGCAAGAGGTAAGGCGCGTTCGCCCTGGCCGACGCTCGGGCAGGCCGAACGCGCCGCGGACGGCTCGGCGAGCCGTCCCTACCATCACACGACCCTCAATAACTGGTCCATTACCGCAAACGGAGGAAAAGCCTTGACGCCTTCCTCTGAACGAAAGAAAAGATATGGGCAATGTGGGCGCACTGTCAAATGCAAAAAATAAAATCTGGCCTTTTTTTTGTAAAAGTGTAATGCTTCTCTCCGCCATGTTTCCCGATTATGGTAGAGAGCCGCCCGCCGACCTGAGAACCGCGGCGGTTTCTTGGCAAAAACCCTGAACGATGCAAGCGAGGCGTTTTATGAACAGATGCGCGCGGCAGATGAGTTGGCCGCTTCTGGTTTTTCTCTGGCTGGCCGGATTGACGACCGCCCTTGAGCCTCTGGATGAAAAGGCCAAGATCGGCGAGGAGCACATGCGCAACGGCCGTTATGCCGAGGCCATCAAGGTCTATGAAAAAATCATGGAGAGTCCCACCTATGCCGGCATTCTGGCCGTCAAATTTGATCTGGCCTGGGCCTATTATTTGGAAGGCTTCTTTGAAAAAGCCATCCCGCTCTTGCGCGACCTCTCCGGCGTGCGCGCCCCCAGCGAGGCCATCAAGGCCCAAGCCCTGTTCTTGTTGGCCGACAGCCATGCCCGCCTGGCCGCCACCCAGGACGAACCCAAACAAGAGGCCGATCGCAAAAAAAATCTCAAGCTTTCCCTGGAACTCCACACCGAGTTTCAGAGCAAGTACGCCAAAAATCCCAACCTGCCCCAGTCGCTTTACGGCCGCGGTTATGCCTACTTTCTGAACAAGCAGTATACGGAAGCCGAAACCGATCTTAAAAACCTGTTGCGTTCCTATCCGGGCAGTTCGGCCGCCCAGGACGCGCATTATCTCCTGGCCAGCGTCTACAGCCAGCAGGGGTTGGAGCATATCCAGGCCGGCCGTAAGAACGAGGCCAAGCCGTTCCTCGACAAGGCCCGCGAGATTTTCGGTCAATTGACCAAGCTGGAGGGCAATCCCGTCACGGCCAATGACAGCCTGTTCGCCCTGGCGGAAACCTGGTTCGGCGCGGGCCTCTATGACGAAGCCATCCGCACCTTCCGCGAAGTGCGCCCCAAAAACGAAGTCCTGAAAATTCTGAACGGCCAGCTTGACAAGGTAATGACCGAGCTGGCCGCACAAATGGCTCGGCGGGAAGATACGACCTATATCAAGGGGGAACATGACCGGCTTAAAGCGCTGGTGAACGCGGTTAAGGAGAGCACTGATTCGGTGGTGGCCTGCTACCTGCGGATTGCCCAGGCCTATTTTGAGGCGGCAAGTTATGACCTATGCCGCGTCCTCTGCCGGCACCTGGCGGCCTTCGCGGTGGGGGAAAGCAAGCAACAGATCAATTACCTGCTCATCAACACCTATCTCAAGGAGGAAGATCCGGAGAACGCCGAGCGGGAGTTTGAGCTCTTTCAGCAGACCTTCGGCGCTGATGTCACAATAGCCGATACGGCCAGCCTGGCGATCGGCCAGTTGTACATGCGCCAAGGCACGGAGCAAGGTCTGGCCAAGGCCCTGGTGCAGTTCACCAAGAGCGTGGATGAATATCCCAAAGGCAGCGCGTTCGAAGACGCATTGCGCCTCAAGTTTGCCGCCGAATATGTGCTCAGCCAGTATGAAGAAACCGTCCAGACGATTGATGCTTACCTGGAAAAGTTTCCCAAAGGCGCGGCGGTACCCACGGCGCTTTATTACAAAGCCATGGCGCTGGCCGAACTGAAGGAATTGGACGAGGCCTTGGCCACCATTGACCAGGTCATCCGGCGCTTCCCGCAGAAAACCGAAGCCTTCGATGCGGTTGACGAAGTGTTTTATCAGAAGGGCGACCTGTTGATGCGCGCTAAAAAACCGCAGGAAGCCGCGCGGCATTACCAGGATTTTCTGGCGCGGTTTAAGGACAGTCCGCTCAGGCCGGAAGGCATGTATCAGCTCGCCGTGGCCTTGAACGCTTCCGCCAAGACCGAGGAGGCCAAGCTGGTTCTGGAAGACCTGGCCCGGCAGTATCCGGACCATAAGAGCGCGCCGATGGGTCTCCACCAGATTGCCGTCATCTACTATGACAAAAAAGATTTTCCCCGCATGGCCGAGGCCCTCGAAGTCCTGATCCAGGCCTACCCCAAAAACGCATTGGCGACCGACGGCTTTTACTGGCTGGGCACCATTGCCCGGCAGGATGGCCGGTTTGAGGACGCTATTGATTACTACACCCGCTGCGTGGAATCCAACCCGGCCTATGAGAATGCCCCGGCGTGTCTCTTGAATAGCGCCTTGTCGTATCGGGACATGGCTGAAAAAATGGGCTTGCCTGCCGTGCTCTCGGAAGAGCGCCGCGCGCTGTTTCGCGCCACGCTCTTCGACGCCGCCCATGGCTTCGAAAATTTGCTAGCCAGTTACCCGGCTTCCACCGAGGCGCAGGACGCCGTTAGCGGAATGGCGCGGGCCATTTTTGATCTGGTGCGTTACAAGGAAATTAAAGAGGATGCCGGCGACCAATTCTTTGCCCAGGCCCTCGCCCGCCATAAAGATCGCTCCAACCTTGCCGCCAAGTTGTCATTTGCCCGCGGCAATTTCCTCCTGCTGAACCGGCAAACCGACAAGGCCCTGGCCGCCTTCAAGCAGGCCTTTACCATTGATCCCCAGGTGCGCCTCTCGCCACCGATGTTGGCCAGCTATGCCGAGGCGCTCAAGGAGGCCAATCAACCCTCCGAGGCCGAAACGATATACAACAAGATCATTGCCGACTTTCCCGACGACTGGGAGGCGCTCGCTCCCGCCTGGTACGGCCTGGCCGATATCCAGTTCCGCCGGAACAATTTCGACGCGGCCAAGCCGGCCTTTGAAAAGGTTCTGAAAGATTATCCGTGGTATGAGCCGGGCAAGCAGGGTAAGGTCAAACTGGCCCAGATTTTCGAGATGAACAAGGATTATGAGCAGGCGGCGCTGATGTTCACCGAGGTCTGGAAGCAGGAAAAAGGCGCAGCCCGCATCGGCGCCATGCTGGGCGTCGCCCGCTGCCAGCTTGCCCAGGTCCGCGCCACGCCGAAACCGGATAACTGGCGCGACCTGATCAAGGCCGCCTCCGAAAACCTGACCAAGATTATCGTGCTCTATGAAGCGTTTCCCGAATACTGCGCCGAAGCCTATTTTCTCCAGGGTCAGGCCTGTGAGTTGGTCGGCGAACCCGCCAAGGCCAAGGAAATGTATTACAAAGTTACCACCGACTATAAAAACTTTCCGCCCGCCAAGCCATCCGCCGTGCGCCTGCAGGCTCTGGGCGGCTATTCTCCGCCCGCCGCCGCGACAGGAAACTGAGTGCGATTGGTCCGATCCGTCCGATTTGTCCGACCGGTTCGACACATCCGGCCTGCCCAACTTGCCCGTTCTTTATCCAGCCCCGGCCGGGCGCGGTTTCACCACCAGCGTCATCGCCACTTCCGGACAGGTAAAGGGCGAATCGTATTTCGTGCAGTTGATGCAGCCCATGTAAAGCTTGTGCATCAGCGTTTCCTTGGGCACCTCGTGGAACCCGAACCGGCGGAAGAAAGCCGTGGTGAACGTCAGCACTACGATCTGAGCGGGATGAAACCGCTTGATCCGCTGAATCGTGGCCTTTACCAACGCCGAACCGATCCCCCGCCGCCGGTAACGATTTTGCACGGCGACCGACTTGATTTCAATGGATGGGTTGCGCGCCTTGCCGATTTCCGGCAGAATCTGCCAGGCGGCGGTCCCGATGATGCGGCGCGCAACTTTCCGGCGGCCCTTGGCCTCGCACACCAGGAAGCGGTCAATGTTCTGCACAATGTCGCTGATGGCGCGCGGCACCACCTCGCGGGGATGCTCCTTGATCAAGGCGTAAATCGCGCCGGCATCCTCAAACCCCGCATTGCGGATCTTATAGGCGTGAAACGCTTTCATGGGGCGATCAATAGCATTTGTTTTTCTCTTTGGCCAGAACAAATCCGTAATGGGTCAGTTATGAGGTGGTCGCGTGAAGGTTCCGCCGGCAGGCGGATCCGCCAAGGTGGAAGGGACGGCTCGCCGAGCCGTCTGCGGCGCGTTCGGGCCTACTCCGCCGTAGTAAGCCTACTGGCTACGAAGGCTGGACGAACGCGCCCTACCTGTTGCCCCCACAAGACTGAGGCCTTACACAAATCCGCCCGCATGATTTGACAGTCGGCCGGGCTTGATGTTATGATCCGCGGCTTATGAACATTACTCGCCAGCAGGTTCTCGTCGTGATGGCTGTAGTTGCGGCTGTTGCGGTGCTCGCCGCTGTTTTCGGCAATTTTTTCCGTGCCAACCCCATTGAACGGGCTGTCCGGGCACAGTCGCTGCCGCGCCTGGCCGCCGCCGTGGCCGCGCGCCCCGAACTGATCAACGCCCAGGACCGCCAAAACGGGTTCACGCCCTTGCATTGGGCGGTCATGGGCAACCAGACCAATCTGGCTGAGTTTTTGTTGACGCATGGCGCCGCGGTTGATGCCCGCGATCGCGACAGCATGACGCCCTTGCACAAGGCCGCCGCCTTCAACGGCCGGGATATGGCCGAGCTCCTGCTGAAACACGGCGCCGACCTGAACGTTTTTGCGACCAAATATGGTGTAATCCAGGTTGCGCCCCTGCACCTGGCCGCCGAAGCGGGCTTCGATGAGGTGATCAAGGTGTTGCTGGCTCACGGCGCCGATATCAATAAGCGCTCGCTCGGCCAGAACAGCGTAACACCGCTGCATCTGGCCGCCGCCAAGGGCCGCAGCGCCACGGTGAAAATGCTCTTGCAAGCCGGCGCCGAAGTTAATGCCCGCGACATCAAAGGGTTGACCCCGCTCCAATGGGCGCAGGTCGCCGAGCAGCCCGACTGCGCCGATATCCTGCGCCTCTTCGGTGGCGCGCTGTAGGGCGAATGTTCCTTTCGTAAGCTGACCCAGCAGCCATGTAGCTCTGTCATTCATAAGGAATAGACAGAGAAATACATAATTGAAAATTACGACCATCCTTATGTATCTTGAATTTGGAAAGGAGAAACTGAATGAAGCCGTATAAGATTTTCTATTTGTTGGCTTTTCTGCTGGCGGCAGCTCCTGTTTTTGCAGATTCGTGTGAGGGGACAAGTTCCGTCGCTGCCACCAATCAGCACTACAAGGTCTACGGCGAGGCCGATAAGGAGGCCAATAAATGGAACTACGTTTTGGTTGACCTGCAGACGGGCGAAAAGCGCACCGGCCCGTTTCCCAAAATCAGGTGGCATGCCCACTTGTATTTCTTCATCAGCCAGGACGGCAAACGCTTTGCTGTGCTGGACGCATCGGCCGGCCATCATTCGGACGATAGATTCATGATCTATGATTCCGCTGGCAAGCTGGTCGTGTCCCTTGGCATGAACGACATTCTGACCAAAGATGAGCTGAGCAAGGTAAGTTACAGTATCAGTCATGTTGACTGGCTTAAGCCCGATCCCGTCGCGAAGTCGTGGGGAAAATACTTGGCCGAAGACAACGCTGTAAGTCTGACAACAATAGCAGACCGAGAAGTCGTAATCGCTCTTACCGACGGCCAAGTGATCGCAAAGGATAAATGAGCAGCGAACAACAGCCTGACGGTTAGAAATCGTCATTGCCAGAAATAGGATGCCGGCAACAGGGAGAAGAACTTAAGACGGGCTTAGGCCCGCAACCCAAAAAATTAACCACTGATGAACACTGATAATCCTGAAAGTTCCAAGGCCGAGCGAAAAGCGCTGCGAATGGAATCATTGCCGAACAACACCACGGAACATACAGCCCGCCCGCGCCGGTCAGTCAAACGCTCACCACCATGAGCGTTGACGAGCGACTGGTTTACTTTTACCGCACCTTATGCTATGCTGCGCCCATGATTCAGAAAGTTATCAGCAAGCGGAGCGCCACAGAGTCCTCTACGCGTGACGATCTGGCCTTCTGGCGGTCTCGGCCGCCAGCGGAGCGCATCGGCGCGGTTGAGTGCCTGCGTCGTCAACACCATGGAAGTTCAGCCCGACTTCAGAGATCTGCTCGCGTTGTTGAACGAGCACAAAGTTGAGTACCTGATCGTCGGCCTGCACCCTCTCTTCCGCAATCTCCTGCTTCGCCAGAGGCTACGCAGGACAAGTTTTACTTCGCCATGGAATGCCTCAGCGCCCGCAGAACGGCCGCCGGCTCGATGGCGGCCAAGGCTTCGGCCGTTGGCTCATGGCCTTGGATGATAACAACGTTCGCGCCGCACGGACCCCACACGGCCGCTTCCGTCGGACCGAAGAGCGCCACGACCGGAATTCCCAAGGCCGCCGCCAGGTGTGTTATCCCGGAATCGTTGCCGACATAGCCCCGACTTTCCGCCAGGACGGAACCGACCTCCGGCAAAGGTCGGTTAATCAGCACGGGGATAGCAGGCGCTTGCGCGGCTAAGGTTTTGGCGGTCTCCGTATCCGCCTCGCCCAGAATGAAGAGCGGCTGAGCAGAAAGGGAACACTGCACCTGATTGGCCAAGCCGATAAACTTTTCAATCGGCCAGTTTTTTTTAGAGCTGCCGCTGCCCGGATGCAGACTGATAACGTTATCTCCCGCTCCTTGCCGTTTAAGCCATTGCCGAGCTTGCTCGCGCTGCGCTTCCGGCCAGGGCAAGAGTGGCGCCGCCTGGCTTTGGGGTGATACGTCCAGATCTTTGAGCGGACTAAGAAAATGATCCGCCGCGTGGCCCGAGCTAACAACCGGGCAACAGGTCAAAACCAACTTGGCGCCGGCTCGCCGCAGATTGGCCTGAACGACCCCGTCGCTATCGCTGAGGTAGGAAATGATCAGGTCAAAGGAAGCAATATCGTTCCGCTCGCGCTCCGGCCATACGCGGTTGGGAACAAACCATTCCGCCATGCCGGCGGCCGAAAGCGGCCGGACATGGTTAATCAATCCGGCGATGGCCGCCAACTCGGCTATGTTCGGGTGAGCGATCAACTCGATTGAAGCCGAAGGCCATTGCCGGCGCAGGGCGCGGATAGCCGGCAGAGTCAGAATAAAATCGCCCAGCGCCCCGCCGCGCAAAATCAGGATGCGCGGCACTGCGCGTGCTTGCTCCCGAACGGTCATAGCTGGTCTTGTTGTAGGCCCGCATAATATGCGGGCGTTCGCGCCACACCCATGCTTCGTCCACATGACTTCGCAGGGCAGGCCCGTGCTTCGCCCCACTGGGCTTCGCAGGGCAGGCCCGTGCTTCGCCCCACTGGGCTTCGCAGGGCAGGCTGTGGCGCGCTACAGTTGGCGCCACCCCATAACTGAGGCCTTACATAATAAGCGTCTACGCTCTTGACATGGCTAATATAAGCATGCTACAAAATGAAGCAAGAATGCATCCCCGAAACAAGCAGCTAACTGTCGGCGCGTTCGCGGGCAAGCGCAACCCGGCTGCGAGTCGCTGGCCCGGGAAAGTCGCCTGGCTAATTGTTGCCGGAGTGGCCGGCGCAGCCGGCTTTGGCCTGCTGCGCGATGCGGCAGCGGTCAGCTTTGAAGACACCGTCTGGACCAAGTATGACAATACGATTCACGACCTCTCCGACACGACTTCGACCAATGGCCGCATTCCCCTGGGGACAAACGGCAAAGGCGATGATGGGGGCGTACTTTTTCCAAGAATGGTGGCAGGGGTAACCAACCAGATGTGGTACGGCGGCAATGATGGCGCTAATTATCGGATTTATTACGCGACTTCGCCGGATGGTTTGACCTGGACCAAATATGACAACACTGTGCCGGGCGTATCCGACACGACCTCAACCGGCGGCCGCATTTCCCTGGGCACCGCCGGCACAGGCGATGACCTGTATGTTTATGCCCCTTGCGTGCTTAAGGATGGCGCGACTTACAAAATGTGGTACACGGGCCATGACGGCACTAATTATCGGATTTATTACGCGACTTCGCCGGACGGCTTGACCTGGACCAAATATGACAATACGGTGCCAAGCCCATCCGATACCATCTCGACCAATGGCCGCATCCCTTTGGGCACTGCCGGCACGGGTGATGATTCATTAGTGTTAGGCCCCAGCGTGCTTAAGGATGGCGCGACCTACCGCATGTGGTATGCTGGCTCAGACAATACCACCCAGCGCATATATTATGCGACTTCGCCGGATGGCTTGACCTGGACTAAATACAATAATGCGCTGCCGACAAACTCGAACACAACCTCAACCGACGGCCGTATTCCTACGGGCACTGCCGGGAAAGGCGATATCGGGCATGCGACCACACCTTTTGTAATTCGAGATTCAAACACTTATAAGATGTGGTACGGGGGCAGCAGCAATGTCTGGTCTATTTATCACGCCAACCGTTACCCGCCGCCGGGAACATTTATCAGCGCCTGGTGACAACTTAGCCGGCCAACCAGTCCGGCCGAAGTTTAGTGCCTTTGCCGTAAAGATACACGTTTTTGCGTGTATGTTTTAGAATCATGGGCACTGCCTTAAGAACGACAAATACTAAAGCAAGATAGAATTAACCACAGAGACACGGAGATGGCTGCGTCTTCTTGGTCTCTTCATCTTCACACAAGATTGTTGCGCACATTTGGCGCGGGGCGGAATGCCCTGGCAAATGCGCGCAACGATTGGTCGGAAAAGAACATGGGAGAAGAATTTCTCTCTCCGTGTCTCCGTGGTAGGTTTGTTTTATTTGGGTTGCGGACAACAGCCCGCCTTGGTGGAAGCGTCTCAGTAGACCATCCAGGCCAGGAACAACATCAAGGCGCCCAGCAGGATGCCGGCAGCGCCCGCGGCGCCGGCAATGCTCGCGCGGTTGATCCAGCGCTCGGTCCATTGGCGCAGCTTAAACGGGCTCCAAACCAGCACCAGGCCCAGGACCACGAGCATGTAGGCAAAAGTCGTCATGAGCAGCCGGCTTGCCGCCGGATGCACGAACGCGCTTTCGAGAATGGGCAAGGGAACTAACAGCAGCAGACCGCCCAGGGCACGGGCGGCCAGCAGATCATCCATAAGTATAATTATCAGGACATAGAATACAGGCATGGCCACATAAACCAGCGCCCGATGCGCATCTACCCAGGCACTGCCCATCTGCAAGACGAGCCAGGCTGCCCAGATAAGATCCGCCGCTGCCAGGATGCGTCCCGACCATACATGCCGGGGAAACGCCTTGACCAAGGCGGCCGCGCCGCGCGGCCAAAGCGCCAGACCACCCCCGCCAACCAGAAGAAGCACGCCACTTGTCAGCGCTACAAGGCCCAAGTCCGACATAACCCGTTCTCCCTATCGCAATGCATTGCTTTCAATCGTCCCGTATAACGCCTGCGCCGTGGCTTCCGTAACCCGCACCGGCACGAGATCACCGGCTTTAAGTCCCGGCTGCGCCGCAAAGACCGTCAAAATATTATCGCGCGTGCGCCCCGACCAGCGCGCCTCGTTCCGCAGGCTGACTCCTTCCACCAACACCTCGCAAGTTCTGCCGATAAACGTCTGATGAAACACCCGGCTGCGCCGTTCCTGATCTTGAAGCAGAACGTGATTGCGCCGGAGTTTTTCCTCCGGGCTTACGTCATCGCTCCACGCGGCCGCCACCGTGCCTGGGCGCGGATTGTATTTGAAGATATAAACATTATCAAAGTTAATTTCTTCCAGGAACGCCCGGGTCAGTTCGAACTCTTCGGGCGTTTCCGTGGGAAAGCCGACAATCACGTCGGTCGAAAACACGATGCGTCCCGCCGCTTGCCGAAGGCGCTGGACCGCCGCGCGGTAGTCGCTGAGCGTGTAGCCGCGATTCATCAGCTTCAGAATCCGGTCGGCGGCCGATTGCAGCGGCAGGTGCAGGTGTTCGCATACCGCCGGCAGCTCGGCGAAGGCCCGGGCCAGTTCCGGCGAACAGCCGGAGGGATGGCCCGAAGTGAAGCGCAGCCTTTGCAGCCCGCTGAGATCATTGAGCGCTTCCAGCAGGCGGGGCAAAGGCTCGCTGAACCCACGCGGCGAGGGTGGCGCGCCGTCCCAGACTCGCGTGCGCCGGCCATAAGCCATGATGCTTTGCCCCAGAAGCGTAATTTCCTTGACGCCCTGCGCGACCAGTTTGGCCGCCTCTTCAATTACCTCCTGCGCCGGTCGGCTCCATTCGTTCCCGCGCACTTCCGGCACCACGCAAAACGTGCAACGGCGGTTGCAGCCGAAGAGAATATTGACAAACGCCGAGATTTTTCCGGGCGCATGCGTGCTGCCGTCATAAGCGCTATCGGATGGGTCAACCTCGAGGATGCCGCGCCGGCCGGCGCGCACTGCATCGAGAACGGCCGGCAGCCGCGCGAGCGCCGCCGGGCCCACGGCAAAATCCAGTCCGGGCGCCTTGCGCAAGAGCTCGTGCTTTAGCCGCTGCACCATGCAGCCAACCGCGCCGATGTATTGCTGAGGACGCTCTTTGCGCGCCGCGATCAGCATCCGCAGCTTGCCGATGGCCTTGTCTTCCGCCTGGGTGCGCACGCTGCAGGTGTTGACAATGACCAGATCGGCCTGGCTTTCCTGCTGGCAGAGCGCGTAGCCCTGCCGGCCGAGCAGCACGGCGAACATCTCGCTGTCGCGCTCGTTCATCTGGCAGCCGTAGGTCTTGATGTGTACTGTGAATGGTTGGACGTTTGCCATGAGCGTGAATAACTGCTGAAGGCCTCGCCCCACCCCGGTAGCCGCGGCGGTTCCGCCATAGGCGGACCCGCTTCTGGAAGGAACGCCGTGGCCGCTAGAAGAATCCACGCCCTCACCCAGGCTCCGCCGGCCGTCGTCGCGCCGTAGCGGTGCTCTGTCGAGCCGCGTAGGCGGAAGGCTACGCCGAGGCGGGCGGGCGCGGCTACATGGCCGGGCGGCTCGCCCTGGCCTTAGCGAGAGAAAAAGTTGCTGTTAGTAACCGCACTATTCCGGAAAGAAATTTATTTCTTATTTTTTGTGCTTAATAAAAGTCCCATTTTCATACTCTTCAAATGCCTGTTTCAGTTCTTCCTGAGTATTCATGACTATCGGGCCATACCAGGCCACGGGCTCTTTTATTGGCCGCCCGGAAATTAGTAGAAATCTTACTGAATCATCCTTGGTCGTTATTAGCACTTCATCGCCGTTATCATAAATAACGAGGCTTTCGTTGTTAATTAAACATTCTCGTTTGAAATCAAAATAATTAGCCCCTTCAACTTCATAAGCATATGAGTCGCACCCTTTGTCAAAATAAGCGGCCCCATCTATAACATAAGCAAATACCGCATGCCCCGATTTAACCTTATGCGAAAAAGATGAATGCGGCGGCACGGTAACGTCAATATATTCCGGATCGATTACTATGTCTTTTACCGGACCCTGGGTAGCGTTCACCTTGCCGCAGATAACCTTTATCTTTATCCCATTATCAAGAATGATGTTGGGTATTGTTGCTTTTTTAACATCGCGATACCTTGGATCCATCATTTTTTGCTGGGCCGGCAAATTTGCCCAGAGCTGAAACCCGCCCATTCGGCCTTTTTTTTCACCCTTGGGCATCTCCTGGTGGATGACACCGCTACCAGCCGTCATCCATTGGACATCTCCTGAAGAAATTACCCCGCTATTGCCCATGCTGTCGCCATGCTCGCAATAGCCATCGAGCATATAGGTTATGGTTTCAATCCCCCGATGGGGATGCCACGGAAAGCCTTTAATATAATGATCCGGTTTATCCGAGCGGAAATCATCCAACATTAAAAAAGGGTCAAGCTGCGGCACGTGATAATAGCCAAAGGCTCTTTTTAAGTGAACTCCGGCGCCTTCAATGGTCGGTTTGCTTTTGAAGATTTTTTTTATTTTTCTTAACATGCGGCCTTTCTTTGCTTGCTGTTGATTTAGCAGGGCGTTGGCTGTCTGCTGTATAGCCCTCCCCTCTATGATTCTTCGGCCGTGCTTAGGGCAAGTGCAATCACCGGGCAGCCCCAAACTTTAATGCAAGCTTTTCCCGTGGTCTTTCTTAACGTTCTTGCCTGTGCCCCTTTCTTGGTGAAAAATTATTTTGTTGCCGATATTTTGATGCTCATGACAGTGGAATTGATTTCTTCCAGTTCTTTGTCTGACATATTTTTGACGAGATCGCCCAGCACTTTGTCCGACCCAATATAATCCAAGAAACGAACGGGATCCTCTTTGATAACAGATATTTCTTTAAACCCGGCCTTTTTGATTTTGGCGATATAATCATCGCGTTTCAACGCGCCCGCAACACAGCCCGCGTACATTTCCGCGGATTTTGCAATTTTCTCGGATAGATCTCTTAGAAGAACCATGTCAGCGACCATCAAGCGGCCGCCCTGTTTCAGTATCCGAAAGGCTTCGTTGAATACATTCTGTTTATCCTGCGCGAGATTTATAACGCAGTTGCTTATTACGCAATCGGCGATGCCATCCTCAAGGGGCATCTCTTCTATATCGCCCAATTTGAATTCAACGTTTGTAAATCTTCCCTTCTTGGCATTTGTGCGGGCGCGCTTGATCATAGCCTCGGTCATATCTATTCCAATAACCTTTCCGCTATCGCCCACTATGCGTGAAGCCAGAAACGCATCTATACCACCCCCGGCGCCAAGGTCTACTACCGTCTCTCCTTTTTTAAGTGACGCAAGTGCTACAGGATTACCACAGCCTAAACCCATAACAGCGTCTTCCGGTAGCGCCTGCAGATCTTCTTTTGTATAACCCATCTTTTCGGATATCGCCGTGTTGGCGCAATCGCAGCTTTTCGGGCCACAACAACCTTCCCTTTCGCCTGTAGCGATAGCTCCGTAAATCTTTTTAACTGTTTCTTCCATTGCTTAACCTCCCTGCAGAGTTTGGGCATTTTCCCGTAATCCCCTAAAGCGCTGCCATCGGTCAGCCTGGAGTCGTTATAAGAACCTTTTTGGTAATAACTCCTCTGCCATTCTGAAACCCTGCCGGTCTAACGAACGACCGCAAAAAATAGACGGGGATTTAATTGGAGGCGCGAACCGGAGTTGAACCGGTCTAACAGGTTTTGCAGACCCGTGCCTGACCGCTTGGCTATCGCGCCTGAAAAAAAACGGCCTGATTATCCAGTCAGGGGATGGCCCTTATGCTATCAAGCTGCTTCTCAGCGTCAACTGCTTTCTCCCCATGAGTTGTCAGTCTCAGTCTTGTGGTGGCAAGAGGTAGGGCGCGTTCGTCCAGCCTTCGTAGCCAGTAGGCTTACTACGGCGGAGTAGGCCCGAACGCGCCTGCCTGCGCCGAAGCGGCTTCGGCAGGCAGGCCGCGGACGGCTCGGCGAGCCGTCCCTACCCTCATACACCAACATAAATGAGACATCTATGTGTTCATTCTCTCACTGCGCGGGCGCGGAGGAAGCCGGGGCGCTCAATCTATCGGCTGCTTCTTTTTTGGAACTCGGCCATAGGAAAGGCGTGAGCAGCGTCTCTGCCAGGTCAATCGGCACGGCATTGACGGCCGCTACCGTGGCGGGATCCAGCGGCCCGCGGTTGAAGATCGCCAGGTTTGCGCGCATTTGTTCAAGCGTTTCGATCCCGGCCAGCACACAAGTTACGCCGGGGAGCGCGAGCATATAGCGCGCAGCCAGCTCGGCCATGGTCAGCCCGGCTTGGCCGGCGATTTGCTCTATCCGCCGGCGGACCGGCACGACGCCCCGCAATTCCGGCGGGATCCCGGCTTCCGGCATCAGCAGCAGCCCCTTCAAATAGACGCTGCGGATGAATACGCCCACGCCGCGCGCGGCCGCCTGACGAAAAATGCCGCTGGTGGCGTGCCGGCGATCAAGCAGGTTGCCCGGCAACTGCATGGCTTCAACCCTCTCATCCGCCGCCAACTTGGCCGCCGGGCCGGGCTGGTTGCCGCACGATACTCCGGCATGGCGTAACCAGCCCCGCGCTTTCAGGTCCGCGAGCGCATCCAGGTAGGCGGCATCCGGCTCTTGATGGAATAGCACCACGGGAACACACTCCAACTGCAAGCGCTGGCGCGATGCGGCCACGGATTGTTCAATGGCCTTCCGGGCGAGGTCGGGTTGCGCCAATTCTGCGCCGGTCAAATGGCGAACCTTGGTGACAACTATTAC
This sequence comes from Lentisphaerota bacterium, assembly GCA_016188985.1. Taxonomy (GTDB): domain Bacteria; phylum Verrucomicrobiota; class Kiritimatiellia; order JAAZAB01; family JAAZAB01; genus VSJD01. Next base: position 10,512 of record JACPGM010000105.1, on the reverse strand, counting down.
GCTGTCGCCAATACCCAGCTCGCGCAATGCCCGGCCGAGCACTTCCTCGCTCGCGCCATAATCCGCCGCGGTGTCGAAACAATTCACACCGCCCGCGATGGCCGCCTCCACGATCGCCAGGACATCATGGTAGCCCGGCTGGCCCGTTCGGTTCGCCACGCCATAGCGAAACCCGAATTGGGCCGTGCCCAGCATCAGCGCCGAAAGCCGGTGTTCTTTCCAGACCTTTAACTGCATGGTCTTGCCTCGAGTTCCGCCTCGATCTCCGCGAGCGGCACTTCGCGCGCGTCCTGCTCGCGGCTGCGAATGCCGGCGATGACCAGTTGCATCAATTCGATTGTTTCAGCAAACGGGAACGGCCGCGCGCCCGTGCGCAGGTACTCGACGAACGCCGCCAACTGCGCCTTGAAGGCAAAATACGTGTCGGCAAAAACCGCTTGCGCCTGACCGGCGGTGCCGCCGAGCTGTAGACAGCCGAAGGCGCCGAACATGTCGGCGCTGGTAACCACCACCGCATCCGCGCCGGAGCGGTGTTTCAGATGCACCACGTTGCGCTCGGCCGTGCCGGTGTTGCGCGCCGAGATAAATCCCGGCCCCATGATCGGGTAAATGCTTTCCAGCGCGTGAATGCCGTAGCGCTCGAAGCTTTTGGGCACGGTGATGCCGGCGAAACGCAGTTCGCCCAGCTTGCGCACCGGGCTGTGATACGGCTGGAACTCCCGGGCATAACGCATGCCGCTCGTGGACATGATGGCCGCGCCATCACGCACCCAGCCGGCGAAGGTCTTGAGGTCGGCCTCATTGTCCACCAGCGGCTTGTCCACGAAGACCGGCAACCCGGTTTCGACGAACGGCCGGGCGCGCTCCACGTGTTCCGCGCCGATGTCGGTGGCAATGATGACGGCATCCACCGCGCCGATGACGTCGGTGGGTTCGGTAACTACGTTGGGAATCAACGCGCACTGCGCGACGTGCCCGGCCGCGAAGCCGCCGTCGCCGATGCAGCAGATATGCGTGACCTTGGCGCCGGGAATGCCGAGATTCTCCGCCGGCTCTTTATTGAGATACTGCGGAATGCCGGAGAAGGGACACTCCTTGGTCATGCGCTCGCGGTCGTAGCCGTTGAAGATGGCGCTCCACGAATAAGGATGACCGTTGCCGGAAGTGCAGCCGATCATGGCCAGGCGGATAACCTCCGCGCGCGCAAGATTCTGTGATTTAGAATTGGTTGCCATATTAATTGCCTTTATTTTCCGCGAACCGTTTCCAGGGCCATGCGGGCCGCGCCGGCCAGCGGCGTGGCGGTCGTCCGTTGGACAGTAACGCCCAGAGCGTCCGCTATAATCGAACGCCACAGCCGCGATTGCGCTCCGCCGCCCGCTACCTTGATGCTCGGCAAGCCGGCCGGATACACGCGGCGCGCCAGGTCGGCCATACGCCGCGACAGAGCTTCCAGCACGGCGCGCGCCAGATCGCCGGGGCCATGGCGGAACGCAATGTTGCGCCACGCGCCGCGCGCGAGCGGTACATCCGGCTCGAACACCATGCCGCGGCAGCCCTTTGGCGACTGCGCGGAGAGCGCCTCGAAGCGCGCCTCCGTTGCGCAGCCGGCCAGGACGGTCTGCGCCCAGGTCACGACATTGCCGCCGCACTCGTCCGCCGCCATGGAGTAGAATAATCCGCCGGGGTACGGGCCGCGAACCAGGCCGGGCGCCGCTCGCGGCAGTTTTGATGTCGCCGCATAAGCGACCTGCGCCGTGCCCAGCGTGATCAGCAGTTCTTTCTTTTGCTCCAGGTACGCTGCGTAGCCCCCCGCGGTCTGATCATTGCCGGCCAAAATAACGGGTATTCCCGCCGGCAACCCGAAACGGCGCGCGGCGGCGGTGGTCAGCGCGGCGATCCCGCCGACCGGAATTATTTTTGGCAACTGGCGTTCGCGCAGGCCGCAGGCGCGTAGCGCCTCCGGCCACCAGCCGCGTTTTTTTAGCGAATACAACCCGCTCATGGCCGCAATGTTCTCGTCGGTAACCGCAGCGCCAGTCCACAAGCGCAGCACATACGACGGCAAATTAAGAGGCATCAGGCGCGCCTTCGGCCGCCGACGCCGCAGTTGGCATATCTGCAGACCGGGCAGAATCTCTCCGAAACTGCAATGGGCGCCAAAATGTTTCAGCTTGCCTTTCAACTGCGCGCAGGCCGCCCCGGCGCTGCTATCCTGCCAGGAAACGAACGGCATCTGTGAGCGGCCGCGGTCATCCACCATGGTAAAGGTCTGAGCCTGGCTGGTCAGGGCAATGGCGCTCAGATTGTAATCCGCCGCGCACGCATCAGTCACTGCGCCGCGCAGCGCTGAGAGCGCGTGCGCGACGGCGAGCTCCACGCTTCCACCGGCGCCGAAACGATAAACCAGCCGCCGGCTGCCGGCGCGCAACTGCCGCAGGCGGCGGTCGAAAACCGCAGCCTTGAACGATGTTGAACCTAGGTCTATTGCCATGATCATGCAGTCAGTCTCCAACCCCACGGCATCGTACTGTCTTAGTTTTAAGGGGGCAAGAGGTAGGGCGCGTTCGTCCAGCCTTCGTAGCCAGTAGGCTTTCCGCCCTTGCGGATCCGCTAAGGCGGAACTACGGCGGAGTAGGCCCGAACGCGCCGCGGACGGCTCGGCGAGCCGTCCCTACCTTCAGGCGACCTCCATAACTGAGCATTACATGGTCTTCAGCCTGCACCCACCGCAAGCCGTTCGACAAGATTCAGCGCCGTCGCGACCAGCCGGTCGCCGGCTTCCGGCTCGAACAGCCGCCCGGCCGCCTCATAGCCGCCTGCGGCCACGGCTTGGGGCGTAACAATATAGCCCTGCAGCTCGCCATTGACAAAAGCCACTACGGCCGTTTTAAGTGCCGCGCGGCGCTTGATCGCAAAAGAATATTCCACAAAAAGCTCGCCCGGCAGTCCGACCAGACAAACCTCGCCGATCCGCAGCGCCTGCACCTCAAACGGCTGCAAGTCCGCCAGGAGCCGCGCGAGACGGCCGTCACCGGCCGCGGTTACCAGCGCAACGGTTCCCTCGGCGCCGAACACAGCCACCTCGGCCGTGCGCACGCGTGGACGTTTGGCTCCGGCTACCAGAAGTTCCTCATGCTCGGCGCGGTAGCGCGCCAGTTGCTTTTCAGCCGTGCTGACTGCCGGCAGGTGCCGCGGATAAAGCGCCACCGGGCAGAGCGCGCCGGCCAGCGGCGTCCCGGCACACTCCGGCGCTGCGCGGAGCGTTGCGACCACGGCCGCGCCAAGTTTGCGGCCGAGCCGCTCGGCCTCGGCAAAGGTCTGGGAGTTGACAAAATATCGCGGACTCTGGTTGCCGCACGGCGCGGTGTGATATAAGACCGCAACATCCTGCCCAAGCTGCTCGCGGATATGCAGCCGCGTGTAGTGGGGAAAATCGGAAGAGACCAGGGTTGAATCCTCATGCAATACCGTCGGATGCATGCCATAGATGACCGCGACGGCCAGCCAGGCGCCGGCGAGTGAGCGGACGCCGAGCACGCCGGCTTCGGAATCGGTAGGGCCATTCGGGTCATGCCGATTGCCGCCTACCCCGCGGGCGTCGGCGGTGCGCCAGGTAAGTTCCGCGGGCTGCGCCGCGGCGCGGGCTTGCTCCGCGGCCTGTGCTGTTTGCGCTTCAATCTGCGCCAGGAACGCCGGGTCAAGCGCGCGCAGAACCGCCTCGTCGCCGAACGGCAGGTAGCGCGCCGTGACCGGGGCGGAATGCGTGTGGGTGCAACTGATAAACACATGGGATTCCGGCAGGTTTATGGCCGCCGCCGCGCGCTGCCGCAGCCGGCGGGCAAAGTCGCCGTTGAGCATCAACAGGTCCAGCGCGCACAGGAGCACGGCCTCGTCGCCGTTCTGCAGGTAGAGGGCCGAGGCCAGCAACGGATCGTGCGTGCCGGTCGCGACGCGGCGGACATGAGGGTAGCCGTCCAACTGCATCGGACTTTTCGGGCTGATATCAATGGTCGCGGTTCCGGCGCATAGGTTCATGGTGTGTTTCTTTCAATATCCCTTATCCCAATCTACCGTGATCTTTTCGGCGATGGCTTCGGAAACCAGCGCCTCGGAAGTTTTCAACTGGATGATCGAATCGGGAACGCGCGGGGTTACCGGCCCGAACAGGCTGAGGCGCGCGATCAGTTTCTGCCAGGAAGTGGTTGTGCCGTGCACGCCGATGCAATAGAAGCCCATGCGGTGTTTGGCTTCCAGCACCTGGGCCGGGCCGATGGTGGCGGCTTTGGGCGGCACCGCCGCCAGGTCGCCGGCGGCGCCGAACGAGCCATGCAGCGAATTCTGCGCCAGGGTGAACGGGCTTAAGCTCACAACGCACGGCCCCATTTTCTTGAATTCTTCCAGGTCCTGCGGCGTCTCCGGCGCGTCGGGTTCGACAAAGGCGACGTGGCCGGTCCAGCCGGGCCCCATGTAGCAGATGTCGGCGCCGCCCAGGTCGCTGAGGCGCTTGCCGTAATCGGCCAGGTTGGCGTTGGTCAAGCCGATCATCTGTTCTTCGGGCGGGCGCAGCGCGGGATCAAGCTGGGAATAGAAATACTTTTTGAGCGCGTGGGTAAAGCCGTAGGGCCAGCTTTCCGGGGCGATATGGCCGTGCTCGTCGGCGTATTCATCCATGTTGAAGGTATAGAGGTTGCGGCAGTTGATCCGGCTGCGGTTGATCATCCAGGCCACCTTGGCATAGAGCGGCCAGGGCTGCGGCAGGATCAGCACCAGCCGGCGGCCGGCCTCGGCCGCTTCCTTGATCCGGAAAAAAATATCCATCATGAAGGTGAACCACACGTCGAATTCCTTTACCACCCGCACGCTCAGGCGGGGATTGGGATGGTTCTCGAAGTCGCCGCGGGCGATTTGGCGCATGCGTTCCAGCACGGCCTTGTCGCGGAATGGCACGTAGGGCGAGGGACTGTAAGTGAATTCGCTGGTTTCAAATAGCGGCATGGCACAGCTCCTATGATAATCGTCTACTTACTTTGCTGTTCGTTGTTCCCAGTGGGTCGGTTGAGCTTGCCGAAGGTGGCCATCGCAAGCTACCGACAGGCTTACTCCTCTGCTTTTCTTTCAGCGCGTAGCTTCAGACGACTAGTTCTGTGCCCGCGCCTCTGTCAAAGTCTATGGCACACTTTATAAAGTGTGCCATAGCCGTTTTTAGCCGAACAGGAATCGCACCGTGTTGTTATGGGCAATGCGGCGCGCGAGTTGCGCCGGCAGTTTGCGCAGGCAGTCCGCTTCGGTCGTCGGGCCGCAAGCCAGGTTGAGCCTGATTTCCATCCCGCGCGCGTCACGGAACACGCTTTTCCAGTAATGCGCCGGCGTATCCGAGCCCCATAAGATTTTGACGGGATAGGCCGCGGCAATCCGTTGCAGCGCCGCGGCATGGTCCCGGTAATCGGCGTGGAACCGGTGAGGCTTGGCGGCAATGGCCGGGTGATTTTCAACGGCCAGCCGGCAGTGGATATGAAACGCCGCGCAATCCACGAAACAATTTTGCAGCGCCGCGGCGCGATCCAGCGCCCGGCGGTCGAACCGGCAGGTATGGGCCAGCGCGAAACGAACGTCGGGCCGCTCGGCGACTACCTTGAGAACGTCAAAGACGTTGGCCCACGGATCAGCCGGCAGCACGGAGGTATGGATGGTAACCGGGATATCCAGCTCGGCGGCCAAGTCGAGCAGGCACGCGCCCTTGCCCAGCAAGGCGGTTATTGGCGAGCGCAAGTAGCTGCTGGCGGTCTTGAGGCCGAAGAGCGGATAGCGCCGGGCAAGCCGGCGCAATGCGGCGGCTTGCCCGGCCGGCTCCCGCGCCGGATCGAAAAAAGCGAAAGGCAACAATGTTCCGGCGAACTCGGGAAAAGCCTCGTAAATTTCCCGGCACAACCGCAGGTTCTCAAATTCGTAGGGGAATCTTGACGCACTCCCGGTGGCGCGCCGGAACCGGCCGTGCCGGTAGGCGATTAACTGGAAATAGTTGGTATAGACGAAAGGAAAACAGACCGCGCGCTCCAGGCCCAGATGCGCCAGGCGCACGCCGTGATCTTCGGCCGAGATGGCGTAGGGAAAGTCGCCGTTATAAAAGGCCGCCATATCGGCGCCCAGATGGGTATGGGCGTCAATCAAGCCGGCGCCGGCGCGAATCTGCCTGGCAATCTGTGGCCGCGTCATCATCGGGTGAGAAAAAAAAGAATCAACCGGCCAAGAGGCTGCCACAGGCTGCGGCAGCCGTCAAGCGGCGTATCTAAAAGGAGCAGAGGTCTTGGGGTGTATCAGAGCAGCCGCGCGCCGGCGGAGGGGCGGACGGGGCGGAGGTCGCAGTTCTGGCCGAACTCGCGCGTGAAAGCCGCCGCCAGAGCCTGGCCGACGGGTGCGGTGGCGCGCGGGTGGAGCAGAAGCACGGCGCTCCCGCCAAAACCGCCGCCGGAGAGACGCGCGCCCAGGACCGCGGGCATTTGGCGGGCCTGCGCCACGATAAAATCCAGCTCCCGGCACGAGTTTTCAAAATTCGTCCGCGAGCTGTGATGGGATTGGAACATCAATTCGCCGAAGGCGCGCACATTGCCGGCGCGCAGGAGTTCCCGAGCTTGCAGTACGCGGGTATTTTCCTCGATTACATGGGCGGCGCGCCGAGCGGTAACGGGGTCCAGGCGCGGGGCAAATGTTTTCCATTCGTCCAGGGAAACATCACGCAGGGCCTTGACGGGATGCGGGAGGACTTTGGCAAAAAAATCAGCCGCCACTTCGCATTGCGCGCGGCGCTCGTTATAGGCCGAAGCCACGCCGTCGGCGCCGGCCAGGCTGTGTTTGACCCGCGTATCGGCCAAGAGGAAGCAGATGTCCGCCGGCAACGGCACGTTTGCCACGGCCAAGGTGCGGAAGTCGCTGAACACCAGGGCGTGCTCTTGGCCATAGAGGCAGGAAATCTGATCCAGCAGCCCGCACTGTGCCCCGGCAAAATCATGTTCGGCGCTCTGGCAGAGCTTGGCCATTTCCAGTGGCGTGACGGAAATCCGATAGAGCCGGCTGAGCGCCAGGACGGCGGCAATCTCGAGCGCGGCGGAACTGGCCAAACCCGCGCCGCTGGGTAAATCGCCGGCCAATGTGGCCTGGAATCCCGGTTTAATCCGGCCGAAGGCGCTCAGCTTGTTGACCACGCCGCGCAGGTAATTGCTCCAGAGCGGTTCCTTGACCGGCGCGGTAACCGGCAAGTCAAAACAAATTTCCTGTGCCATATCCAGAGCCTGCGCTCGGCACTGCTCATCGGGCGCGGGGCTGAGCGCCAGACCAAGGCCGAGATCAATGGCGGCGGATAGGACAAAGCCCTCGTTGTAATCGGTATGATTGCCAAGAATCTCCACGCGGCCGGGGGCGTAGGCGGTTACGGCGGGTGGCCGGCCGAAGCGCCGTTCATGGGCGCGCCGGATGTTCTCGATGAGCGCGGCGTTCATGGAGCGCGAATGAGACCCAAAAGCTCCCGGGTGCGCTCGGCCAACTGCGCCTGGGTTTTGGCTTCCAGGTTCAGCCGCACCAATGGCTCGGTGTTGGAACAGCGGACGTTGAACCACCAGTCGGGGTATTCCACGCTAAGCCCATCGAGCTCAAACTGGCGGCCGTCGCGGAACTTTTCGCGCAGGCGCGCGAGCACCGCCACCGGGTCATGGACTTCCGAGTTGATCTCCGGACTTTTGAAATAGCGCTGCAAGGGGCGGATCAGATCCGAGAGCGGCGCGGATGATTGCGAGAGCAGGTTGGCGACGTAGAGCACCGCCAGTGCCGAGCTTTCAGTAAAATAATTTTCGCGGAAATAGTAATGCCCGGAAAGCTCGCCGGCAAAGAGGGCGTCGGCCGCGCGCATCTGCTGCTTGATGAAGGAATGGCCTACCCGGCACTGCTGCGGCGCGCCGCCATTTTCCTCGATCACTTCCCGCACGGTCCAACTGCTGCGCAGGTCGTAGAGAATCGCGCCTTTTTGCTTTTGCAGAATGCTGCGGGCAATGAGGAGCGTAATCATATCCATGGGCACGATCTCGCCGCGCTCGTCCACGAAACCCACGCGGTCGGCGTCGCCATCGAAGGCGGCGCCGAAATCGTAGTGCCCGGAGCGCACCTTTTCTTGGAGCGCGGCCAAAGTCTCGGTCTTGAGCGGATTGGCTTCGTGGTTTGGGAAAGTTCCGTCCAAAGTTTCGTAGAGCGCATCCACCCGCAGAAGGCCGGCGAGCGCCTGGGCCTCCAGGCTGCCCATGGCGTTGGCGAAATCGGCGGCAATCGTGATGGGGCGTTTAAGCGCCGCGAGTTTTTTGATATGCGCAATGTATTCCGGCCGGATGTCATGGCCGGAAATCGTGCCGGGCGTCTTGGCAGCCGGCGCGAAATCGGCGTTGGCCACGCGCCGCTCGATTTCGGCGATGCCGGTGGCCCCGCTGATCGGAACCGCCTGCGCCCGGCAGAGTTTGAATCCGTTCCATTCGCCGGGATTATGCGAGGCCGTAATCATGATGCCGGCGTCGGCCCCCAGAAAGCCGTTGGCATAATAGGACATGGGCGTAGAGCAAAGGCCCAGCCGGACCACGTTGGCGCCCTGGCAGGTCAGGCCGCGCGTGAGCTCCTGGAACATGGTTGCCGAGCTTGAGCGCATGTCCTGGCCGACCACCACGCGCCGGCAGCCAAGCAGGCTTACAAAGGCGCGGCCGATCTTAAAGGCCACTTCGGCGGTCAGGTCCTTGCCGACGACGCCGCGGATGTCATAGGCTTTGAAAATGCCGGCCATGGCTCACCGTTTTAATTTTGCTTCTTCAAGAACTGCAGGATCGGCTGGTTGGCTACGTAAAGGTCTTTGATGACCGCTAAACCGTTTAGAACCCGCACGGTGACGTAGGCGTCATGCTGGCCGCGCCGGGAATGTTCCCGATAAGCAGCTTCGGCCTCCGGCGCCAATTTTTCGTTCAGGTAATAGCGGTCGAAGGCAAACTGGATAGACACGTTGTGGGGCGTGGACGCATAGCGGGTCTTGGCAATAATATAAGCGCCCGTTGACGGCCGCTCGAGCGCAACGCATTTAATCCGGGCAAAACCGTTGGTGTCATTCTCGAGGAACGCAAAAATTTCCCGGCCGCGCTCCAGGTGCTGAGTTGCGCCTGCCAGGGGCGCGCTTTCCTGTTCGAAGCTTAGAGCCACATACCGCCCGCGAAACGCGTCATAGGGGTCCACGGGGCGCGTCCGGAACTTAAACTCCTGTCCTTTGGCCAGCACCCGTTCGTGGCGCCAGATCATTGAGGCGGGGACCGCCCACTGCGCCAGAAACATTGCCGAGAGCAGGACCAGAACCCATGGAGCTATTTTCATTGCGCGGCCCTCTTCCGCTTCAGCATGACGATGTTAATTGTCAGGAAGACAATTCCCGCCAGGATGAAAGTAACTCCCTTTACGAGCAGGCTGACCTTGGCATCAAAGAACCGCGCCAGAATCAAAGTCATCAGCATCAGCATGCCGACGTTGAGCAGTCCCAGCCGCGAGGTCTTAATGCCCTTAATGAGGGGCAAAAGCGCCAGGGCGAGGAAATAAGCATTGAACAACAGAGCGCATAATAACGGAACTTTGCGGAACGCAAGGGCGTAGCCCAGCAGGGTCATAAACGGGAATGCGCCATAAAGTTGGAGGAAAAAGTCCCGGCGCCGGACCGCGCCGGCCCATAATGCGACAGCGGCAAGCATCAGCGCCGCAATGATACTGAGCGTAAGAACCGTGGCGGGCTGGTGCAGCGTAGCCTTGGTAAACAAAGCCAGGGGTGGAAGATGATGCCACGGCCACTGAAATGTCAGAAGGAAAGCCATTATGGCGGTGCCGCCGGCGCCGATGGCTAACATAGGTATTTGCCACGCGCCAGGGGTCGCGCTGAACCGGGCGGCGCCGATCAGAAACAATACGGCAAAAAAAGCCGCATAGGCCTGAATCCACAGTACTGCAATATCTTTGGACAAGCTGAATCCCAAGGCAATGCCCATACAGATGATTAGAGTCAACGTCAGGAATATAACACCGGGACCATCCTGATTTCCCCGGATTTTCCAGACGATGAAAGGCATAACGGCCGCCAGCAGCGGCCAGAACCCCAAAACATGGGAATGGTCCCAGGAACCCGTGAGCCAGGCGGTAATGCCGGCCATAAACCACATACCACACGCCGCGGACTGGAGCAGATAGACAACCGGCAGGCTCAACAGCATCCAAGTCAGCATAAAATCCTGCCAGGTGCCGCCCAGGTTATAGGTCTGGGCAATCAGCGCCAGGGATGCGCCGAGGGCCAGCACGAGCAGCGTGCCAACTCCTTCGCGCCAAGCCGCGCTGCGGCGACCGGTCCCAAGCATCCAGCCGCATAAGGCCTGCGCGATGGCCAGTGGAATAAAGGAAATAACGGCGCGCGCGCCGCGCGAGAGCTGATCCCAGTTGTAACCAAGCACCATGATG
>JACPGM010000003.1 GCA_016188985.1 Lentisphaerota bacterium | reverse complement strand
GCCGCTGCCGCTGCGAGACGAACTGGTCTTACTGGTGGGTTCGGCGCCCTGGATTCGGCGACAGTTTCGGACAAAGGGTGTGGACTTGCTGCTGGATGTGGCCGCGACTTTGCCGCTGCGCCTGGTGTTCCTCTGGCGCGGTTTTTTGTGTAGCGAGTTGAAGCGCCGCGTTGCGCGGCGCGGCTTGACCAGCCGGGTGGAAATTATCAATGAAGCCGCCGATGTCAACCAGGTGCTCGCGGGTGTGCATGCCACGGTAGTCCTGGCCGAAACAGAGAACCTGGTTAAGGCTTATCCGCATTCGCTGATGGAATCACTCGCAGCGGGGAAGCCAGTGCTGCTCAGCGCGCGCATTCCGATGGCCGATTACGTGGTGGAAGCGCAGTGCGGGGAAGTGGTTGCTCAATTTACGCCGGAGAGTCTCAAATTGGCCATCCGGCGCCTGATGGATCAGTATGGCGCCTGCCAGACCAAAGCCCTCGCGCGCGGCCACGCTGATTTTGCGCTTGCTCCTATGCTTGCGGCCTATGGCGAGGTATATAAAGAGGCGCTCGGGGCATCCGGAAGAAAGACACCATGATTATCAGGCTTAGGCGATTAGCGGACCGGGTTAAAGCCTGGGGGCTAAGCAGCTACCGGCCGAGTCGGCTTGACAGTTTTGTGACCACGGCCGACGCCAACCAGAATGCCGTTGATATTTTCAAAGGCGAATGGGCCTCGGCTTTGCCCGGCAGCCTGAAGGTGCGCTCCGGAACTATTCCACTGTTCGAGGATGCGCGCATCCAATGGCTCAATCAGCGCCTGAGCGTCGCGGGGCTAACGGTGTTGGAGCTTGGGCCGCTGGAAGGCGGACATACCTGGCAACTGGAGCGCCTGGGGGCCGCGCGCATTCTCGCCCTGGAAGCCAATCGGCGCGCATTTCTCAAATGTCTCATCGTTAAGGAATTGCTCGAGCTGAAGCGCGCGCGCTTTCGCTGCGTGGATTTCATGGCCTACCTGGAGGCCGCGCCCGAGCCGGTGGATCTCTGCGTAGCCAGCGGAGTGCTTTACCACTTGGCTCAACCGGTGGTGTTTCTGGAGCAGGTGAGCCGCGTGGCGCAGAGCATGTTCCTGTGGACGCACTATTACGACGAGACGATTATCCGGCGGAACCAGGCCATCGCGTTCCGGTTTTCAGCCGGCGTGAAAGCCGAGCACGGCGGCTTCCGGCATACCCTCTACCGGCGGAACTACGGGGCGGGATTGTTTGCCCGGCGCTCTTATGGCGGCGGTGAAAGTTTCGGCCATTGGCTCAGCCGGGACGATATCCTGGGCGCCTTGCGTCATTTCGGCCTGGGGGAAATCGAAGTCAACTTTGAGCAGCCCGATCATCCGCACGGGCCCTGCTTCGCCCTGATCGCGCGGCGCGGGCACGCCCACTCCTGAATCTGCCGAAGCGCGGTGGCATTATTGAGTATCGTTCACCACGGCGTGGTCGAGTACAAGCCCAATTTGTAGATGGTGGAATAGGTGTTGGCGGGTATCCAGCCCGGTCCACCGAAGGTATGGCTGACTTCTTCGCGGCCCACGACATCGGCGCCGCCATCATTGAAGATAACGGTCCAGAGGCCGTTAGAATAGTTATACACGGCATTGTCGTCGTAGCCGTTGCCATCATAGTCGCCGGCGGCCACCGGCAGGGTCTCGCCGTAAGTACCAAAATAAAACACTGAGCGATAAGGAATATTCAACTCAGCCGCCTTGTTTGCCTGCTTTGTTTTTACCTTATATACGCATACGCCGCGGGGCGCATCGCCCAAGGCCTGCTGATAGTTGCCCGGCGCCGGCAGAGAACCGGAAGAGCCCCAGGTGTAAAAACCGGTGCCGACCCCGACATATAGAATCGTCCAGGTGGAATCGCTCATGGCCCAACCCCGGTAGTAATAGGCCAAGTCATCCACCCCATCCTGGTTGTAATCGAAGGGCATGGGCAGGACGGTATAGGTCTTCGGGTTATCCCAGTCACGGAAATCGCCCAAACGCCCCCAAGTAGCTGAGGCCGACCAGCCGTTGGTTAAAGAAGTGGCGGACCAGACGCCGGTCAAGGGGTCGTAGACGGCCAAGTCGGTGGCGCGGTCGCCGTCATAATCGCCGGGCACCGGCCATGTGCCGGGGGCGCCGAAAATTCCCGAGCCTTCCTGGCCGCCACTGAGCTTGCCTTTCCAAGTGGCCGTGGTTGAATCAAAGACCACGAAGTCGCACTGGCCATCGCCATCGTAATCGCCGGGTGCCGGCAGGTAATTGCCCCCACCCAGGGTGACGTTCGTGACCGTCCCACTGGCCCGAGGCTTGGTTATAAATTGCCAAGTCACTCCGACTGTCGCCGTTAAAATCGTTATAGACTTTTAGCGATTTGGCTTTTAATGCCAGACTGTGCCAATCACCCGCCGCAATGGCAGTCACGGGAATCATGCTACTTTGCGCCTGCACCGGCACATCGCCCTGGCCATTAAAATTATATCCCCAGGCGATCACCTGGCCATCCTTCAGCGCCAGGCTGTGATAAATACCACAGGCAATAGCGCTCACATTGTTTAGCGCCTCGTCCGGCACGTTGCCTTGGCCGTAGTTATTATATCCCCAGGCGATCACCTTGCCATCCTTCAGCGCCATACTGAAACCCCAACCGGCGGCAATAGCGCTCACATTGCTTAGCGCCTCGTCCGGCACATTGCACTGACCGTAGTCATTGGCACCCCAGGCGATCACCTGGCCATCCTTTACCGCCAGGCTGTGATCCCAACCGGCGGCAATGGCGCTTACATTGCTTAGCGCCTCGTCCGGCACATAGTCACTGGCTCCCCAGATGATCACCTTACCATTCTTCAAAGCCAGATTATGATACAGGCGGCCACAGGCAATAGCGCTCACATTGCTTAGCGCCTCGGCCGGCACGTTGCCTTGGCCGTAGTTATTATATCCCCAAGCGATCACCTGGCCATCCTTCAAAGCCATAGCGTGAAAACGACCAGCGGAAATCGCGCTCACATTGTTTAGCGCCTCGGCGGGCACATCGCACTGACCGTAATCATTGATTCCCCAGGCGATTACCTGGCCATTCTTCAAAACCAGAGTGTAACCCTCACCACCCGCAATAGCGCTCACCTGGCTTAGCGCTTCCGCCGGCACATCGGACTGGCCATCAGAATTATATCCCCAGGCGAGTACCTGCCCGCCTGCATAGGAATTGCGCGCCAATAGAGACGCCAGGCAAAACCCGGCAAGCGTCAAGAATCGTGATGTAAAGATATATTGAGCCTTCATGTGTGCAATCTCCTTTGCTTATGCCTGATTACTTGATGGGGTTGCCCATCACCTTATATTTAAGGGTACCATGCTTTTTAGGCTACTTTTATAGCACATCTAAAGAGAATAAGCAAGAATCATGCCAATCTGGGCCGCCAATCCGGCTACAGGTAAAAAATCCGGGCTTTGTTTTCCGCTAGGAGGCGCGCATTCCAGTCGTCGCCGCCCTCCTGGTTAGCGCTCATGAAGACCGGCGGCTGAATACCGGCCTTGACTAATTGGGCAATCACTTCGCAGACCAGGGCGTTGGCGATGGCACAGCCGGTTATGGTTGAAAGCGGGCCTACCTTTTGCCTCAGGCCGGGAATGGCCACCGCCGCGTCGCCGTAAGGCGCGCCATTATCAATGACCACGTCGCAGACCTCGGCAAGTTTTTTTCCGGAAGGATGCCGGCTCGGGACACCCTGCGAATAGGCCAGCGAGGTAATGGCAATGGTTTTGAGGCCCATGGCTTTAGCCTGGAGCGCCATGTCAATTACGATCGAGTTGCGTCCGGAGGTGGAGGTGATGATCAGCCGATCACCCGCGCGCGCCGGCGAAGCGGCCAGCAGCTCGCGGCCCAGGCCGGCGATGCGTTCCAGCCGGTCCTCGGTAATGATGAAGGAATGGGAAGCGCCGAAAGAAAACAGGCTTTTGTTGTCCTTAATGGCCTCAACCAGCAGCTCCGCGGCCGCGGCAATGGCCTTGGCCTGGGAGCGGGCCACTTGCGCGAGCGCCTGAATCGCCTGTTGAAAATAGTCGTCGGCCGCCGGCATCGCTAAAACCCCCGCTTTTCGTATTGTTCCTGGCTTTGCCGGTAGCGTTCTTCGCCGCCTTCCAGGTTAATGCTGGAAAAGACGGTCAGCGGCTGGCCGCGCTCGGCCATCATTTCCATGACTCGCCCCAGCATCATCCAGCCGGCCACGTCCAAGGCCACTCCGGAAAGCGGTATTAGCTTAGCATCGTAGCCGGGCACGTCAAGCGCCGCGTCGCCGAGGGGCACGCCGAGGTCAATAACCACATCCACGACTTCAGCCAGCCGCCGGCCGGATGGATGCAAAGCGGCTACAACCCGGGAATAGGCCAGGGAAGTGAAGCCGATCACGCGAATGCCTTTGGCGCGGCAGGCCAGCGCCAGCTCGACCGGCACGCGGTTTCTACCCGAGACGGAGGAAACCAGCATGACATCGCCGGAACGGAGGTTGCTGGACTGCACGGCGAAGCGCACGGTCTCCAGGTCCTGTTCCCAGTGGTCGCCGCGCGGGCGATTCTGATAACAGCGCGGCACGCTCGATGCCACGCTCACGTTAAAGGTGAAAGACTGGATGGCCGCCAGGCCCCCGGCGCGGTTAATGAAATCGGCCTGAAGACCGTGGCCGAGCTCCGCGCAATACACCAGACCCTGATGGGTCAAGGCCTTGGCGATCAGTTCGGCAGCCCGTTCGATGGCGCTCATCTGTGTTTGCTCGAGATGATTCAGGATCTCCCGGACTTTAACCAGATACTGCTGAGATATCATTGAGCGCTCCTTGTTTCATGACGTCTTGATAGGTAGCCAGGAGAGTGTCCGCCGCCTGCTCATAATTCGGGCATTGCGCCAGGCGTAAAGCCTCCAGCGCGAAGCCGAGCACCGCCGGATGCGGCGAACGCATGGGCGTCAACGATGGCGCAAATTTCTGCACTTGCTCGCACAGGCGCATCCAGTAAATGGCCGAATGCATGATGACGCTGCCAGTGCCGATCATCGTATAGGATTCGCCGGTCATTTCAAGACGTTCGCTGGTGGCCTGGACGATATCGGCCAATTCATCGGCGGCCTCTAATAATATCCGCCGCGCGACTGCGTCCCCGGCCGAAGCTTCCTCGTCCACCACGCGGGCAAAGGCGGCGATGACCGAGCGATCCTTCGGTTTCAGGCTGAAAGTGACCAGCTCGGAAACATTGCGCAAGCCATAAAAAGAATAGGCCCTTTTGAGCAAGGTGGTATGAAAACGGAGGTGCCAGTCGGACTTGGCCGCGGCGCGCAAGGCCATCAACCCGATAAAATAGGCGCTGCCGGTATCGCCCAAGACTGGGCCGATCCCATCGAGATGTAATTCCCGGCCATCGCGGGTCTTGCCATGCACGAATGATCCGGTTCCCGCCAGGACCACCAGGCCATACGGTTGGCCGGCCAGGGCCATGGCCGCTTCATCTTCCTTCACCAGGATGACGGCGACAATGGGGATGTCTAATTTGCGCACCAGCCAGCGGCAGACCTGCGCCGCCGGGCGCGGGCGACCGGGGATGCTCAGCCGGCGCGCCAGTTTGAAGTAAGCGTTGATAAATACATTGGCCGCTGGTTTGGGAATATAGCGCGGTCCGAGCGATATAATAGTGAGCGATTCGGGGACATGCCGGGCTAACGCGCGCCGCGCGGCCAACAGGAAGGCTTGCTCGCTGCGTCCGCTGAGGCCGGAGCCCTCGCTGCTGCCCCAGCTCAGCGCCCGGCCATCGCCGCGGACCAGCAGGGCATGACACTTGGTCCCGCCGGGATCGAGCGCTAAAATTGCCGCGTCATTATCCATCTGTGCCTATCTTAACTCCGTAAAAACTCCGCCAGGGCTTCCTGCCAGGGACGGATGGGCGCAGCGAGGACGGCCTGGATTCTGGCCGTGTTGAACCGTGAATTTTTTGGACGCGTAGCAGGAGTTGGAAACGCCGCGCTGGCACAGGGCGTGATCCTGGCTGGCAGATTCAATTCCTGGGCGATGAACCGGGCCACCTCGAAGCGCGAGGCATAGCCGGCATTGGCGAAATGATATAGCCCTTCCCGCCGATGGCGAATCAGGCTCTCGATTGCTCCGGCCATGTCCGCCGTCCAGGTCGGTGCGCCGACCTGGTCGGCCACGACCTTCAATTCCGCGCCGGTCCTGGCGCGTTCCACGATCTTGGCGACAAAGTTTGCTCCGTGGCGGCCGTAACTCCATTGCACGCGCAGGATAACGTGGCTGCAGCCGGAGCGCTGCAGCGCGCGTTCACCCTCCAGCTTGGAGCGGCCATAAGCGTTAATCGGGTTGGGCGGGTCGGTCTCCACGTAAGGCCGCTCGAGCCGGCCGTCAAAAACGAAGTCAGTGGAAATGTGGACGACGAACACCCCGCGTTCCCTGGCCGCCAGACCCAATGCGCCCACGGCCGGGCCGTTCACGGCCAGGGCCGCGGCAAATTGCTTTTCCGCCTGATCCACGTTCGTGAAAGCCGCGCAGTTGACCACAACCTGCGCGCCATCCAGGGCGTGCGCCAGGTGCTTGGGCTTCGTCAAGTCAAACTCCGGCAAGTCCAGCGCCTGAACGGAATAGCCCCCTTGGATCAGGACCGGCGCCAAATCCGATCCCAACATGCCGCGAGCGCCCAGGATAGTGATTGCCTCGGACATGGTGCGTGAGAACTTAAACCTTGGGCGGCCATTGCGCGACCAGGCTGTTGACGTGCGCTAACGACGAGAAGGTGCCGGCGTCGCTCCACCAGCCGGTCATGAGGTGAAAGCGCAATTGGCCCTTGTGGATATAAGCATTGTTCACGTCGGTAATTTCCAGCTCGCCGCGCGCGCTGGGCCGGCAGGCGCGGATAATCTCAAAGACCTGAGAATCGTAAAAGTAGATTCCGGTTACGGCGATATGCGATTTCGGGCTCTTGGGTTTTTCCTCGATAGCCACCACGCGGTCGCCGACGACTTCGGCCACGCCAAAGCGTTCGGGATCGCTGACTTCCTTGCCGATGATCCGCGCGCCTTGCCGCTGGGCGCGGAAGGCTTCGGCATAGGGCTGCAGGGCGTCCTCGAAAATGTTGTCGCCCAGAATAACGGCCACGGGGGCGCCGTGCGCAAAATTTTCGGCCAGGCTCAAGGCCTGGGCAATGCCGCCGGCCTCGTCCTGAACTTTATAGGTAAAGCGGCAGTGGAAATCGGGACCGGAGCCCAGCAGGTTGACCATATCGCCCATGTGCTCGGTGCCGGTTACGATTAAAATTTCGTCAATGCCGGCCCCAATCAGCTTTTCGATTGGGTAATAAATCATCGGCTTCTGCCCGACCGGCAGCAGATGTTTATTGGTGACCTTGGTCAGCGGCAGAAGCCGCGAGCCGGTCCCGCCGGCCAGAACAATGCCTTTAAGGTTCATGGGGTCTCCCTAGAAACTTCCCGCGCCGGCGGGAATCCAGATATTTTTTAGAACCTGGATTCCCGTTTTCACGGGAATGACAGAATGGATGCGTGCGTTTGCCTGCCCGCGGCGCTATGCGCAGCATTGCAGGCGGGTCATTCCCGACTTGATGCTACTCTGCGAAGTAAGCCTTCGCTACGAAGCACGAGTCGGGAATCCAGAATAGTTGCTTCTTGGTCGCCTAATTTACTTTTCCGGTTTGTACACAAAATCCCGCTCGATATCGCGGAAATACGGATTGCGCCGGTCCTTTTCCGACAGCAGCGGTTTGGCCGCCGGCCAGGGAATGGCCAGGTCCGGATCGTTCCAGATGATTCCTTTTTCGCCCGGCGGATAGTAATAATCCGTGCAGTAGTAGAGAAATTCGGCCTCGGCGCTGAGCACGCAGAAGCCATGGGCAAAGCCCACGGGCACGTAAAGCTGTTTCCGGTTCTGCGCGGAGAGTGTCTCGCTGACCCAGCGGCCAAAGGTCGGCGAACCCCAGCGGATATCCACCACCACGTCAAAGACTTCGCCGCGCAGGACGCGCACAAGTTTGGTCTGCGGATGACCGACCTGGTAATGCAGGCCCCGCAAGACATGGCGGATGGACTCCGAATGGTTAATCTGCACAAAATCCGCCTGCAGGCCCTGCGCCGCGAAAGCGTCCCGCCGATAGCTTTCCATGAAAAAACCGCGAGCGTCTTCGAATACTTTCGGTTCGATGACCAATACGTCCTTAATGGCGGTGGGTATAAAGCGCATGGCCGGGAATTATGTTGCCGGCGCGTTCGCAAAGCAACTATTTTTCGGTCATGACCCAGACCCCGTCCCACGCCGCGGGCGGCGCGGCCAGCAGCTCCTGGCATTTCCGGCAGTAGGCGGCCGCGGGCGGGTCCTTTTCCCGGAGCGCTTCAAAGGCGGCCGCGGCCGCGGTGAACTGGCCCTGGTAAAAAGCGTTCAGACCCTTGGCAAACTGGGCAAAATCGGCGGTGCGCGCCGAGAAAGCTTCCGGGCTCATCGGCTCAAACACGCGCACCGGCGCCTTGCGCCCGACCACGGCGACGCGGGAAATTTCACGTGCGGCAAAGACCTTGCTCAGGCCGGCGCAGGTGGTTTCCGAGATCATGGTATAAGTGCCGAACTGCTTGTTAATGCCTTCCAACCGCGCGGCCAGATTGGCGGCATCGCCCAGGATGGTGTAGTTGAACCGGTTGCGCGAGCCCATATTGCCCACCACCACCGGCCCGGTGTTGAGCCCGATGCGCATGAAAAGACTTTTGCCGATGCGCGCCTGCACGGCCGGGCGCATTTCCGCCAGCGCCGCCTGGCAGCGCAGCGCCGCGCGCACGGCGCGCGCGGCGTGGTCGGCCTGTTCCAAGGGCGCGTTCCAGAAGGCGATGATGGCATCGCCTTCATATTTATCCACCGTGCCGCCTTCGCCCTGGATGATGTCCGTCATCGCGGTCAGGTATTCGTTGAGCAAAGCGGTCAGCTCCTGGGGATTAAGCCCCTCGGAGATCGTCGTGAAGCCCTGCAAGTCGGAGAAAAAAATCGAGAGCGTGCGCTGCTCGCCGCCCAATTGCAGGCGCTCGGGGTGTTGGACAATCTGTTCGATCACGTCCGCGCTCAGGTATTGCTTGAAGGCGCCGCGAATGAACCGTTTCTGCCGGCCTTCCGTGGCGTAGTTCACCACTACCGCCCCAACGAGCGCAAAGGCCGTGGCCGTTTCCTGAACCAGAAACGGCAGCCAGAAGCCCTGGATATAAGCAACCACGCCCAAGACAGCCGGAATGGGCAAAGCCCCGACAAAGGCAAAGCAAGTGTCGCGGGCATTGCGGCAATACAAAGTTGCCACGCCGCCAAGGAGGCCCAGCAGGAGCGTCAAAGCGGCCGTTACCGGCCAGGGCATATCGCGCAGCGGATCCGCGGCCAGCAGATTGTCAAGCAAGGTGGCATGCAGCTCCACGCCGGTATAGACCTCTCCCACCGGCGCGGGCCGCAGGTCCAGGAGCCCCGGCGCATTGCAGCCCACGAATACATAGCAATTGCTGAAGATCCGCGGGTCGGTGATGGGCGGCGTCTCGCCCGCTTGAAGTTTAAGTTCGCTCTGGATCACGGCGGCGGCGCTGAAGCGCCGGTGAGTTTGCGACGGCCCGCGGAAGCGCAGGATCGTTGCCCCGTGACGATCAAGCGGAATACGGCGCGCCCCAAGGCGCAACCAGTCCGGCGCCGCCGGATCAAGCGCGATAGTTTCGTCCGGGGCGGCGGCCAGGTAGGCGGCCAGGCCGAGCGTGGGCACGACCTGTTGATCGAACACGGCCAGCAAAGGCAGGCGGCGGAAGATGGCATCCGGGTCGGGCTGGCCTTCGACATTGCCCAGCAAGGCGGCATTGGTGGCGACTTCCGGGATCGGGAAAGTCGCCCGGGGCATGATCACTCCGGCATGGTCGGCCACGGTCAGCCAGGCCGGCAAGTCCGGAATTTTGATTGGCGAAGCCGACAGGTTGGTCGGCCAAGCGGAAGTCGAACCGGTTTCGCGGCCGAGAAAAACCGTATTGACAAACCCGGGAGTCTGAGCAATCGCCGCGCCGAAGGCGACGTCATCATCCACGCCGTAGGAAGACGGCTCGGTATAGAGCATGTCAAAAATGACCGCCTTGGCGCCCTGGCGGCGGCAGAATTCGAGGATGGGGACGTAGACCGTGCGGGGCCAGGGCCAGCGCAGGGCCATTTCCTTGTTCACCCAGTCTAAGCTTTGCTGGTCAATAAAGATCAGCCGGATTTTATCGGTGAAATGGCCGGGCTTGGCCAGACGGATAACGCGCCAGTCCCAGGTTTTGGCTTCAAACCGGTCGAGGGCGCCCAAGGCCCATAAGCCCAAGGCCACGCCGGCGGCCGCGAGGCCGATTGCTAAGCCATGAATTAGTTTGTTCGGCATAAGCTGGATTTGACAAGAATTTCAGTCCGATCTAAGGCAGCCTGACGGCCACAACCCAAAATTATGTAGGAGCCTGGCCCCGCCGAGGCGATCTCCTCGCGCCAGCGGGGTGGCGCTCCTACATGTTACATCTTCTATTCGATTGGGCATGCGATCGGTTGGATAGGAGTTTCAGGTCCGATCTAATTCCTGCCGGACGGCTTTGCCCAGCTTTTCGAGCGTCACCGGTTTGCGCACGTAGGCGCCGGCGCCGAGGGACTGGGCCAGGGTGACGCGGGGCGATTCAGCATAGCCGGATAGGATAATGGCCTTCTGCCTGGGGTTGATGGCTTTCAGTTCCTGATAGGTCTGGGCGCCGTCCATGCTATTGCCCATAATCATGTCGAGAATAACCAGGTTGGGAAAGCGGGCGTTGGGCTTATACGCATTGAATAGTTGAAGCGCCTCTTCGCCGCTGAGGGCGCCCGCAACCGTATAGCCGGCCTTTTGCAGGAGACGGGTCATAACCTCAATCTGCAGTTTATCGTCATCCACGACCAGGATGGTTTCCGTGCCGAGATAATTTTTTTCCGGTTCGGCCGGCTCGGGCTCATCCCGGCAGATTGAGAAGTACAAGTTGAAGACGGTGCCGACCCCAACGGCGCTTTCCAGGTCAATAAAGCCGTGGTGATCTTTAACGATGCCGCGTACCACGCTCAACCCCAGGCCGGCGCCGCGGCGTTGGTTGGCCGGCCGGGTGGTAAAAAAGGGGTCAAAGATCTGGTTAATATTTTTCCGGGGGATACCGTGGCCGGTATCGCCAATCGTGACCTTGATATATTCGCCCGGGGGGACGAGTTCATGTTTCTTCAGGGGCGTGTCCAAGTAGACGTTTTCGGTTTTGATCGTCAGAGTGCCGCCCAAGTCCATGGCTTCGATGCCGTTCAGGCACAGGTTCTGGATAACCCGCTGGAGCTGTTCCGGGGAGCCTTTCAGGTTGAACAGGTCCTCCGCCAGGGTCAGGTCAATCTTGATGCGCTTGGCCCCCGCGCTGTAAGCCAGGAGTTCGACGGTGAGTTTAATTACCGAATTAATGTTCAGCACCGATTGCGCTTGATAGCCGCGCAGCGCCAGCGCCAGAAGTTGTTGATTGATGGCGGCGATCTGCTTGGCCGCTTTGCTGATCACCTCCAGGTCCGCGTGCAGCGCTGAATCCTCCGGCAGTTTGCCGCGGATTAAGTCCGGGTAGGCCACCAGGGGGGTCAGGAGATTGTTGAAATCGTGCGCGATATGACCGGCAATACTGCCGGCCATTTCCAGGCGCTCAGCCTGCACCAGCCGATCGCGTGTCTGCTGCAGCAGCTCTTCATTCTGTTTGCGCAGGGTGATGTCGCGGATGAAAAAGCAAAGATGTTTTTCCGCGCCCAGGTGCAGTTTGTGGGTGGCAATTTCCGCGGGAAACAACGATTGGTCCTTGCGGCGGCAATAGGCCTCCTCGATCAGGGTGAACTGCTCGTGCTCCAGGTTGCCGCCGATCTGCTGGAGGACGGCCTCATCCAGGCCATAAACGATATCGGCAATGGCCAGGCCGCATAGTTCCCGGACCTCATAGCGCAGGAATTCGCCGGCGCGCGCGTTGCCATCCAGGATATGTCCCTGCCAGTCCGTGATTAAAACGGCGTCGTAAATACTCTCGAGAAATTCCTGGTAAAGCGCGTAGCCCGAAGCCCCGAGCTTGGCGCTGAGGGTTTCCCGCGGCAAGCGGGCCGCTTTCGGCGTCGGCTTGAGACTTATGCCCGGTTCGGCCGCTTCCAGCATTTCGGCCGTAATTGTTCGCGGTCAGCCATGAACGTCATCTTCCGCTTGATCGCGGCCGCTATCCTGTTGGCGGCAACCGTGCCAAACGTTAAAACCTAGATAGCCGAAAAGACGAATCCTTGCTCGCTAACCTCCGCCAAACACACTGAAGATTTATTACCGGAACATAGCCTCTCAATCAAGAAGTTTTTTGTAACCCAGTCTTATGGGGGCAAGAGGTAGGGCGCGTTCGCCGAACGCGCCGCGGACGGTCCCGCCGAGGCGGGATAAACTCGGCGCTTGCCCCGCCCTATGGCGGGGAGCCGTCCCTTCCACCCTGGCGGATCCGCCTGTCGGCGGAACCCTCACGCGACCACCTCATAACTGACGCATTACAGTTTTTTTCTGACGGGGAAAGGAAGGGCAAAAAGAAAGGCACAAAAACACAAAAAGAAAGACACAAAAAGAAAGGCAATTGACAACCGTAAATCGTCACCTTAACCTCCGCCGCTTACGGGTTTAAAGGCAAAGGCAGGGATGTGGCATATAAGTAATGTGATTTGATAAACGGACGCTGTTGCCCAACATGCTTACTTACCCTGAAGTTCCCGGAAAACTGTGGTCCGAGCTGCTCGCCGAGGATTGGGGCGGCTACACGCCGCCGATTACGGCGCATTTGCCCATACATCCGGCGCATTCACCCGATTTCATCCATGTTGATTGCGGCCTGAACGTGTGTCGGCGACGCGTCTTGCCCAATATTGACGGCGAAAACGAGGCTGTTTTTCGCGCCGCCCAACGGTGCGAGACATTGCTCGTGCAGTTTGCGCTCGGCCAACCAGCCGCCGTTCCCGACTGCCGCCGGACGCGGGTTAGCCTGGACGACGGCAAGTATCCGATCGCTCGCGCGACCTACAACGTTCCAGACGCGCGCTTTTCGCAGGCCGGGTTGTTTTACGAGTTCGAGTACTTTTGCTGTCCGACGAAGAGTCTCGCGCAAACGATTCTCTGGGTTTCCTGTTCGGTCACGAATGACCTGACATCGGCCCGGAAGGCCCATGCCTGGGTGAAGGTGAACTTCCCCATCGAAGAGGACCTGTTCGATTACCACTACATCCCTTTCTACTGGGACGCGACCAAATACACGCCGTGCGACAAGGTTGGCCTGCTTCGGCATCAAATCCTCCGTGAAGGCAAACCCATCGGCAAGCTCGTAGCGGGTTCGTTCTCCGTCTTGTGGGTCAAAGAAGCGCGCTTTACCGACGCCGATTACGTGTTCATGGAACCCAACACCTTCGCCATGCCCGCGCTGCGCTTGAAAGAAGTCCGCGATGCGATCCACCTCGAAACAGAACTGGCGCCGAACGAAACGAAGAGCTTTCATCTCGCCCTGCTGGTGAACTACGAGCGCGTCTCCCCGGAGCAATTCGCGTCTCTCGAGTCCGCCGACATCAGCTCATGCCGCGCGACGGCCCGGCAACACTTCGAATCGCTGAAGCCCCCGGCCGGAGCGGAACTGGTTTGCGCGGCTGGCAAATGGGACGAATTGCTTGTCCATTTGCCCATTTCCATCTCGCAATTACTCGTGAGATTCCCGGACGTAAAAGGACTCGTTCCGACCCAGGGCGGCATCCCCGAACGTCACCTCGTCTGGGTGTGGGAGGCCGTGTGCATGCTGACGCCGTTGCTGCCGCTTGGCTGGTTTGCGCATGTCCGCGCCGGGATTGAAAACATCTTCTCTCTGCAAGACGGCGGCTGTCCGCCGAAAGGCCGGCTCACGACGACGGCCGGCGCCGTCGGCACGACCGGTCTGAAGTGGCTCTGCACGACGGGCGGGGCGGTCTCACTTGCGGCCGATTATTATCGTTACTCGCGCGACGAAGAGTTTCTCTCCGAATATCTGCCGAGACTTCTGCGCGCGCTGCGCTGGATTGTCGGTGAAATCCGCGCGACCCGCCGGCTGAACCTGGACGGCGCGCGGCCAACGACGTACGGCCTGATGCCGTTCGGGGTTGCCACGGACGGGGACAACGGGCACATCATTGCGATGACGGATGCATACTCGTATCGGGGCCTTGAAAAAGGCGTCGCGCTCCTCGAGGATATCCAACACGGCGAGGCCGGATCGTTTCGCGCCGAACTGCTCCAGTATCGCGCGGACATCGCCGCGGCAGTGGAGGCCATAACCCGGCCGGATGGGTTCATCGAGCGCGCAATCGTCACCGGCGATCCCGAGGAGCGGATTTTCAAGGGCTTCGACAACATCTGCGGCGCATTCCTGCTGGCAACTTGCAACGCGATCGAGGCCAACACGTCCGCGTTTCGGAGATATGTCGCTTTCTTTGAGAAGCACATGACGCACGGCTGTTTTACCGGAAAGATGGATCGCGAAGTCATGTACATGGGGTTGGGCGAATGGGCCTGGCAGGATATCTACCTGCGGCTGGGCGAGTGGAAGAAGGCCTTCGCCGCGGCCCAAGTCCATCTCAAGTACGGCCTGACCCAAGACACGCATCAAGGGCTGGAGCGGTTCGCGTTGAATGATCCGGCTTTTTGTCCGTTCCAGCCCAACGGCAGCGGCAACGGGCGCGCCCTCGAGACGATCCTGAAATCGTTCTATTTCGAGACAGATAGCGAGGCGGTGCTGCTGGCGGGGATTCCGTTTGCCTGGCTCCGGTCCAATCGAACGACGGCGCTACGCAACCTGCACACCGCGCATGGAAGGTTGAACCTTGAGGTCCAGCTTCTCAACCCGGACCGTTGCGAGTTGATCGTGCGCGCCAGCCGTCCCGAGGCAATGCCTGGGAAGATGCGGTTGCCGGAGCATTTCAGGATCATCTCCGATCGGCCGCTGGGAGCGATCGAAAGAAGATTTACGTTCAAATCAAGCGAAAGCGTTTGATGGACAAGGGAAATCGTTAACCTTTTTTCTTTACAGTTGGGCCTTGGGAAAATAGGCTATCAGCAAGTCACAAGTCATGCACTTCCGTCGCGCAAAATGGTTATTATGCCTCGTGCTGGTGTGCTCGTTGTCCTGCCGCGCGTTGGCGGCCACGGTCACCTGGCTGACACCCGCAGGAACCAATTACTGGGACGTGCCCACGAACTGGGCCGGCGGCTCCGTGCCGACCAACGGCGATGAGGTGGTCATTGCCACCAACAACATTGGCGTCCGGCTGACCAACTCCACCTATCCGTTAAGCTCGCTGCTCATCAGCAACAAGGCCACGCTGATCTTCAGCAACTGGGACACGGCGCTCAACGCAACCAATGTGACCATTGCCACCGGCGCTGTTCTAACCTGCGCGGGGCCGTTTAGTAATAATGTCTCAACGATGACAAACCGCGTGTGGATTGCCTGCTCCAACCTGACCGTTGCCGCCGGCGGGGCGATCAATGTGGACGCCAAGGGCTATACGGCGGTGGATGGGGGCGCAGGCCAGGGGCCGGGCGGCGGAACAGCGAATTACGTCTCGGGCGGCGGGTACGGCGGAGCAGGATCCATCTCGGATCTGACGTATGGACGGGCCTATGGGGCACCCGCCGCGCCGGAAGCCCCGGGCAGCGCGGGCGGCACGGATATTGCAGGCAGAATGGGCGGGCACGGCGGCGGCGCGATACGCATTGACGCCAGCGGAAACGTCCAAGTCGAAGGAACGATTTCCGCCAACGGCGGGAATGGTGTTTTATTGTGGAGCGGCGGCGGATCTGGCGGCGGCGTCATGATCACCTGTCAGACGTTCAACGGCACGAACGGCATTATCCGCGCCCGCGGCGGCAACAACGGACCCAATGGTGGCGGGGCGGGCGGCGGCGGCCGCATTGCCATCCTGTATTCCAGCGCGCAATCAGGCATCATCCCAACGCCTACGGTCCAGATCCAACTCAACGGCGGCGCGGGCAGCTATGCTGGTACCACGTATATTGGAGACATCGGCACGCTCTACATTCCCAGCCCCGCGATCCTGACGCCGACACTTGCCAATATCTATGGGCAGGTGCTCGGCTTTTCCTCCTGGTCTCCGGATTCCCTGACCATTACGAACACCTGGGTGCGGCTGGCGGACGAAGGTCTGCAACTGACGGTGACCAACGATATTACCGTGCGCGGCAGTTCGGCTAAATTGGAGATTGGCTCGGCCACGATGCAGGGCGGGAACGTCTTGCAGGGTGCCGCAGGCTATTACCTGGCCTTGGGCACCAACGGGTTCGTGGTTTCCATGAATAACTTGTTAATAGACGGCGGAGGCACGCTCAGCCTGTTCAGTGGGATGAGCAATGCGGTGGACACCAACTGGGGCGCGCGGCTCAGCATTACGAGCGCAGTCACGGTGGGCAACAGCGGATCCGGAACCATCTATTCCGTTGCCCACAGCACGAATGGCCAGGCGACATTTTTCCGCGTGGGCAGCCTTGTCGTGGCTACGAACGGTTTAATGTCTTCGTATGCCCGGGGCTACGCCGGAAGATACTCAGGCGCCGTTCAACTCTCATACGGGTTCGGGCCACAAGCCGGCAATGCCAGTGGCGGCGGTGGGTACGGCGGTAAGGGTGGGAACGGTTATGCCGGCTATGCCGGTGGCTCAACTTACGGCCTTTCGAACGCGCCGAGCGAATCCGGCAGTGCAGGGGGACAGTACTGGCAATACGGCGGGTTCGGTGGCGGCGCAATTCGCATTGTCGCGGATACCGGTGTGACCGTCAACGGAATCATCAATGCGAACGGCGGCAACGGTGTTGGAACTTACAGCGGTGGCGGCGCCGGCGGGAGCGTTTATATCACCTGCCGCGCGTTTGCGGGCACAAGCACAAATGGTTTGATTACCGCTAATGGAGGCAACGCCAGTTCGGGTGGCGGCGGCGGTGGCGGCCGCATTGCCATTTGGCGTATGTTTCATTCCTTTGTCGGCGCCGCTTCCGCTACGGGCGGAACGTCAACGTCGTATTCCGCGGGCACGAATGGCACAATCGTCTGGGTCAATATCCCCGTACCCGGTACAATTGCAACTTTCCACTAAGGATTAGCGAGCAGGTGGCGCCGGGCGATGCCGGGCGAGAGTAATTACCAACAATATCCCATCTTCACATGAAAGACCATCGGTCAATCTATGTGAAGGAAATCGGGGCGCTGGTGCGCTTCCTGCACCAGCGGTCGTTCCACGATCTATGGACCCAGCCGGATCGCGCAGGCGAATGGTGCGGTCGGCCAGCCCCGGAACTGGCCTTCCTGTTCGCGGCGCTGCACCGCTTTACCCGTCGGGCGGAGTGCCTGACCTTGGCCCGGCAATATCTCCTGGAAATTGAGCGGAGCGCGCATTTTTCCGCCCTCTTCACGTTCGAGGCCTACACCCTGCTCAAGGAGAAATTGTCCGCTGCCGAGCGCGCGAAGTTCGCCCGGCGCCGGATTGCGGACGCCCGGGAGGCGCTGAGCCGCTATGCGCCGGGCGACCCGCGCGCGCTCTATACCCAGCCGACATTGCACAACCACACGCTTTGCGCCTGCGTGATGGCCGATCTGGCGCGCCGGC
>JACPGM010000094.1 GCA_016188985.1 Lentisphaerota bacterium | reverse complement strand
TACCGTGGTACGGGCAGTGTTATGGCGATATTTTTACTTGGATGATTTGTTGAATTCCTATGGGACAGCCAAACCACCTGGCCGTATCTGCGGCACACCGGAACTGGCCTATTTGCCAGGGTTCGGATGATTCCTGTGGGCCAGCTATCTGTTGAAAAGGGATGCTATCCATATGTGTTCCACCAAAAAACTGAAACTGAACTTGTCGAGGAGAACTTGTTCTTCCTCGATATTAGCCGTGTTCTAACTCAAAATCCCGACCTTATGGGATGATAATGCAATTTTATCTACTTTTCGCGGGGCGTAGCGCAGACTGGTAGCGCGTTTGCTTGGGGTGCAAAAGGTCATGAGTTCAAATCTCATCGCCCCGATCATTTATTGTTCCGGCGGGACGAGCCCGCCGGGAACACATCCCTTTCCCCCGCGGGCTTGCCCTGCGGGAGATCACGACCGCCGTGCTATACGCCGAATCACGTCCAGGTCATACTCGCTGAACGTCCCCACATAGAAGCCATCCTGCCACGCCCGGCACCCCGCAACCAGCGCCAAGCCGTTCTGAAACGTCAGCGCAATCTGCTCCGGCGATTGCTCGATGTTCCCACGAATCGCCATGTGCATATGATCCGGCATCACGGACAGCGCCGCGATCCGGCACCCGTCCTCCGCAGCCATAGCAAAGGCTGCGTCACGAAGTTGACCAAGTCTGTCGGGATTGGTGATCCTGAACCGATGCGCCACGACCAGCACCACATGCAGGTTATACCAATATCGCCCGCTGTTGGACTCCGACGGTTCGGCCAGCCGAACGTCCCCGTGGGCCACGGTGAACTGGCGCATGATTTCGCGGAAGCGTGAATCGGCGAAGTCCGCCTTGCCGACTTGTCCGCGGATATAGTCTTCGACTACCCCGGAAGTGTTTTCGCCCAAACTGCGAAATGACACCTTGCGGCTGAAATTCACCGGTGTGCCAGCCTTGAGGAGCGCATGCTGGAGTCGCCCCTTGGCCCGCTGACAAAAGAAGACCGGGCTGATTTGCGGCGTGGCGCTGAAAAGAAGTTGAACCATTTGCGTTGTAGCGCGCAGTTCATGCAGGCGCAGGCCGTCGGCTTCCCACGCGGATGCCGCGGTCCGTGCGATGTCGGCGGTTTGCGGCGGGAGGGTTGTGCCCACGGTTGGCCACCCGGTCCAGTCGTAACGGAGGACATAGACGGGACGGAGGTTGTGACGGGTGTACATGATTCCCGGTGACCTTGCGTCACCGGGGCCTAAATTTGGCTTCCGGCGACACAAGGTCGCCGGGATGCTACCAGCATTCGCTCCCTCTACCTCACCCCCGTTCATTTTCCGGCTCCCTCCACCGGGTTCCCGGCGACCTTGTGTCGCCGGAACGCAAAACTGTCTCTTGACTGCCTGTCGTCACTTCTCCTCCTCTTACAGACGGACGTTCAGGGATTTGAAGACGGCGGCAATAGGATTGCAGATGGTAACGGTCTCAGACCCGGCAAAAAGCAGTCCCACGGCGCGGTTGCGCTGATCGGTAACGAGTGCACCGGAATCGCCACCCTGCGACATCGCCGTGGTAAGAATCTGGTTGGCAAACAGCGCCGTGCGGCGGCCATAAACGATTTTAACGGTTGCGGAAACGTCGCGCACTTTGGCAACCGTGAACTCGGTGGTGCGGCCGGTCTTCTGGACGACCAGTCCGCGCCGAGCAGTCGCGGTTCTACGCGGCGCGACGTTGCCGATAATTTCGGGTTTAACGTCCTTTGCCTCAATCGGCCGCGCCAGGGCGGCATCCACGGCATTAGGCCTGGCCCCGAAGCGCAGCGCGACCCAGCGCTCAAGTTCGCCGATTTTGTCCTTGGGCAGCTTGCCGCCGTCGGCAGCGCCGGGCTGGATCACGGCATCGCCGCGGCGGGCGGAATTGGAATTGGCCAAGACGTGATTATTGCTGAGAATCAGCGGCCGCCCGGTGCGCCGATCATTTACCAGGCAACCGAGCGTCCCGGCAGTAATTTTATAATGCCCGATGGAGACGCCGGGCGGCGCCGGCCGCATCCGCCGCTTGAACGCCAGTGGCCGGAGCTTGCCTATTTCCTCCACGTCGGTTTCCACGCGCGCCACCCGCAAGGGCACGCGATCGCGATGGGCTAACTTTTGCTCAGCCACCTTAGTGGCCACATAGACCTTCAGGCAGAGCCGGCCCGTGGGTCTCCCGGCCGTGATCTTTTCCCCTACCCCCACGCCGACCACGTGTGCTTTTCTTAGCAGGCCGCGCTGGTATCGGCGGAGAGCTTGCGCAATTTTTCTGGAAGCGGGGCGTTTCATAAGATTATTCAGCTTTGCGCTAACGCCTCTAATAAGGCATGGCCCAAGGCAAGTCAAGGCGGGAGAAAAAACCGCTTCCCTTCGTTTGGCTCATGCGCAATAATGCCCGCGAAACAACGTGAATTGGCGAATGTTTTTTATTTCAAAGGAGGGCTGCTTGCATGAAAGCTGAATATGCGACAATTATGCGTGGCCGGAGGAAGGCTTGTCGCGCGGCCTGGCTGTTGGCCGGAGTGCTGGCCGTTATGCTGCTGCCCTGGCCGGCCAAAGCGGTTAAGCAGACACCGCCCCTGACCATGAGCGCGGCATTTGCCAACCCCAAGCCCGAGCTGGGTCGAAACGAGACGCTGCGGATCACCCTGACTACGACCCGGGCTTATTCCAACTTAACCGTAGTAGTAACACTGCCTGCGGAAATTGCCCTGATCAGCGGCAGCTCCGTATGGCAGGGCGCGCTTCAGCCAGGCGCGCCGCAGGAGCTTGTGCTGACGGTTATGCTCAACACTGCGGGGCGCTACGCAATTTATGTGGACGCCGCTTTTGATCCCGCCGAGTCGGAATTTTCGGGGTCAAGAATCAGCCTGAATGTGATTGCCGAAGCCGGCGGCGTGGCGGCCTCACTGGAGCCGTTCAGTCTGATGGATCTCAAGCGCGCCAAGACCGCAGACGATAAAAAACGGCTACTGAGTGCTCCTGGCGTCTCAGCGCCGACGCCGAGCGCGCCGCGCCCTCCGGCTGTCCTGCCGCCATTGCTCAAGCCCGGCAAAGAGCAGGAACAACCGGGCAAGCCGCCGAAGCCGCAGTCGCTCTCTCGGGATACAATCTCCGTCACTGTGTCGGGCACCATAACCTACCAAGATGCGGCCGGTGTAGCGCATCCTATCCGCTTCGCCAAAGTCAAGGTGATTGACGTGGACGTGGCTTTTGATGACGTCATCGGGGAAGGCTATACGGCGGCGGATGGAACCTATTCCATCGCGGCCAGCGGCGGCGATGTCGGCAGCGGTCCGGATATCCAGGTACGGGTCTACTGCGCCATCAACAACGATGTCGTGGCCAGCGTAGGCCCCGATGCCAGCAGCACCTATGACATGTACTCGGCCGAATATACGGACCATACCTCCTCAACCCTTGAGGTTTCCTTAACAACCGGCGCGCCGGTGCGCGGCAGCGCGACGGATGACGAGAACGCCAGGCGTTTTTCCGTGCTGGATGCCATGTTACAAGCCGCCGCCGAGGCCTATGCCCTGCACGGCTACAGCAGCGTGCTGCCCAAAATCCCCGTCATTTTCCCGGTCGGCGGCGATGCGTCCTATTATTCTTCGAGTGATATGACCATCAACATCCTGCGGGCGGACGCGCTGGACTGGGACGTTTTATTCCATGAATTCGGCCATTTTCTGTCTGACAAGGGCGCATCTTCACGCTTCGACAGATCACCGGGCGGAAAACATTCCGGCGGATCCACGATTCCCCTTCACGGCAAACAGAAAGGTATCCGCCTGGCCTGGTCCGAGGGCTGGGCCACTTTTTTCGGGATCGAGCTTCAGGTCGAGCCTACTCAAAATCTACTCGCACTCCCTGCCATACCCAATGCCGGCGACCGCACTTATCACGACACCGAAGATCAAGTGCTAACGGCCGATCTTGAAACTATCGGCAATGGCGCCTTGGGCGGCTCAGGCCAGGGGTATGCCAGCGAATACTCGGTTATGGCCGTGCTCTACGACCTGTGCGACGCGGCGGTTGACGCATCGTCCGACGGACTGTCTCAGGATTATACCGATGTTACCCCGCAGCAAATCTGGAATGCCGTTAACACGGGCGATTGGGATGATATCGGCAAGTTCTATAACTTCCTGTGCGCACTGGCCAGCTATGACATCAGCACCGTCCTGCTGTTCAGCCAGGTTTTCGCGATGAACAACGTCGGGCCCGAACTGCTTACACCGTCGGAAGGCCAGATTGTCTCCAGCGTCATCTCGACTCAATTTACCTGGCAGGCCAACGGCGATCCCACGGCCGGCTACGCCCATAACCGGTTCACCCTGGTAGTCGGAAAAAACAATTTGACAACTATTCTCGGAACGAAGGACGACATCCAGGATACCAAATACACCTTCAGCGATGGCGAATGGCAGGCGATCACGGCGCAATCTGACGAGTCGGGCATCCTGCAGTGGGCGGTAGCGGGGTATAATTCCCTGGATCCGCGCATGCCCTCCGCCGCGGGAGTGGGTAAGTTTGTCAGCAACAAGCAAAACATCAAACTGCGCGCTTATCATATCCGGCTGACCTGGGACAACCTCGGGGCGGATGTGGATCTGCATTTAAGCCCCCCCAGCGGGGAGGATTGCTATTATAGCAATCGCAATCCCGATTGGGGCGTCCCGGGGGATAGCTCCGATGATCCCTCGCTGGACCGCGATTGCATTGATTCTTGCACGGAAGAAAACCTCACGCTCGAGAAGGTGACCACCCCGGGCACTTATAAAGTCTGGGTCCATTATTACAGCGATCACAGCCAGGGTCCGAGCCTGGCTTTTATCGAAGTTTTCAAAAACGGGCGCTCCCTCGGCTATACCAGCCGGCTCTTAAACGAAACCGGCGACAGCTGGGACGTATTTTCGTTTTCGATCAGCTCCCTGGGCCTGGAGGAGGGCATCGTGGAAACTCCCGACGAAGTGACTCCCGGCGTGCTTGACCTGCCGCAAAGACTGCGTATTCTCACCAAAGTGAACACCTGTTCTCATCCGAAAGTGAACGGTATTCGGAGCGTAGCGACGCTGTGTTTTGATTGATAACACTTGAGCCGGTACAGCTCAAGCATTCCTTTCGTTTTC